>CAZWTY010000012.1:0-63907 GCA_964637565.1 uncultured Desulforapulum sp.
CCCGATTAATCTATCCGATCCCCCGGGCTTTGTCAAATACTTTTTTGAAGTTTTTTGTATTTGACCGAAGCGCTCAGTTACTATTTGTAGGCTTCGTTGTTGCGTCGTCCCTCTCAGCGAAAGACTTGAGGGTTTTACACTCGAAGCCGCTCGCTGTCAACCGAAAAAATCGATGTTTTCAAAAAAACGTGATTTTTTCTGTCGATCAATCCCATTGCTCTTTTAAAAGCAACCCGGCAAGAGAAAATCGACTATTCTTCCATGACCAACTTGTGGTATCGCTTTTTGCCAGACCGCAGGATAACCTCTCCCGTTCTGAAATCATTGGGCTGTATCATCTGGTCCTGGTCAACGATACGCTCACCATTCATATAGGCCCCTCCCTGCTGGATAAGCTTGCGTGCGGCGCCATTGGAGCTGGCAAGGCCACACATGACAAGAAGCCTGAATGCCGGAATACCCGGTACCAGATCCGACTTGGCGATGATAGAGCTTGGCACGGAATCCATCACATCCGATTTCATTCTTCTTGGGATACCGCTCGATGGCAGGATGTGATCAGGAATGATCCTCTCTCCAAACATGGCCTGAGCCGAAGAGAAGGCTTTATCGGCCTCCTCCTGTCCATGGGCCAGAAGAGTGGCTTCATAGGCAAGAACGGCCTTGGCGCTGTTCAGATCTGCATTCTGGAGTTCCTTGACCTTTTCGATCTCATCCATGGGCATAAACGTGAATAAACTCAAAAAACGCGGGACATCCCCGTCATCCGTGTTAACCCAGAATTGGAAGTACTCGTAGGGCGAGGTCCGAGCTCCATCAAGCCAGACAGCACCGCTCGCTGTCTTTCCCATCTTGGCCCCACTGCTTGTCGTGATCAGGGGGAATGTTATCCCAAAAGCCGTTTTCCTGTGAATCTTTCGGACAAGGTCTATCCCCGCAACGATATTGCCCCACTGGTCACTCCCCCCCATCTGAAGGAGACAAGAGTGACTTTGGGCGAGTTTCATGAAATCGTAAGCCTGAAGCAGCATGTAATTAAATTCGATAAAGCTCAACCCCTCTTCCGATTCCAACCTCATCCTGTAGCTTTCTGCCTTGATCATACGGTTGATGCTGAAATGCCGGCCGATGTCCCTCAAAAACTCGATGTATCCAAGACCCGTCAACCAGTCCGCATTATCCACAAGCTCTGCCTTGCCATCGGCAAAATCAATGAAATAGGCCAACTGTTTTCTCAGGCCGCGCTTGTTGTGTTCCACATCCTCATGGGTGATCAGTTTGCGCATTTCCGTCTTACCACTGGGATCACCGATAAGGCCTGTCCCACCACCCACAAGGGCAATGGGCCTGTGGCCTGCTCGCTGCATATGTGAAAGCGCCATGATCGGGAGTAAATGCCCGACATGGAGACTGTCCGCCGTGGGATCGAACCCGATATAGCATGAGACCGAATCCGACGACAGGTACTCTCTGAGTTCTTCGTCATGGGTGGTATTTTCAACAAAACCTCTCTGTTTCAGCACATCAAGAACGTTCATCAGCAGCACCTTTATTTATTTGCGTATCCTACAGCACGGGTTTCTCGAATCACGATCACTTTAATCTGACCTGGGAATGTCAGTGTTTCTTCAATCTTCTTGGCGATATCACGGCTCAGCATGACCGCATCTTCGTCTTTAACAATATCCCCTTCGACAATGACGCGCAGCTCTCTTCCCGCCTGAATGGCATAGGAGTTTTCAACACCCTGGTATGAATTGGCAATGGCTTCAAGCTCTTCAAGCCGTTTGACGTAATTTTCAAGAAGCTCTTTTCTTGCCCCGGGCCGTGCCCCGGACAGAGAGTCGGCTGCCTGGACAAGCTGGTCATAAACAGAAACTGGTGGCACGTCTTCATGATGGGCCGCAATACCTTGAACCACCTTGGGGGACTCACCGTATTTTTTCGCCAGGTTGGCTCCAATGATGGCGTGAGGCCCTTCAACCTCATGGTCAACGGCTTTTCCAATATCATGGAGAAGCCCCATACGTTTGGCCAGCTTGACATTCAGACCAAGCTCCGCTGCCATGATGCCGCAGAGAAATCCAACTTCAACCGAGTGTTGAAGAACATTCTGGGCGTAGCTCGTCCTGAACTTCAACCGGCCAAGTATCATGATGAGTTCGGGATCGATACCATGGACGCCAAGATCGAAGGCCGCCTGATCTCCGGCTTCCTTGATAGTCTGATCCACTTCCTTTTCGACGGATTTGACCACTTCCTCGATACGTGCGGGATGAATCCGTCCGTCAGCGATCAATTTCTGAAGGGAAATACGTGCCACTTCCCTTCGGACCGGGTTGAACCCGGAAAGAATGACGGCTTCGGGAGTATCATCAATAATAAGGTCAATTCCCGTCTCAGCTTCAAGTGCACGGATGTTTCTTCCCTCACGGCCGATGATCCGCCCCTTCATTTCGTCGTTGGGCAAAGGTACAACGGACACGGTTCTTTCAGCAACAAAATCACCGGCATATCTTTGAATAGCCGTGGCGATAATTTTTTTGGCTTCCTTATCGGCCGTTTCCTTAGCTTCGGTCATGATCTTCTTGATCATCTTGGCGCCATCATGCCGAGCCTCGTTTTCCATGGCTTTAATCAGAAGATCCTTGGCCTCATCCGTGGTCATACCTGAAATTTTCTCAAGCTGGTTTTTCTGATCTTCGATCATGGCCTGATATTTGACCTTGTCACTTTCCACAGCCTCGGTCAGATCTGTCAACTCCTTCTCTTTTTCGTTCAATTCCTTTTCGCGTTTTTCAAAGAAATCATGGCGCTTATCTAATTTTTCAATCTTCTGATTCAGGCGTTTATCAAGCTTTTTAAGCTCTGCCCTTGTTTCATTGGTTTCTGCATCAAAGGCAGTTTTCATTTTGAAAAGCCTGTCCTTGGCTTCAACGCTGGCTTCTTTCAACAGCGTATCCGCCCTTCTTTTGGCATTCTCAACGATCTTTTCCGCCTCAGCTTCAGCCGCTTGAACTTTAGATGCCAAATTTCTGGCCTTCATCATGTATGCAATCAGGAAACCCGCACACAGACTTACCACTCCTGAGATAATCGCCACACCGTTCATTACGATCTCCTAAATATATGTAATTCCATCAAAATTCCGATGGAGTCAGTGAATAGAACCCTTTCCCAAGTCTAAAACGGGGGCCTGGGAAAATGACCTTCAACGAAAATATCAAAAGGAAGCTTGTTCTGGACTAACGAAGGACGGAAATAAGAAGAACAGAAATTAATCCCCACCATTGTGCCGTGTTGAGAAATCTTTGAACCATGGGTTCAAGGTGGGCCCCTTGTTGTTTCTTAAGGCTTTTCTGAAGGTTCAGAACATGCTCACCAAAACAAGAGAAGGTTCCCGATAAGATTTCATTGGGCCAAAGAGTATAAAACAATCACGAACACGGCAGGGATCAATTTCTGTATTGATCCTAAACACCTACAAAAACAGGAAAAATAAAAGCATCAGAAGCCAGGGCGTCATTTGACCTGGGCTTCTATCACATTGGATATCCTGGTCGATCTTTCCTTAATGGTTTTCAACAAATCATCATATTTATCTTTTAAATCATAATAATCATTACAGATGTTGAGTGTAGCCAGAAGGAGTTGCGCAAATTTATTGGCGTCGTTGGCCGGCAAGGGCATGTTTCCCTTTGCGTCCTCGACTTTTTTCAGAATAAATTCGACAACCTTTTCAGCGTGATTATCCTCCGGGCTCGCTTTGAACCTGTATTGTTCACCAAAAAGTTTAATTTCAACGATTCTTTCCAAATTTTTATTATTTTCCAGTTTTTTCACTGAATCAACCTATGAGGCGGACGCTTCGGAAATGTGGTTCAATTTTTCAATTAAATTGTCAACTTTTTCCCGAATTAGCTTCTTCCTTTCGGTATACTTCAACTCAGCTTCAGATTTGGCTTTAATCTCTTTTTCCATTATTTCTATTCTGCTTTTAAGTCGCGTATTTGCTACTTTCAGATTCGCGCAGAGCTCCAAAAGCGCCCCCACTTTCTCATCCATAGCATCAAACTGGCTTAAAATCACATCGTTATCCACTCATGCACCTCTTGGTACTTATGAATCTATATAATCTTTCTTTCCGTTTAAAGTCAAGTCATTTCACGGCCCATTCACGGGCTCTCTGCCTTGAGAAGATCCTTGACGAGCTCCAAATCATCGATGGTATTGACCCCTGTCACCTCGTGTGGAGAAATACCCTCGAACAGCCCGACTTCTTTCTTTTCATGGCTGGCAATTCCCACGATATCCGTCAGATAAAGCTCATTTTGGACATTATCAGACTTGATTTCAGAAAGGGCGTGGAATAAAAACTCCTTTTCGACACAGTATATGCCGCTGTTGACCAGGCGAATCATCCTTTCTTCCTCACTGGCGTCGGCCTCTTCCACGATACGAACAACCGAACCATCCTCATTCACAATCATTCGTCCGTATCCTTTCGGATTTTCGACAGACACGGCAAGAACAGTTACCACGGCATTTCCGGAACGATGTTTGGCCACGAGTTTTTTAAGTGTGTCTGATGAAATAAGAGGCACATCTCCACATAGAATCACGACATGGGAAATGGTGGACTCGATTTGTGGAAGGGCACAAAGCACGGCGTGACCCGTCCCTTTCTGCTCCTCCTGAATTGCGAAACTGGCTGAAAAAGATTGAAGAACGGCCTTCTTGACTTCTTCCCGCTGGTGACCGACGACCACGATGACATGGTTGCCCGCTATATGTGAAGCGGATTCCACAACGTAATGAATCATCGGCACCCCATGAATTTCATGCAGTACTTTGGCCTTTTCGGATTTCATGCGCGTCCCCTTGCCTGCGGCAAGGATGACAACGGCGATATTTTCCATCATAGTGTTCATAGATTTCTCCAGGGCTCTCGAACCGTAGTAAAATAAAAAAGGGTAAACCATTTCTGATTCACCCTTTTTTATTTTTGATTACAAAGACAAGATCCTTGAACCTATCTTGTCTGTACGATGCTCAACCTCGTTATGGCACGAAGAAGCGCCGCTTTGGCTCGGACAACGTCGACTTCATTGTCAGAAACACTTTTTCCAAGCCTCTCTTCGGCTCTTGCCATGGCCGCCTTGGCGCGATCAATATTGATATCGCGACGCCTCTCGGCAGACTCGGCCAGTACGGTCACCTTGTCAGGAAGGGCTTCCGCGAAACCGCCACTGACAAAAACCACCTTTTCCGCTCCGGTGGAATCTTTGTAGCGGATCATCCCGGTTTTCAATGTGGTGAGAAAAGGGGTATGACCGTCAAGGACACCGAATTCGCCTTCAGAGCCGGGTGCCATGACGATTTGAGCCACTTCGCTGACCACAATTTTTTCCGGGGTCACAACTTCCAATCTGATATTATCAGCCATAGGTCATCTCCCTGGTTAATTAAGCTGCCGCCATCGCTTTTGCTTTTGCAACCGCATCTTCGATAGAACCAACCAAGTTGAACGCCGATTCAGGAAGATCGTCATGTTTGCCTTCGAGAATCTCCTTGAAACTTCTGATGTTATCTTCGATTTTGACGTATTTTCCTTTGAGACCCGTGAAAACCTCCGCCACATGGAAAGGCTGGGAAAGGAATCTCTGGATACGGCGGGCGCGGGTAACCACCACCTTGTCTTCATCGGAAAGTTCATCGATACCGAGAATTGCAATGATATCCTGAAGTTCTTTGTATTTCTGGAGGATTCTCTGCACTTCACGGGCAACTCTGTAATGCTCTTCACCGATGTAGGATGCATCGAGAATACGCGACGAAGAGTCGAGAGGATCCACGGCGGGATAAATCCCAAGCTCGGCAATGGAGCGGGAAAGTACCACCGTTCCGTCAAGATGGGCGAATGTCGTTGCAGGCGCAGGGTCGGTCAAGTCGTCAGCAGGAACGTAAACACACTGAACGGCCGTGATGGAACCTTTCGTGGTAGACGTGATGCGTTCCTGAAGGGCACCCATATCAACCGCCAGAGTCGGCTGATAACCTACGGCCGAAGGCATACGGCCGAGAAGAGCGGATACTTCAGCACCAGCCTGGGTGAAACGGAAGATGTTGTCGATGAAGATCAGAACGTCCTGGCCTTCCACATCACGGAAGTACTCGGCGCATGTCAGGGCGGACAAGGCCACACGGGCACGGGCTCCGGGAGGTTCCGTCATCTGGCCGTAAATCAGGGCACATTTCTGGAGAACGCCCGAATCTTTCATTTCGTGGTAAAGGTCGTTTCCTTCACGGGTTCTTTCTCCTACGCCGGCGAACACGGAGATACCACCGTGCTGCATGGCGATGTTGTTAACCATTTCCATCATGATAACGGTTTTGCCAACACCGGCGCCGCCGAACATGCCCATTTTACCGCCACGGGGAAAGGGAACGAGAAGGTCGATCACTTTGACGCCCGTTTCAAGAACATTGACCTTGGTATCCTGTTCAGTGAATTCAGGAGCGGGACGATGAATCGGCATGGTCTTTTCCATGCTCACCGGGCCGAGGCCGTCCACAGGACGACCGACCACGTTGAGAACGCGACCAAGAGAAGCCTGGCCGACGGGCATCATGATCGCTTTCCCCGTGTCTTTGACTTCCATGCCGCGGACCAGACCGTCCGTAACGTCCATGGCGATGGTACGGACCACGTTGTCGCCCAGGTGCTGGGCCACTTCCACAACCAGGTTGTCTTTCTCGCCACTGATCGCCGGGTTGGTGATAAGACATGCGTTAAGGATCGCCGGCAGTTTTCCAGGTTCAAATTCAACGTCAACGACAGGTCCCATGACCTGCGTTATTTTTCCAATATTTTCAGCCATCTGACATTCCTCCATATACAATCGTTGTATATTTGGTTTTATGGTTTACAAGCCTGGAGCAACTTAGCCTTTGAGGGCTTCCGCGCCACCGACGATATCCATGAGGTCCGCGGTGATCGCCGCTTGTCTTGTTTTGTTGTACAGCCTCTGAAGATCATTGATCATGTCTTTACAGGCTTTGGTCGCATTGTCCATGGCGCTCATACGGGCCGCGTGCTCACTGGTCGACGTTTCCAGAAGACCGCTGTAGATCTGTATGAAAACGTTCTTCGGGAGCATTTCACCCAGAAGTGCGTCAGGACTCGGCTCACAGATATGCTCGGCCTGGTAGGGGGCACCTTCCTCCGCTTCCACCGCTTCGATGGGCGGAATGGGAAGAATCTTCTGGAGCGTGGGAACCTGCCGTGACATGCTCACGAACTTGGAGTACACAAGGTAAACCTCGTCGTACTCTCCTTCGAGGAAGCGATTGATCAGCTTCTGACCGCCCACGGATGCAATGTTGAATCCAAACTTGGACCCCACAACCCCGAGGTACTGGTCCGCGATGTTCATGCCCTCTGTCCTGGCCCAGTCACGTCCTTTTTTCCCGAAGTTGGTGATACTGATTTCAACATCACCGTCCTCTTTCTTTTCCTGGATAAAATCAATGACCTTATCGATCAGGTTGATGTTGAAACCACCGCACAGCCCCCGGTCAGAGGTGCAAAGCACGATGTGTATTTTTTTCACTTCCTCGCGGGGGACGAGGAGAGGGCTTGCGTCCTCTCCCGCTTTCTGTGCCAGACTGCCCAGAACTTCTGCGTATTTCGCAGCATAGGGCCTGAAAGCCTCCATCGCCAACTGAGCACCGCGCAACCTGGAAGTGGCAACCATCTTCATGGCACTGGTGATCTGCCTTGTTTTCTTCACACCAGTTATTTTCAGTTTAACTTCCTTTAATGTTGCCATATGTTCACCCTTTACAGCTTCTCTTTGATGTTAAGTGGCAAGGACGTTAGATCGTGTCCTTGAATTCCTCGTCGTAAGCCGTAAGCGCCTGAATCATCATTTTTTCGTTTTCATCATCGATCATGGCTTTTTCGGCGATGGACGGAAGCAGTTTGGGGAAACGGCCTTCGACAAAAGGATAAAGTCCGGCTTCGTATTTGGTCACAACAGCCGCGGGATATTTGTCGAGGTAACCCTTGGTTCCTGCGTAAAGGATAAGAACCTGTTTTTCAACGGGCAGGGGCTGGTACTGGGGCTGTTTCAGAATCTCCACCAGTCTCTGGCCACGGGTCAGCTGGGCCTGGGTGGCGGCGTCAAGATCTGAACCGAATGCGGCGAAGGCTTCAAGTTCGCGGAAAGACGCCATGTCGAGACGCAGAGTACCCGCCACCTGTTTCATGGCTTTGATCTGGGCGGCACCACCTACACGGGAAACCGAGAGACCCACGTTGATCGCGGGACGCAGACCGGCAAAGAACATGCCTTTGTCCAGATAGATCTGGCCGTCTGTGATCGAGATAACGTTGGTGGGAATGAAGGCCGAAACGTCACCTTCCTGGGTTTCGATGATGGGAAGGGCGGTGAGAGAACCTGCGCCCAGTTCATCGTTCAGTTTGGCTGAACGTTCGAGAAGCCGTGAATGGTTGTAGAAAATGTCACCGGGGAACGCTTCACGTCCGGGAGGACGTCTGAGCAGAAGTGAAACCTGACGATAAGCGGCCGCCTGTTTGGAAAGATCATCGTAGATGATCAGGGCGTGTTTGCCGTTGTCACGGTAGTATTCACCCATGGCGCATCCGGCGTAGGGAGCAAGAAACTGGAGTGCCGCGGGGTCACTGGCGCAGGCCGATACAACCGTGGTGTATTCCATGGCGCCGTTGGCTTCGAGAACGGCCACAACCTGGGCCACGGTGGATTTTTTCTGACCGCAGGCCACGTAGATGCAGTAGACGTCGGTGTTTTTCTGAGCAAGAATTGCGTCAATGGCGCAGGCGGTTTTACCGATCTGACGGTCGCCGATGATCAGCTCACGCTGTCCCTTGCCGACAGGCGTCATGGCGTCAACGGCCTTGAGACCGGTATAACAGGGTTCATGAACGGATTTACGGGCGATAACACCGGGAGCCACCATTTCAAGACGGGCCATCTTGGATTTGTCGATGGGGCCTTTTCCGTCGATGGGTTCACCTGTTGTGGTGACGACGCGGCCAAGAACCGCTTCGCCCACGGGAACCTCGGCGATACGGCCTGTCCGTTTCACGAGGTCGCCTTCTTTGATATGGGTGTCATCGCCCATGATGGCGATACCCACGTTGTCCTGTTCGAGGTTGAGGGCAAGACCCATGATGCCGCCGGGAAATTCAACCAGTTCCATTGCCATAACCTTCTCAAGACCGTAAACCCTGGCAATGCCGTCACCGACGGACAGAACAACACCGGTTTCACTCAATTCGACTTTTTTGTCAAAATTCTTAATCTGATCTTTGATTATTTGACTTATTTCTTCTGCTTTGATTTCCATTAGACTTTCTCACCCCTTTTAAAAGATTCTCTCATGTTTAAAATTTGAGTCCTGATACTGCCATCGAGTACAAGATCGCCGATTTTCGTGACCACCCCGCCAATCAGATTCGGGTCCTGTACGATATCAAGCACCACCGTTTTCCCGGTCAGTTTTGACAGGGACGCCTGGATCTTCTTCACGGCATCGGCGGAGAGCTCCACAGCGGACACCACGCTGGCGTGAGCCACACCTTTCAATTCGTCCGCAAGCTTCTGGTAATGTTCATCGATGCTTGCAAGAAATCCGAACCGGCCTTTATCGAAAAGAAGGACAGTAAAAGACTTGATCACCTTAGACAATTTCAGCTTCTTGAGCACTTCCTGCAGAACGTTCCGGCGTTCTTCCTTGGCGTACAGGGGATTGCAGATCGTGTCGTTAAGCTCCGTTTCCTTTTTCATCAGTGCGGCGAGCCCGCTCAGTTCGGTACGGTACTTATCGGCTTTTCCGTCCTCTCCGCCGATAAGCATGAGAGCTTTGGCATAACGCCTCGAAATCGCTATATCTTTCATTATGCCACCACCTTTTTGAGATATTCATCGATCAAATGGTCCTGGTCTTCGGAGGAAATGGACTTCCTGATCAGCTCTTCCGCCTTTTCGAGAGCCTTGGTCATCATTTCCGCCTGAAGCTGTTGCTTAGCGGCATTGAATTCGTTTTCAATATTCCGTCTGGCCTGCTCTTTCATCTTCTCGGCAGAGTCCGCCGCCTTTTCGAGAATTCGCGATTTCGCGGCTTCACCCTGCTCGTGATACTGGGCAAGAATCTGCTTCACCTCGTCATCGAGGGTCGCGATTTTTTTCTCGTATTCGGCCAGAGTGTTTTCCGCCTGGACTTTTTTGGTTTCGAGGTCTTCAAGCTGGTTCTTGATGGACACGATACGGTTGTTCAGCGCATCGGAAACCGGCTTTCTGACGGCGAAGAACAGGGCCACCATCAGGACGGCGAAGTTCATCACCCTTTCCCAGTCCTTCCCGGTCCAGTGCTTCGCCACGGCTGCATGGCCTTCCCCGCCGGATGACGCCATGGCCACTGTGGCCAAAGTCAGCAGAATACCAACCACCAGAAGGTGCGTTACGAGCAGACGTTTCGATCCGAATCGGTTCATTATAAAGCCCTCCCCAGAATCTTTTCGAAAATCGCCGCCGCGAAACCATCGATCTCTCCCTGAAGTTTCACGCGGACACCTTCGACGTCCTTTGTAATCTTTTCACGAATTTCTGCCAGATCAGCCTGCGCTTTTTCGCTGATTTCGCCAAGAATCCTCTTTTCCTCCAGAGACGCTTCGTCAATCAGGGCATCTTTTTGAGCCACGCCTTGACTGCGTGCTTCCCTGATTCCCGCGTTGAACTCGTCTTCCTTCTGGCCCACCTGAGACTCGGCAGATTGAATGCGGCTGTTCAGCCCTTCAACCTTTTCTTTTCTCTGGGACAGAATTCCTCTGATCGGTTTGTACAACACGATGTTGAGAAGGACGACAAGCAGGATGAAATTGCCGATCTGGACGATGGCTGACACGTCAGGCTTGACCGTTATCGCGCTTTCGGCAAAAACTGCAGAGGCTCCCGTTAACAACGTAACGAGGAACCCTGCGGCAGATGTCAAAAGGAGATAACCATTCCGGCGCATACCAGAACTTTCCATTGAATGACCTCCAACCTCTTTAAAACATTATTGAAAACAGATACCCAAAACCCATCCGTAAAAACTGCCTGATTCTGGTTCAGATTTGAGCCCTGAACCCTATAACAATTATTGCGTTTTTTTGTCAACCTGTTTTAACTGAGCCGGAGACGGCATCATTCGCAGCCCGCTCCCGTTCTGAAGATCAGAAAATGCCCGTTCAAAAAACCGTTGAAAAAAACCGGGAATCGCGAGCCTGGTGAAGGCGGCAACCTTCCGTCACTCTTTGATGAACCGCCGGATGCTGACGCTCATCAGAAGCCCCAGTCCGATCAGCGTGGTCACCACCGAAGACCCCCCGTAACTGATCAGAGGGAGAGGCACCCCCACCACGGGCATCAACCCCATCACCATACCCATGTTGATGAAAATGCCCCAGAAAAACATCGACGTCACCCCCACGGCGATCAGTGTTCCAAAGGTGTCCCGGGCCTTGTGGGCGATGTTTAGGCTCCAGATCAGGAGCATCAGGTAAAGGGCCAGAACGAAGACCGTCCCCGCGAAGCCCCATTCCTCGGCAAGAACGCACATGATGAAATCCGTGTGATGTTCCGGGAGAAAAGACAGGGCGTTCTGGGTTCCCTTGAGGTACCCCTTTCCGATGGTCATCCCGGATCCTATGGCGATTTTCGATTGAATGATATGGTACCCGGCCCCCAGAGGGTCGCGGTCAGGATTCAGAAACGTCAAAATTCGTTCCTGTTGATAATCGTGCAGGAAAAACCAGCCGGAACAACAGACACAGAGACCGAGAATAAACAGATAGATCAGGGAGCGGCGTTCGATTCCCACAAAAAGCGTCATGGACGCCGAGATCAGAACCACGAGCATGGCCGTCCCCAGATCCGGCTGTCTCAGGATGAGGAGAAGGGGCGGAAACATGATGGCCGCGGGCCGAAGCAGTTCCCGTAGCGTAAACCCCCTTCGGCTTGAGTTCCTGGCGTAAAACCGCGCCAGGATGATGATGGTTCCGATTTTCACAAATTCGGAGGGCTGGATCGTGACGGGTCCAAGAACAAGCCACCGCCTCGACCCGCCCACCACGCGGCCCACAAGAAGCACGGCCACAAGGAGAATCACGCAGAACGTGAAGATTCCCGGTGCCCAGCGTTCAAGATCCCTGTAGTTGACCATGAGAATCATGAACATCAGAAAAAAACCGCCTCCAAACCAGACCATCTGCTTGTAATAGAAAACCTCCTGGCCGGAGGGGCCGCCCGCGTGAACGGCACTGTAGAGTATCACAAGTCCTGAAAGGCCGATGGCCAGGGTAATCAGGGCGAGTCCCCAATCGAAATTTTCCACGAGCCGTCGATCGACCATCATGGTTTGTTACCTCCGAGATAGGTCTTGATAATGTCCCTTGCGATGGGGGCTGCGGCGCTCGAGCCATGCTCTCCGTGCTCCACGATCACGGCCACAGCGATTTTAGGCGCCTCGGCCGGAGCGTAAGCCACAAACCAGGCATGGGGTTTCCAGTGCGCCGGGCCGGAGGCGATTTCCGAATCCCCCCTGGATCGGCTGATCACCTGGGCCGTTCCCGTCTTACCTGAGATTTCAACTGTTTTTAAACGGATGGCGGACGCTGTGCCTCCCCCGTTCACCACCTGCCACAAGCCATGACGCACGATGTTGAGGTTCCGCGTCTTCACCGGGAGTGTCCCCACCAGTTCGGGCCGTGTCTCCTGAATGAGCCGCCCTTCCTGGTCGACGATTTTCTGGACAAGCTGGGGCTTGAACCGCTTACCGCCGTTGCCCACGGCTGACATGAAACAGGCCATCTGCAAGGGGGTCACCAGGTTGAAACCCTGGCCTATGGCGATGGAAAGGGTTTCACCCCTTTGCCAGGCGTCACCGGTTCTCTTTTTCTTCCACTCGGCCGTGGGAATGATCCCGGCCGCCTCGTTGTCGAGTTCGATTCCTGTCCGGCTTCCCAGGCCACTTGACCGTGCGTAGAACGAAAGTTTGTCCACCCCGAGCCGCTGGCCGACCTGGTAAAAGAAAACGTCACAGGAGTGGGAGATGGCCCTGTAGATGTCCACCGTTCCGTGCCCTTCTTTTCTCCAGCATTTGTAGGATCTGTTGCCGAAACGATAGGAACCGGTGCATAAAAATGAGGTGTGCTCATCGACAACCCCTTCCTCCAGGGCCGCCATGGCGGTCAGAATCTTGTACGTGGACGCCGGAGGATAGGTCCCTTGAACCGCCTTGTTTTCCATGGGTCTTTCAGGGTTGTTGATCAATGCATTCCATGTGGCGTGGGACAGGCCGGCCACAAAGTCGTTCTGATCGAAACTCGGGCTGCTGACCAGGGCCAGCACGTTGCCCGTATCCGGCTCGATGGCGACGGCCGCTCCCACGTTTTCGGCGAACAAGGCCTCCGTCTCCATCTGGAGTTTCTGGTCAATGGTCAGGTACAGGTTGTTTCCGGGTTTTTCCTCAACCGTCCTCAGGATCCGGACAAGCCGACCACGGGCATCCACCTCCACCTGACGGCCACCCCGGACTCCCCGGAGCATCAGTTCGAATTTCCTCTCGATACCGTTCTTCCCGATGTAGTCCCCCCTCAATGTTCCGGGGAATCTGTCGCTTTCCATCTCTTTTTGGCTGACCTCTCCAAGGTAACCGAGAAGATGGGCGGCGCTTCCCTTGTGCAGGTAATGCCTGAGAGGACGAACCTGAACCGTCACACCGGGCAGATCGTATTTTCTGACTTCGATGGCCCCCAGGGTATTGCGATCCACGTCCGGAAGGACGACCACCGGGCTGTACGAAGGCAGTCCCTTCTGTTTGGCGAACCGTTCCTCCATTTCCTTGGCTGGGGTCATGGTCAGGGCGGACAGGCGGCTGAAGGTTTCTTCGATGGGTTTGGCGTCCTTGGGTGTGATGCAGATATCAAATGAGGGCCGGTTGTCCACGATCAGTTCGCCTCTGGAATCGTAAATCAGTCCCCGGGGGGGATCGATATTCTGAATCCGGATGCAGTTGCTTTCGGACAGGCGACGGTATTCCTCGCCCTCGATGATCTGAAGGTGGAACATCCGGATGAACAGGAGGAAAAACGCGGCCAGGACGGCAAACACCAGTCCGGAAAGACGGGCTTTGTACCAGTCGTTGTCCGGTGTGTTGAGGTATGTGTTGACCACCTGATCCGCCATGGTTCATCCAGATCCGACATCAAAGGGTTCTATACGTTTCCGAGTTCAGAGATCGTCAGAGTCCAGGCTGGACCTGAACCGTCTGCTGAACCAGCTATCCCACGTTTTGAAAAAGGATTTGAGCATATGAAATATCAAAGGTCCCGTCAACAGAGCCCAGATGATCTGATAAACGGCCGTCTGGAACGATCCCGGGGCCAGGTGCCACTGTGACTGTTTCATGATCAGGCTCAGCCAGACCGTGGCATGTTCGAGAAGAACTCCTGAAAGAATGGCCGCGAGAAGGACAAACCAACTGTCCACGAGAAAATACTGAACCACGGATTTGACGCCCACGTAAAGCCAGATGTAAGTGGTGGCGAACAAACCGAAGGGACCTCCGGAAAAACAATCCGAAAGGAATCCCAGGATAATGACCATGGGAACGCCTTCGGAGTGTGGCCGGTAGAAAGCGAGAAAAAGGACAAGGATCAGGAGAAGGTCGTAGGAATTCGAGATCAGGAAAAAAACAGGCAGAACCACGGTCTGCATCACGATGAGAAGGATGGCCAGGGGTATGTAAACAAGGTAGGCCATGGATCAGAAAGAGCCTTCGCCCACGGGCTCCACCGGGAGGTCCTCCAGCGTTTCCTCCTGGGTGTCCATCACGACCAGGACTTCTTCCAGTTTTTCGAAATCCACGTAAGGCGTGAGGCGGACTTCATGAAACACGCCGGAACTGCTCGTCACTTCGGCGACAACACCCAGGAGCAGGCCTTTGGGATACACTCCGTCCATACCCGAGGACACGATCACATCCTGGGGCTTGATATCATCTTTCCTTAGAGCGTACTGAAATAGACAGCTTCCATAGGCGTCGCCCTTGACGATACCCCGGGCCCGTGTCCGTTGGACCAGACCGTCCACCGCGCTGTTACGATCAATGATCAGCAGAACCTTCGATGATTTTTCCATGGCGTCGATCACCTGCCCGGCGATGCCTTCAGGCACCACCACAGGGGCGCCTTTTTCAACCCCGTCCCTCAACCCCTTGTCGATCATGATGGTCTTGTACCAGGCGGAGGCGTCCTTGCTGATCACTTCTGCGGTGAGCACTTCGCTGTTCGTCTGTTTCTTGAAACGCAGAAAACCCCGAAGGCGCGTGTTGAAATGCTCCATCTCCCTGTAGCGGTTTATCTGGTCTTCGCACCGATGGAGTTTACCTTGCAGGTGTCTGTTGTCCCTGGCGGCGTTCACCAGAAAAAAATAATCTTCCCAGATGTTCCGGATGAAACGGATGGAATGAATGGCCGCTTTCTGGAAGGGGGCGACAAGGGAAACAAACACCGATCCCACCCATGTGGGGGATGCCGTTCCCCGTTTGCTGGTTACGTTGAGTATCGTCATGTTGAAGAAGAACAGAACGATCAACACAACGACAATCAGCATTTTCTTTGAAAACATGTCCTATTTGATCATCACCTGTTTGAGTATTTCGATGCTGTCAAGGGACTTTCCGGCCCCGAGGGCCACGGTAGAAAGTGGATCTTCGGCCACGGTGATGGGAAGCCCCGTGGTCTCCCGAAGGAGTTTGTCCAGGTTCTTCAGCAGGGCGCCGCCGCCGGTAAGCACGATACCCCGGTCCACGATATCGGCAGCCAGCTCGGGCGGAGTCTGCTCCAAGGCGATTTTCACACACTCCACGATGGCCTCGATCTGTTCGGAAATGGCCACCCGGATTTCTTCGGAATCAATGGCCAGGATCTTGGGAATCCCCGAGACAAGATCCCGCCCTTTCACTTCGATGGTCTCGATGGCTTCAGGTTCGGGATAGGCGTTTCCGATGGTGGTTTTGATGATTTCAGCGGTCCGTTCTCCGATAAGGAGGTTGTACTTCCGCTTGATGTACTGCATGATGCCTTCGTCGATCTTGTCTCCGGCGACCCGCAAGGAACGGCTGTACACGATGCCCGCCAGGGAGATGACCGCCACTTCCGTGGTGCCCCCTCCGATGTCCACCACCATGTTGCAGGTGGGGTCCGTGATGGGAAGGCCCGCGCCGATGGCTGCGGCCATGGGCTCTTCGAGCATGAAGACTTCCCGTGCCCCGGCCGATTCCGCGGATTCCTTCACGGCCCTTTTTTCGACCTGGGTGATTCCGGACGGCACGGCGATGATGATTCTCGGGCGCACGAACTTCTGCCGGTTGTTGTGGACCTTGGCAATGAAATGCTTCAGCATGGCTTCGGTCACTTCGAAATCCGCGATGACACCGTCACGCATGGGACGGATGGCCACGATGTTGCCCGGTGTCCGGCCCAGCATCTTTTTCGCCTCGGCGCCCACGGCAAGAATACGGTTTTTCCGTCCGCCTTCCATCTTGACGGCCACCACAGAGGGTTCGCTGAGCACAATTCCCTTTCCCTTGACGTACACAAGGGTATTGGCCGTCCCGAGATCAATGGCCAGATCACTTGAAAAAAAGCCTAAAACAGAATCCATGAGATTCATATATGTCCTTGTTCCCTCCCCGTCTTCCAACAAGGGATCTTCCGTTCGTTACATAAAAAACCGGCATGGATACATCCGATGCCGTTTGACCTGTTACCTGTGCATAATATATGGAATCCCCGGTGGTGATTGTCCTGTGATTCCTGACATGAAAAATAAGGCGTTCCGGGGATAACCGATGCAAATAAACAACACACCGCTATCAAAATTACGGGGGCATGACAAGAATAAAATTCGATTTACACAAACAAGACAGGGCTTAAAAAACCATCCGTTCCCGGAGAATCGGAAGCAGACCGAAGATCCTTCCTCCGCCTCTGCCGGCCGATGATCAGAACTGCGCCATAACCGTGTCGTGAATCTGCGGCCGGAATTCCCTGATCCGGATATTGTCGCTGGTGGGATGAACCCTGTTTGTCAGGAGCGTCACCGTGATTTTGCGTTTCAGATCCATCCAGAACGATGTCCCCGTATAGCCGAGGTGGCCCACACTCGTTGGAGAAAAACGGGTTCCACTGCTCGATCCCTTGGCCGATGGCATGTCGAATCCGGGTGTCCTCCGGAAGCGCCCACATTCTGTAAGAAACATCCGGACCACGGACCGGTGGAAAACGCGGCTTGCCCGTTCATTGTGATACACGGATAGAAACTCGGCAAGGAGGGCATCCACCCCTTCCGCCGTTCCGAAAAGACCTGCATGGGCCGCATGTCCCTCCATGATCCAGGCGTTCTGGTCATGGACCTCCCCCACCAGGGTTTTCTTTCTCCAGCCGCACTGTTCGGTGGCGGCGTACACACGCCCGGCATCTGCCGAACCGCCCTGCCCTATATAAAAAAGGTCTGAGATCCCCAGGGGGTTATACACTTCTTTCTGGACAAAGTCGCCGATGAACATGCCCGAACAGGACTCGACAATCCAGTTGAGGGCCATGTAACCGATATCGCTGTACTCGGCTTTTTCTCCGGGAAGGTGTGCCAAAGGTTCCCCAGTCAGCAGGGCACGCAGGGCCGCCTGCCTGTCTTGCCGGGGAACGGCCGCCAGTTTCTCATAGTACGGTTTATAAGCGGGAAGTCCCGAAGTGTGGCAGAGCAGCTGGCGCACGGTCACATTTTTTTTGTCCGTGCCTTCAAATTCCGGAATCATTTGGCCCAATGTGGAATCGAGATCCGCTTTGCCCTGCTGGATGAGCATCATCAGGGCCGTGGCTCCGGCCAGGGGTTTGGTCAGGGAGGCCAGGTCAAACACCGTCGACGTGGCCACGTTTCTTTTGGACTCAAGATCCGTCACACCATAGGCCTTTTCGAACACAGGCCGTCCTTTGACCGAAATCCTTAAAACAGCTCCCGGAAAGACCCTATCCTCAAGGCCTTGCTCCATACAGCGGTCTATCGCCTTGTCATTCATGCCATGCTCACTTTCATGGAATTTGTATCGAACCTTGCCCATCCCCCCACAGGAAAAGGCAGGTTCTCCGAACCATGACCAAAAGGGAAACCCAAAACCAGGGGAACGTGAACATCCCGGAAAGCCCTCCTGAAAACCTCCTCGATATCCCGGGCTTCTCCGCAGCGGTCGAAACGCCCTGCCACCACAGCCCGGATACGGTCGAACAGACCGGCCATTCTCATCTGGGTCAGCATGCGGTCGATCCTGTAAGGCGCCTCACCCACATCTTCAAGCATCAGGATACTCCCGTCCAGTTGTGGCGCAAAAGCCGTGCCCGTAAGATGACAGAGCGTGGTCAGGTTTCCGCCTTTCAACGGCCCTTCCGCCGCACCTTCCCGGATCACCGTCCCTTCCGGGCACTCCATGGTCCAGACCCCTTCTTTCAGAATATCTTCAAACCCCGTGAGGCCCGGCCCGTCCGTTTTGGCAAGGGAGGTCACCACCGGCCCATGGTAACAGACAAGCCCGGTCCTTTCGTGAATCGCTTCGAGAAGAGCCGTGGCATCGCTGAAACCGATCAAAGGCTTGGGGTTCGCCGCAATCAGATCGAAATCCAGAAGGGGAAGAAGGCGCATGGAACCGTAGCCACCTCTGGCGCAGACAATACCCCGGACCTTCGGATTCACGAAAAGGTCATGAAGCACGGCCGCCCTCAACGTATCATCTCCGGCCAAAAAACCATCCTTTTCAAAGATCCCCTCGGGCATCAGCACCTCAAAACCCATGGCCTTCAGCGTGGAAACGCCCTGCTGAAAAAGAATGTCGTCAAAGGGACTGGAGGGTGCGGCCACGCCAAGGACATCCCCTTTTTTCATTTTCACAGGATATTTGGATTCATAACTTGACATGCATTTCCTTAAATGTTAATTACCGTTTGTTTTTGTCGGGGCGTAGCGCAGCCTGGTAGCGCACTTGAATGGGGTTCAAGGAGTCGGAAGTTCAAATCTTCTCGCCCCGACCATCACCCCAAAATCAAATGATCTCTCACGATTCGTTCGTCAGAGATCATTTTTTTTGCCTTTTTTAAACCGCCTCATTCCATTTTCTTGGCCAGCTGGATCGCCGCCGTCAGGGTGGGATCCCACACCGGACCGAAGGGCGGGGCGTAAGCCAGGTCCGACTGGACGTAATCCGCTACAGTCATATGGGCTGACAAAGCCACGGCAGGCGCGTTGATCCGGTGGGCCACCCCCTCTTTACCCGCCATGAAAGTCCCAAGCAGCCTCCCCGAACGCCTGTCTCCGACCATCTGGACCCAGATCTCCCCGGAACCCGGGTGCCCGTGGGCCCGTGATCTTGTTTTCACCGTTTCCTCCACCGCTTCGAAGCCGGATGCCACGGCCTCGTCGTAAGAAAGCCCTGTCCTCGCCACCTGCAGATCGAAAAACTTGAACACCGCCGTCCCGGCCACCCCGGGCAGTTCGGTTCGTGTTCCGCAGACCGTGTCCGCCACGGCCCACCCGGCCCTGTTGGCGCGAAGAGCCAGGGGAATCCAGGTTTTTTCCCCGGTAACCACATGGTAGGCGTCGGCGCAGTCCCCGGCGGCGTAAACGTGTTCCACCGAACACTCCAGCGCCCGGTTCACCGAAATCTCCTGGTGTTTCCCCACCGCGATCCCGGCTTTCACGGCAAAGTCGCTGTTGGGTGTCACACCCAGGGCCAGAATCACGAGATCGGCCTCGAATTCCAGGGCCGTGGTGACCACCTTCAGGCCCTTTTCAGTTTTCTCGATGCGTTTCAAACCCTGATTGAAATGCATGCCCACCGACCGTTTTTCCGCCTCGGTCCGGACAAACCGGCACATGTCCATGGGAAGCCAGGGTATGAAGTTGCCTGACCGGCGGATCATGTCCACAGAGATGCCCCGCTCCATCAAGGCCTCGCACATCTCAAGACCGATGAACCCCATTCCGGCGATAAAGGCCTTTTTTACGGTGTTTTCCGCAAGATACTGTTTGATTTTCCGTCCGTCTTCAAGGGATTTCAGGGGAAACACCCCGGGAAGATCCACACCTTCCACCTGCGGAACCACCGGAGAGGCCCCCGTAGCGATCAGCAGCCTGTCGTAGGGCAGGGAAAAATCCCTTCCGCCCGAAACTGTTCCTTCCACAACGCGCCGGGCAGGATCGAGAAACTGGGCGTTATGGCCTGTCAGAAGGTTGATGCCCTGTTTTTCACGAAACACATCGGCCTTTCTCACCACCAGGGTATCCATGTCCCTGTCGGGAGCCGCGATGTTGTAGGGCATGCCGCAGGCGCTGTACGACACGTCCATGGTTTTTTCAAGCACCGTGACCTCCAGGTCGGGTCGGTTTCTTTTGGCCCGGCTCGCCGCACTCATCCCTGCCGCATCTCCACCAATCACAAGAAATTTCATCGCTTTCTCCTTTCTTCCCCCTTACCGGGTGTGGAAAATCCTGTTTCAGATCACGATCAGGAAGCCCAATGTACAACAGCGCGAAGGATTTGACAACAGACAGACGGAGGAGCGGGCGCCTGTCCCGGACACCGGTATCGGCCACAAGGTTCCGGAACACCACGAGTTACCTTCCAGTTCCATCAATGACACATGAGAACATTATGAAAACAGCTTTCTTTTATCGTTCCATATTGTTGTGATCTATGGATACATTTTTTATCCCTAATAAAAATTCAAAATCAGCATCTAATAGGTTGTGCTGGCGTTTAAAATGTAATATAGAGCCCAGGACCGTCAAAGCCCTTCAAATGTGGATTTTGACACCACGCACTGAAATTCTTTGTGATCCATGAAGGCAATCTGTACCTTTATATTTCATCGCCATGCCGATTTTAAAGCCATTTCCGATTGCGCATGGTTTTCCCACTGAGAAACGGTCTTAATGACCCGGGGTTTTTATTATGATGATATCCAGACTTTTCTTTCTGATCTGCACTCTCCTGGTTTTTTCAGGGTGCATGTCCGCTCCACCTCTTCCGGTGGAATGGAAGCTCGAAAAAGAGGGCATCGTGCTGAACCTGAAAGCCGACGCAGGCCTCAACGAATCCGAGGGGAAAGCCCACGCCCTCTATCTGGTGGTCTACCAGCTTTCCAGCCCCAACAGCTTCAACCAGCATCGGCAAAACAAAGAAGGCCTGGTCGGCCTTCTGGAAAGCCGGGTTTTCGACCCCAGTGTGACGTCGGTGAAAAGCCTGGTGATCTACCCGGAAAGCGACACGACCCATCGTATAGACAGATCGGAGGGAACCATGTATCTTGGAATCGTTGCAGGATACAGCACCATGGACGAAAAAGGCATCACCCGTCTTTTTGAAATTCCAGTCACCCTGAAGGGAAATAAATGGTTCGGAAACCCTGGGATGCCTGTTCCAGGGAAACTTGAAATAGATCTCAGGCTGGGTGCACGTCAGATCGAAAATCTCCCGGAACACGACGAAAAAAAAGGAAGCTGACATGGAAAAACCGCTGTTCTGGTATCAGGGCCTTTTTCTCCAGCCCCAGCATTTCCAGACGAACGACAGGCTGATGGACTCCCGGTTCGCCCCATACCATACCCACATCAAACCCTCTCTCACAGGCGTGGTTTCCATGACCCTGGCCGAAAATGCCCTGTCACGCCATTCGTTTGAAATCATACGTGGAGAATTCTGGTTCCCTGACATGACCTATGTGGTTCTCGGGGAAAACGCCGTGGTCCAGTCCAGGGATTTCAGATCCCACCTCAGCCCCGGAGAGCCCATGACCGTGTACCTGGGCCTCAAGACATGGAAACATGAACAACCCAATGTGACGGCCAGCCCACAAACCCGAGAGACTCCCGTGGTGGACACACGGTTTTTGGCATCCGGCGAGGCCGAACGGGTGGCCGACCTTTATCAGGAGGGCGAGCCGGCCGAGATCCGGCGGATGGTTTACGCGCTGCGCCTTTTCTTCCAGGATGAGCTTTCCCATGTGACAGGTTACGACCTGATTCCCGTGGCCAGGCTGATCAGCCGCGACAGCGGCCCGGTTCTGTCCCCTGAATACGTTCCTCCCTGCGTGACAGCCGGTTCATCGCCCGTTCTTCTGAAAACGATCCTCAGCATCGGGGACGCCATCACCGCCTGCGCCCTGGAGCTGGGTTCCTTCAAACACAAACGCAGCATCCACGGCGCGGAATCCGGCACCAGGAACATGACCTCCCTTCTGGTCCTCATGGCCCTCAACCGGGTGGTCCCGTTTTTCCAGCAGGTCAGGAAAGAGCCCGGCGCCTTTCATCCCCGGGACGTTTACGCCGTGATCCGCCAGACGTTTGCCGAACTGTCCTCCTTTTCAGGCCGGATAAACGTCTTTGGTCTTGCCGAAGGAAGCATCCAGGAACCTGGACCATCCGAAACTCTGCCGGAGCCATCGAAAGCCGGTGGTCCTTCCGGGCTGCCCCCATACCACCACGAGGATCTCTGGACCTGTTTCAGCCGGGCTGAAATCCTTCTGAGGGACCTGCTCGCCGAAATCACTGCCGGCCCGGATCACATCCTCGATCTTACGTTCACCGACCCGTATTACACCTGCGCCATGCCGGAAAACCTGTTCAAAGGCAACCCCCGGTACTACCTTGTAATCCGAACGGACCAGGACCCGAAATCCGTGCTGAGCGCCATCGACACCAGCATCAAGGTAGCCTCGCCAGGCCAGATGAAAATCATCGTGGAACGGTCGCTGCCAGGGGCTTTTGTCGAATACCTTCCCGCGCCCCCCGAAGAGCTTCCACGGAGAAACCAGGGCATTTATTTCCGGCTGGCCAGCCAGGGTGAGATGTTCGGCCATATCCGGGAGGAAGGCCGTCTCGCCCTGTTCTGGTATGATCCACCCGAAGATCTGAAAATGGAACTCATGGTAATAAAAGGAGACTGACATGCGTCTTGCCGACTGTTTTCTGGAGCTCATCACCCATGTGTCCCGGGCCATGGACCATCCGGTGGTCCTCTCCTGCTCCGGAGACGGGTTGTGCCGGACGGTTTCCGAACTGGCGGCCCGAAGCAAAACCATGGCCGAAAGCCATGGCCTGGATGAAGGCGCCTACGACAGGGCACGGTTCGCCGTGTTCGCCTGGATCGACGAAACGGTGATGAAGTCGGAGTTTGAAGGCAAGGTTATCTGGCACCGCCAGCTCCTCCAACGGACTTACTACCAGACCACCGGGGCCGGGGTGGAATTCTACAGACGGCTTGAGGAGCTGGAGGAAGAGGACAAGGAGGTGCGTGAAGTCTACTTTCTCTGCCTGGCCCTGGGTTTTTCAGGGCGATACGGACTGACCGACGAGGACAGGGGCTTGCGCCGGAAAATCATGCAGGAGCAGTTCAGACGGCTGGCCGGGCCGGCGAACCTTCTTTCCCGGGAGGTGGACATCCGCCTTTTCCCTGAAGCCTACGGTGATCCTGAACACACCCTTCCTGAAAAACCGGCCGGGTCCTCGTCCCTGCTCGTCCACCTTGTGCTTGGTGCAGGCCCCGTTGCTGTTTTCCTTTTTATTTACGGCCTTTACCGATTCATCCTGAACCACGAGTTCCTCATTCACAGGGTTCATTGACCATGCAGCTGATCAAACGTCTCGTCTTCGCCTCGCTCATCCTGACAATCCTGGCCCTGCCTCCTGTTTTGAGCATGTTCACCGGACACGGGGCCGTTCCGGGTATCCTGACCTCTGCGGGTATCCTGAGCGCAACCCTTTTTCTTTTCTTTTTCAAGGCCCTCTGGTCCAGGCGGAAAGAAAAAAAGTTCATCGACGGCCTGACAGCCCAGAGCCCGGATGACGGGTTTTCCGAGCAGCCCTTATCCCATGAACTTTCCAGGCGCTGGAAAGAAGCGGTCTCTCACCTCCGGTCCTCCCGCCTCCGTCTCCAGGGCAACCCCCTGTACGTCCTGCCCTGGTACATGGTGATGGGAGAAAGCGGATCAGGTAAAACCACGGCCATCCGGAATTCCGGACTTTCTTCCCCGCTTGGTTCACCGTCCGGGTCCACCGGAACCTCAGGGACACGCAACTGCGACTGGTGGTTTTTCGAGCAGGCCGTGATTCTTGACACAGCCGGGCGCTACACCACCCAGCCTGACGAAAACCGGGACCGGGACGAGTGGCGCCTGTTCCTCACCCAGCTTTCAAAATACAGGAAAAAAGAGCCGCTGAACGGGCTTCTGGTCACCGTGGCCGCAGACCGCCTTATCTCATCGTCTGAGTCGGAACTCCTGAACGAGGGGCGAACGATCAGATGCCGGGTCGAAGAGCTGATGCAGGTTCTGGGCGTCCGTTTCCCTGTCTACGTCCTGGTGACCAAATGCGACCTTGTCCCCGGCATACGGAATTTCGCCGGCCGTCTGCCTGAGACAGCCCGGAAACAGGCCATGGGGTCCATCGGCTTTCCTGAATCAGACGGTTCCGAACCCCTCCTCGACCGTGTGTTCACCCGCCTGAAAGATCGTCTCCGGCAGGTGGTCCTTCACATGGCCGGCAGTAAGCATCATGAAAAACTGGATCTTGACCTCCTTCTCCTTCCCGGGGAGCTCCACCGGATAAAACAAGGACTTGAACCCTTCATTCACGGAGCCTTTTCCCACAACGCCTACAGGGAGGCGCCCTTTCTCAGGGGCCTCTATTTCACCAGCGCCCGCCAGGACCGGCCCCATTTACCCGGGTCCACAGCAAAAACAGGCCCGGAAGCGTCCCGGGACCAGAGTTGTTTTCTCCAGGACCTTTTCGCCTCCATTCTCCCGGCCGACCGGAGCCTGTTCACCCCCACCCGCCGAAGCCTGACCTTCAAGCTCAAAACCCGCATCCTGGGTTATTCGGCCTGGATTCTGGCTTTTATCGTCCTTTGCGGCCTGGGCACCACCTCCTTTGGAAAAACCCTGCTTCTTGTCCGTCAGGCTGGACAAGACCTGGCGGAATCCGGAAGTATCGCCTCGATTCCCGGCCGTTTCAACCAGGCCCTGGACCAGCTGGACCGGTTCAGAAAAGCCGTGGCCAAGGTGGAAATCCGAAACAGTGAACGGTGGATTCCCGAATTGGGCCTCACCCAGGGTTCACAAATGGAAAAAGAAGCCAAGGCCCTGTTCTGCCGAAAGTTTTCCGGGGATTTTCTTATGGCCTACGACCGGGAAATGGACAGGGACGCCCGCCAGTTCAGCGATGCCACCCCCAGTTTTTCCGTGGGCCGGACCGTGGCCCATTACGCCCGGAGGATCAGGCTGCTGGACAAAGCCCTGGAAGGTGCGGACCTGAAAACGCTAAAATCCCTGGCCAGCCCCGATTTCAGCTGGCTCGTGACACGAAAAGACCGGGGTCTGACACCGGAAGACACCTCCCGCATGGAAAGCCTTTACCTTCATTACCTGGTGTGGGAGACCCGGGACGGTCTCGAAACGGAAAAAAAACGTCTTCACTCCCAGTTGGTCCACCTGGCCGGAAAACCCGATCTCTCCCTGCGCTGGATGATCGACTGGTGCAATGAAAATGCCGGGGGAAACCCATTGACCCGCCAAAGTTTCTGGGGGGGAAGCCGGAACGTTTCCCCGGATGAAAAGGTGAGACCGGCTTTCACCGCCCAAGGTTTCCGGATGATCATGGACATTCTCGACGAACTGGAAAACTCCCTGGAAAACCCGGGCGATCTGAACGCGAAAAAAACCGGGTTTCTATCCTGGTACAGGGAAACGTACCGGAAGACCTGGCTGAAATTCGCCGTGGCTTTCCCCGGCGGCGCGGCCACCCTTGCCGGTCCCGGGGAGAAGATGACCGTGGCGAAAAACATCGCTGCGGGCCGGGGCCCCTGTGTCGCCCTTCTTGACGTCATGGCCCGTGAACTGCCGGTCTGCCTGGACGAACACGAACCGGCACCGGAATGGATCTCCCGGATTCTGGAATTTTCCGCCGTTCGAAACCATGTGGAAAAGCCGGAGGCGGCCACAGAGCAGGACCTGGCCGGAACCGTGAAGAAAAAGGGCCTGGCTTTTCTGGAAAAATCGAAACCGGCCGCTTTGGGAGGGATTTCACAGGAGGCGCTTACCTCCAAAGGTGACATTTACCTTCGATACAAACAGAGCCTGGAAAACCTGGCCTTGACCGCCACCTCACGGCCTTCGGCCTTCAAACTCGCCACGGACGTGTTCACGGAAGATCCGGCCATGGGCCAGTCCGCCCTGGCCGTCTCACTCCGTCATGCGGACGAACTGAAGACAACCCTGGCCCACCGGACCGGAACAGGCGCTGTGGCCGACCGGCTCATCGACAGCCCCATGGACTTTCTCTGGAGCCTTGCGGCGGAAAAAGCCGCCTGTCACATGCAGGATCTCTGGAACGAAACCGTACTCGCGGAAGTCCAGGGCGTCAGGGACCCCAAAGTCAAAGCCGACATGCTCATGGGCAAAGACGGAGGGCTTGTGCAAACCTTTGTCAAAGGCCCCGCAGCCCCCTTCATCGGCCGGGACGCCCGGAGGGGCTACTATTCCCGGAACATCGGGGGAAAAACCCTGGTGTTCAACAACGCTTTTCTGGCCTATCTCACGAAAAGCTCCATTTCCGCCAAGTCAGAACAAGGCCTTTACAAGGTGAGGATCGACGGCATGCCCACGGACACCAACCCGGAGGCCGGCGTGCTCCCCCATATGACCCGGCTTGAACTCCAGTGTTCCGGTTCGGCCCAGGTTCTGAATTACCTCAACTATCCGGCCGGGCGGCAGTTCGAATGGAACCCGGATGAGTGCGGCGATGTGCTTCTCCAGGTGGGCATCGGTGACCTGACCCTCAAGCGGCTGTACACCGGGCCGAGGGCTTTTCCACGATTTCTCAAGGATTTCGAAAAGGGCCAGCGCGCCTTTGGCCCGAGAGATTTTCCGGAGTCGGATTCCGCCCTGAAACGCATGAACGTCCGGTTCGTCAAGGTCCGGTACAGAATTTCCGGAAGCCGTTCCGTGGTTTCGGTTCTCAACTCGAGCGCGGGCAAAGCGCCGGAGATCATCGTCCCATGTTCGGACTGATCGCAAAACCCCCGTCATGGGTCTTCGCCGGATTCGGCAAACACCCCTTGGCCGGAGATTTTATCCGTGTGGGGACAGAAACGCCTCTGCTCCAAGGTTTTTCCGCCTGGATGGATCTGGGCTTTTCAAAAATTCCCGAAGAACTCGGTCGTTTGAACGACGTGGCCTGGAACTTCTGGGCCCTGGGCCCCGGCGAAAAACTGATTCTGGGACACGTCAAAAACAGTGCGGACCGTCTCGGAAGAAGCCACCCCCTTCTCCTTTTGGGTGAGGGTAAACCACGGGAAATTTTTTCGGACAACTGGGACCTCTGGCCATTTTTCTGCGAAACCGTCTGGAAGGACCTGGCCGTGGTTTCGAGCAGAACGGCCAGATCCATCCGGGATTTTGAGCGGCATCTTTCACGGGTCTCCCCTCCATCGGCAACCCTCCGTTCCTGCATCCAGAGACGGGAACGGATGAAGCATATGGAACTTCGGATACCGGGGTCGCCATCCCGGCACTCTTCGGATTTCATCAATAAAATGAACAACGTGGAAGGACTCTGTCGCATGGACTGTTTTTCAGTTTGCATGGACGTGGGACACCCGGACAACGTGCTGGAGCCGGTGGCCAAGCTGCTCGGCCTTTTCAAGACACGGACGAGGGCCGAACCCCGGGCCGTGTTTATCGGAGGCAGGGCCGGTTCCTGCCGGACCGTCGTTTTCAGGCGCTCTCTCCAGCCGGCGGATGTCCACAGACTCTGGAACAGCCAAGTCAAAGGAAGCCATGAACGATAACATCAGAGCACTGGGCATGGACCCGGTTTCTCCGGACGCTCCCTGCGGATGCGATGTGAGGTATGAGGACGTTTACGCCTCACTTCAGCAGGAAATGGACAAGCGGTCGTCGCCTTCGTCCAGGGACGACTTTTCATGGGACACCGTGGCCTCCCTGTCGGCCGCCATTCTCAGGGATCAGAGCAAAGACCTGCTCGTGGCCAGCTACCTGGCCGTGGCCCTTACCCATCAGCACGGAGGAACTGGCCTCGAACAGGGCACGGGCATTATGTCCGACCTTCTGACCACATACTGGGAAAAACTTTTTCCCCCGCCGAACCGGGTCAAAGGCCGGATCGCCGCCCTTTCCTGGTGGATGGAAAACACCCAGTCGGCCATGGACAGTGGGGCACACCATGGCTCCGATCATGAGACCGTGCGTAAGATACGTCTCAACCTTGAGACCATCGACACGTTTCTCACGAATCGTCCGGAACTTGTGAACAGCCTGCCCCCCCTGGGACAGGTGATTCGCCAAATCGAGTGCCCGCCCGAACCCATGGCTCCCCGGGAGAAAACACTCCCCCCACCGGAGCGCGGCACGGTTGGGCCCGCCCTTGACAAGCGGTTCGACCAGGAACTGGCCGATCCCCTCGCGGTCCACAAACAGCTCGGTCCGCTTTTCCAGAGATTCCGGCAGGCGGCAAAAATCCTGCACGACCACAGTCCCGACAATCCCCAGGCTTACCGCTGGCTGCGATTCGCCATATGGGAACCCCTGACATGTTTGCCTGCTTCAAAAGACTCGGTCACCCGGATTTTGCCACCGCCATCCCAGCTCATGCTTCATCTTGAAACCCTGGAAAGAGACCAGGACTGGGCAGGGCTCGTCCGGGCGTCGGAAAGCGCCCTTCACAGCTCCAGGAATCTTTTCCTTCTTGACCTGAACCGGTTGTCCCACACTGCCCTGGCCCGAATGGGCCCCTCCTTTGAAATCGCCTGCCGGGCCGTTACCGAAGAAACCCGGTGTTTCGTCTTGCGGCTGAAAGGGGTGGAGGACCTTCATTTTTCAGACGGCTCCCCCTTTGCCTCGGAAAAAACCCTGGACTGGCTGAAAGAACCGGAACCGTCCCAGGACCCGGTTTCCGGATTGTCCATGGCCGGGGCCCCGGACAAAGAGACCGAACAGGCCCTGGCCCGATGGAAAACCCACGGGGACCTCCAGGAAGCCGCCGTTTTTTTCCAGGACAGAATCAACCGGAGTGGATCTGAAAAAAGCGCGCTCCTGTACCGCCTGGAGCTTTTCAATATCCTGGCCGCGTCGAAAAAAACACCCTCTGCCGCGGCCCAGGCTGAAGCCATCATTGAATCCATGGCCCGGCACAACCTCGATAGCTGGGACCCCGACCTGGCCATGACCCTGTTGAAAACCCTGCACCGGGGGTTTCGCCCATGCCCTGATTTGAAAAACCGGATCAAACCCAATGACCTTCTTGTCCGTATGGCCAGAATCGATGCGGCACAGGGGATTTTTTTCTGAAACCAAGGTATCGCCGGAGGAAAACCCGGTCTCCGGCCGTCCGGTTTTCTTTTGCCTGGTTATGATTTGTGACCAGCGTTCATTAAATCTTATATTCGTTACATTATAAATCAACTGGTTACTTTTTTAATTCTGTCAAAAAACCCTTCATCAACCGACACACCATACTTTAATAACTTGTTTTAATTATTTTTTACCGGATATTTTTTAATTTATGAAACAATATAAAAAAGTGTTGCATTGAATTGTTTTTAGAACTATATAACCGGTCATTATTGTGTATTTTCAAGGAACCCTTTGTTCGTTCATCGTCTGTCACGTCACGATCTGGACAAAGATCATTCCGCCCATCCGACAAACAAAAAAACAACAAAACCGGCACGAAGCCCGAAGCGGCGACCCAAATGGATGTGAAAACGCTTCAATCCAGGACAGGCCAGCCCGCGCCTGCCGGTACATGTCTGACAAAAATGAGGCGGCACCACTCAGATATCCGCCGCCCTTAACACAACCATTCGATTCACGGGGGTCATTATGTCCAGGGACGCATCGGTCGCGCCAAAGGAAAGAGTCAACATCGTCTACAGATCCGCAACGGGAAACCAGGAAAAAACCGTGGAGCTCCCTTTCAAGCAGCTTGTCATCGGAAATTTCTCAGGAGATGACGGGAAACGTCTGGAGGAACGGGAAGCCATATCCATAGACAAGGACAACTTCAACGATGTTCTCGCGGCGCACCATGTTGGAGTAAATCTCATGGTAAGAGACAGGTTAAACAACGGAACGGATTCGGAACTGCCTGTATCCCTGCGGTTTTCATCCATGAAAGATTTCGGCCCCGAGGCCGTGGCCAGCCAGATTCCGGAACTTTCCAGACTGCTCGACCTGAGAGACGCCCTGATGGCGCTCAAGGGACCTTTGAGCAACATCCCGGAATTCCGAAAAAAAATCCAGGATCTCATCGACAGCCCATCCCAGAGGGAAAGGCTCCTCTCAGAACTTGGCCTCCAGTCCAGGTAAAGGAAAAGGAGAAAACATGACCCAGACCCAGCAGCAGACCCTGGCCGACGACCAGCTCCTTGAAGCGGTCCCCCTTCTTGACGACATCATCGACGCCACCCGGATGAAACCGGATGACGAAGCCTATGCTTTGACCATGAAAGGCCTGAAAGCCCTGATCGGCGAACTTGCCGTTTCGGAATCCGTGGGTGAGCGTGTCAGCCGGGCCGTGGTGGACCACATGATCGCGGAAATCGACCGGAAAATCAGCTTTCAGCTTGACGAAGTGCTCCACCATCCGGATTTCCAGGTCGTGGAATCGGCCTGGCGTTCCCTGAAATTTCTCGTGGACCGGACCGATTTCAGGGAAAACAACAAGGTCGAAGTGCTCAGCGCCACAAAAGACGAGCTTCTCGAAGATTTCGAGGATGCACCGGAAGTGACCAAATCCGCCCTTTACCGCACCATCTACACCCGGGAATACGGACAGTTCGGCGGAGAACCCTACGGTGCGATTCTCGGCAACCTCACCTTCGACCACAGCCCCCGGGATATCCGGCTTCTCGAATACATCGGCAGTGTGGCGGCCATGGCCCACGCCCCGTTCATCGCAGCGGCGGCCCCGTCCATGTTCGGGGTGGATTCCTGGGAATCCCTGGCCACCCTCAAGGATCTGAAAAGCATCTTCGAGGGTCCCCAGTACGCCAAATGGCGATCCCTCCGAGAATCGGAAGACGCCCGGTATATCGCCCTCACCGCTCCCCGTTTCCTTCTCCGCCTCCCCTACGGCAAGGACACGGAACCGGTGAAATCCTTCGACTACAGGGAAGACCCCGGCGCGGCCACGGACCACTACCTCTGGGGCAACGTGGCCTTTGCTTTCGGCGCCAACATCGCCGACAGCTTTTCGCGGTACAGGTGGTGCACCAACATCATCGGTCCCCAGGGCGGTGGGGCCGTGGAAGGACTGCCGGTCCACACCTTCGAGGAAATGGGAGCCATCCAGAGCAAGATCTCCACGGAAGTCCTGCTCTCGGAACGCCGTGAATACGAACTGGCCGAAGAAGGCTTCGTCGGCCTCACCATGCGGAAAGGCAGCGACAACGCGGCCTTCTTCTCGGCCAATTCCATCCAGAAACCCAAAATTTTCGACAACACCGCCGAGGGCCGGGAGGCCGAGACAAACCACCGCCTGGGAACCCAGCTCCCCTACATGTTCATCATCAACCGCCTGGCGCACTACATCAAGGTCATCCAGAGGGAAAACATCGGCGTCTGGAAGGAACGGGTGGATCTCCAGAGAGAACTCAACCAGTGGATCGGACAGTACGTGGTGGACATGGAAAACCCCCTTCCCATGGTACGGAGCCGAAAACCCCTGAAAAGCGCTTCGGTGATCGTGGAAGAGGTCCCCGGCGAACCCGGCTGGTACAGGGTGGGCCTTAAGGTCCGGCCCCATTTCAAATACTCAGGAGCCTCGTTCACCTTGAGCCTCGTGGGAAAACTGGAAAAATCGTGACATCTGTCGCGCACAACAACCCGTCAACGGAAAGCAAAGGAGAACAAAGACCATGCCAATGACACTGCACATGGAAATCGAAGGGAAAAAACAGGGAAAAATCGAAGGGGACTGCGACATGGAAGGCCGCGAAGGGTCCATTCTCGTCTATGGCCTTGATCATACAGTTCATATTCCCCGGGACCCCCAGAGCGGCCTGCCCAGCGGGAAACGCATCCACAGCCCCCTGACCATCGAAAAGGAAGTGGACAAATCCTCGCCGATGATCTACCAGGCCCTGTGTTCCGGTGAGCAGCTCAAGAACGTGACCATCAAAAAATACCGCATCGACCCCATGGGCGCGGAAGAGCACTACTTCACCATCACCCTTCAGGACGCCATCGTGGTGGAGGTGAAACCCTACATGCCCATCGCGTTCCTCAAGGAAAACGAACCGTTCCGCCACATGGAAAAGGTGTCGTTCACCTATGCGGAAATCAAATGGACCCACGAAGTGGCCAAGAAGGAAGCGGGAGATGCCTGGAAACGCCCGGTGTGATGCTTGGAATTCGCCCAAACGGCCGGCAGGTTAAACCCTCCGGCCGGAATTCAAAGGATGGTGATGCATGGAAAACCTGCGTCTGTTCGACAGGATAAACTGCCAGAGTAAAGCGTCTTCGCTGAGCCCGTCCCGGACCGCGGTGGATTCCGTGGTGGAGCATCTGCGAAGAATGCTGAACAGCCGCCAGGGCTCCACGCTCATGAACCCCAGTTACGGCATGCCTGATTTCTCCGACCTGAGAGCCGAAGTTCCCGATTCGGTGTCGGACATCGAAGCCCTGATCGCCGGTGTGATCAGGGCCTGCGAGCCGAGGCTGTCCCAGGTCGCCGTGAAATTCATGTACCAGGACGAGCAGAGGATTCTTTATTTCCAGATCCAGGGCTTTCTGGCTACAGACAGGAAAAAAAACCCCGTTTACCTCGAAAGCAGCGTGGACACCTTCGGAAAAATGGCGGTCAGGGGTTAAGCCCTCTCACGCATCCCGGATCAGGGCGTTCAGGCTGGAGGCGGAACGGCTCATGTCCGTGATCGCCTCGTCCACCTGGAACAGCATGTTCCTTATGTCCGATGAAACCGAGGCCAGATCCTGGGATGTGGTGTTGCATCCCAGGTCCTGGGTGATCTTGTCGAACTTTTCCTTCATCACAGCCAGGGAATGGGACGAAGACCCCAGAACGTCTCCGATATGATCGTTGATCTTCATGATTTCCCCGGTGATCTCCTTGGCCTTGATGGCCAGATCCTTGACCTCCTTGGCCACGATCTTGAATCCCTCGTTGCTCGCTCCGGCGGTGGACGACGACCGCTCCGCCTCGATCCGGGCGTTCAGAGCCAGGATGTCCGTCTGCTCTGAAATGGTCTTGATGGTGGCGGTGGCCGCCTGGATATCCCCGAGATCCTGGGCCAGGGTGGCCACCCCGTCGATCACCGGAATCAGGGTGGTATTGAACTCGGAAAAAGAATTTTTCAAACGTTCCATGAACCCATGGATACCCTTGGCGATGTCGTCGTTCCCCACCACCTGCTTCTGGATTTCCTTGACCGTGTTTTGGAATTCCTCGATGGAGGCCGCGAGCTGGGAGGACATCGCTTCCGCGTCGACACGCATTTTGGCCAGGGACTCGTTTTTTGTCTTCACTTCCAGTTCCGCCATTTTCTGGCGGGTGATGTCCACGGCAATGGAAAAAGCGCCCAGAAGATCTCCTGTTTTCGAGATGATCGGCCCCGAATCCACCAGGACGTGGATCACCCTGTTTTTTCTCGTTTTCAGCGAAGCCTCGATGCCCCGTATCGCCGTTCTGGTCTGGAGCACCTTGTCCGTCACCGAGGGCCTTGAGGGCTCGTTGTAGAAAAAGGCACTGACTGTCTGTCCCACAAAATCGTCTGTCTTTTTGTCGTCAATTTCAAGCAGCTCAAGCCCTGCCTGGTTTGCCGAAATGATCAGACCCTTGGCATCGGCGAGCAGCATGGGAAAAGGCGTGGCCTCCACGATGGCCTCGAGCCGCAGCTTCTGAAGACGGATTGCGTCGATTTCCGTGATGATGTCGTCGATGTTCCTGGAACTCGCTCCTTTTTTCGTGGGATCGAGGGCCACCACCATCCTGTTCAGTTTCTCCTTGACACGCCTGGCTTTCATGGTGACCACAAAAAGCGCGGCAATAGCGCCGACAGCGACAAGACATGACACGGCAGCAAAAACAAACATGGGCCTCTCCTCTGAATCGGTTGAAAGCAAGCACTCACCTGGCGAAACACCTGCTCGCCCTGAAGGTGGCACCCTCTCATTTTTAACGTGAATGTATCCGGTGGGGTCTCCTGAGATTTTTTCAGGATTATATCTTATATTATCGGCACAGGCCATGGTTTCATGAATTTTTTCATGGAACCCGGTTGTTTTTCCTGCCGGCCTGAAACACGATACCGCCACCGTTGACGGACGCCCGGGGCCATGATACGGTTCAGACAAAAATCAGGCCCTGAAAAACGGTCCATAACACAACCCATACAGAATCAGGATGTTCGCCATGACCTACCTCGCCATTGACCCGGGTTCCACCTCCACCAAAGTCGCCGTGTACCGGAACGGCGCGATGATCAAGGGAAGCTTCGACCATCATCGGTCCGAGATCGACACCTACCCCAGCATCTACAGTCAGAAAGCCATGCGTTTCCGGACCATCGCCGACTGGCTGGACAGCAAGGAACTTTCGGATCAGCCTTTCAGGGCCGTCATCGGACGAGGCGGCCTGATCCGGCCCGTTCCCGGCGGAGTGTTCGCCGTGAACGACGCCCTTTTTGCCGACCTGATCGACGGAGTGAACGGCCAGCACGCTTCCAACCTGGGCGGCATCCTGGCCCGGGAATTCGCGGAGAAATGCAACTGTCCCGCCTACATCGCCGATCCGGTGGTGGTGGATGAACTGGCGCCCGAGGCACGGCTCTCCGGCCTTGAAGGGCTCGAGCGCAAAAGCATCTTTCATGCCCTCAACCAGAAGGCCATGGCCCGGAACGTGGCGAAGAAAATGGGAAAATCCTACGAAGAGGTCACCCTGATCGTGGCCCACCTGGGCGGTGGTATCTCCGTGGGCGCCCATAAAAAAGGCCGGGTGGTGGATGTAAACGACGCCCTTTCAGGCGACGGGCCCTTCAGCCCGGAGCGCACGGGCGGGCTGCCCGTGAGCGGGGTCTGTGATCTGATCCGCTCGGGCCGTTTCACACCCGATTCCCTTGTGCAGACTGCCGCTGGCAAAGGCGGGGTCTATTCCTACCTGGGCATCACGGACATCCGAGAGCTGACCGAAAAAGCAGGAACCGGCGACAGCCGCGCCGAGCTGGTCCTTTCCGGCATGGTCTACCAGATCGCCAAGGAAATCGGGGGACTTGCCGCAGCCCTTGACGGCGAGGTGGACGGCATCGTGATCACCGGGGGCATCGCCCGAAGCGACGAGATATGCCGCAGGCTCACGGCCAAAATCCGGTTTATCGCCCCGGTTTTCGTGGAGCCCGGCGAACACGAACTGGAAGCCCTGATCGACGCGGCCCGGCGTGTGACCGAACAGGGTGAAACGGTGAACAGGTATCCGGCATAAACCGGTCAACGGAGAGGTGGCATGATGATCAGGACCATGGAGGATCTGGCGGCCGAAGCGAAACGCACGGGAGGAGCGGCCCTGGCCCTTGTTTCACCGGACAACCGGGCCCTCAGCGCCGTGAAGGCGGCCATGGCCGAAGGGATCGTCAGCCGCGTCTTTCTCACGGGGGACGCCGGGAAAATCAAGGCTCTGTCCAGCCTGTCCGGATCCTGCCTGTCCCGTTGCCACATTCTCGACGCGTCCACAGACCAGGAGTCCTGCCATCAGGCCATCGGATGCGTCAAAAACGGCGAGGCGGGTATGGTCATGAAAGGCGAGATCAACACGGCGGTGTTTCTGAAAGCCATCCTGGCCGGGGACAGCGGCCTGCCTTCGACCCGCCGTCTTTCCCTGGTCTGCATTTTCGAAATCCCCGGCCTCGACCGGCTGGTGATCCTCACAGACCCGGGCATCAACCCCGCCCTGTTTCCCGACGGACATTCTGAAAGCGGACTGGACATCGTGGGAAACGCCCTGGACGTGGCCCGGAGCCTTGGCATCACTGTCCCGAAAGTCGCCATCCTGGGGGCCAACGAAATCCCTTCGCCGTCGGTGCCTTCGTCCCTTCTTGCCCGGAGCCTGGCCCAGAGACCCTGGACAGACGCCTTTGTTTCCGGGCCGTTGTCCTACGACATTGCCCTCTACCCCCAGTACGCGAAAAAGAAAGGCATGGCCGACGATAGCGTGGCGGGCCGGGCGGACATCCTGGTGGCCCCGGACATCGTCAGCGGCAACGTGATCTACAAAAGCTGGATCGCCACGGCCGGTGGCACCGTGGCCAACGTGGTTCCCGGCGTTTCCGCCCCCCTGATCATCTCGTCCCGAAGCGACACGGACCGCTCCAAATTCCTCACCATCTGCTCGTCGGTGCTGTTCAGCCGTTATATCAAAGAGAATCCGGCGGGATAGGAAGGCGTCACAACTCTACCGCCTCATCGTCCGGATCATGTCTTTCGTGGTTTTGTCCACCCGAAGGGATTCGGTGATTTTCCTCAGGGCCATGTTGAAGGTCGCGTCGTCCAGATGACATAAGTCGAGGTAGGTTTTGGTCCGTTCGGGAAAGGTCACGTAGCAGATGGAAACAGCCCAGGCCACGGCCATCCTCGCGTAGTAGCCCCCGTGACGGATTTTGTCCAGGGCGGTTAAAACGCGTTCCAGCCAGGATTCCTCGATGTAGTGGTTCAACAGCATCACCACGGCGAAACGGACCGAAAATTCCTCGTTCGACCCAAGAAAAGGCTGAAGGAAATCCCACACCCTTTCCCGGTGGTCCCGGGCGAATTTAAGGCCCGCGCAGAAACTGTCGCAGATGGACCAGTTTGTGACAAGGGGAACGAACGTGGCCACATGGTCCAGTTTTTCCGGAAGGTCCATCCGGGAGCAGCCGATCACCATGCCGCGAAGCATGATCTCCTCGAAGCAGCGGCCGGGCGTTTCAGCCAGAAAGCTGCGGAAATCCCCTTTCGCGATGTCCCGGGCCATTTTCCGGAGCATGGGAAGCCGGACACCCAGAAACTCCAGATCGCATCCTGGAACAAGGGACACCGCAAACGCCCTGTATTTTTCATCGGCCATGGCCTTCAGCCGCTGCCTGATCGAATCGTCCAACGTTGCCTCCTTTTTTAAGCCGGGTGTTTTCCTGATATCACCCCCACGTTTTTACAGGAGAAACACCCGGCTGGCAAGAAGGCAGAACTGGCCGCCGATCAGAATCCCTTGTCCTTCAGGTCCTCCACCACATCCTGGTAGAACCCTTCACGGCTGAAGTAAAAGATTTCCGGGTCGTTCAGAATCGGGCTGCAATCCACGATACTCAGACCGGGGACCCTTGAATTGCTGATCCCCATGTGAGAGATGCCCGGATGACTCACCCAGAAGACCGTGGTTTCCCCCTGGATTTCCCCGCGGTCATGAACATAGGTTTTCGGATCGCCGGGGCGGCTGCCTGAGGTCAAAAACCTCTGGGAATCCAGGGACATCCAGCCGTCGTTCTGGCCTTCGAGCGCAAGCATCAGCAGCCAGGTGAGCCGTGTGGCCTCGTAACAGGCGTGGGGCCAGTGAATCCTGCAACTGTACGACTGATAGTAGATCGACGGATGGTTGGGATAGGCCCTGTTGAAACTCGGGGGACAGACGTCGCACAACGGGTTGCACGAGATATCCATGGTCTGGGTCATGTATTTCCGGGAAAGGCTCACAATGGAATCGTAACCGCCGGGAACCCAGCGTCCGTCCTTCTTGACCCCGTTGGCCTCCAGCATGGACTCGATGAAATCCGGGCCCAGGCATTCGGGTTCGTCGCAGTCGTCAACCAGTCCCAGGGCCAGATCGGCCAGGCGGGTGCCCTTGTTCGCCCCGGCGATGGAGGTCCAGCTGGCCACATGTTTATACATCGGTTTGCCCGACAGGCGGTTGGTCACGGCGGAGATCATGTAGCGCGAGTCCGGGCACCCCTGGGAATGGCAGATGACATTGATCTTCACCCGGTCGATGCAGTCCTCGTAGGACGTGTATTCCGCGCTTCGTTTTCGGGTGTCGGCGCAGTAATCGATCATGGCCAGTTCCACCCCGTCCACCGTTTCGGCCTCAGGGTCTTCGCAGAGCTGCTCTTCGAGGGTGTCCCCCGCGCATTTCCGGTAAAGAAGCCGTCCGCGCACCTCATGGGAGGCAAAGGGCGTCTTGTCGGGCTGATACACGATGGCACCTTCCGATTCCAGGGCCTGTTTCACACCCCAGGTTTTGAAATCGCCTCCCACCACATCGTCACCCCTGAACGCGCTTTCCGCCGTTCCGGACCAGTGATGGGACAGCACGATGGGGTAGCGGGTGGCGTTCCGGCCACCGGCCCAGGCCACCAACGGGATACACCCCAGAACAAGAATCACGAGGATACGGTTTTTCATATCGCCTCCTTACTTATTCGAGATAGGACAGGGGAACCTTGTCCACCGCGTTGATGATATCCGCAAAGGCGCAGGCCACCGGCACCAGCTGGTCGTCGGCCACCAGATCCATGGTGTCGATGGAGTCATAGAGGTACAGGGGGGCGCTGATCAGGCTGACCACGGGAATGCCCAGGTAATGGTAGTACAGGGCGTCGGATTCCATTTCATCTTCCCTGGCCCAAGGCACGACCAGCGTGCGGGACAGGCCGTTACAGACAATCGCTTCTGCGGCGATCAGGCCCAGGCAGTCCCGGGTGGTAAACATCCCCGTAAGGTTGTTGCGGCCAGTGGGGACGATCTGACCATCGACCTCCTTCACTTCCTTCCCGATATGCTCGATGCAGATGTCGGCCACAATCCGGGGCACCAGATCGTTCATATGGGACAGGAGAAACGTCTCATGACCCTTGTAATTGTAGAAGTGCCCGGTGGCCGAGAGAAACATCAAAGTTCGTTTCATCTTCGGCGCGTCTTCCCTGCCGAAATACCGGGCCAGGGCCAGAACCTCCGCCGTGCCCGACGCATCTTCCACTGCGCCTTTAAACACCGAATCATGGTGGGAGTGGACCAGGATGATCTCCTCGGTCTTTCCGGGAATGAAACCATAGACATTGGCTGTTTCGCCCTCGGTCACCGTGCCTGTCAGCGTGAGCGTGGCCCGGGGGTTTTCCCCGGTGGCGATATGTTCACGCAGGGTTTCCCCGTCGCTCCGGGAGAGCCAGAGCCCGGGAATCGTGCGTTTGGCGAACGGCTTGGAAGGGTTGTCCGTGGGGGCGTAGAACGTGTTCCGGTCAAAGTAGTCCACCAGGATACCGACAAAACCCGCCGCCCCACGTTCCACCGCCAGGTCGTAGGCGCTCCAGTTGGTCACGTTCCAGCAGGCGGCTTCGATGATGGTGATCCCGAGAAGCTCGAAAGCGCCGAACCGGATGTCCACCACCACGATTTTCCCGGCCACGTCCGTGGACGCGAAATCTGCTTCCCTGCCCTCTCCCAGATAGACGATGTCGGCGGTGAGGCCATCGTCTTCCGTGAAGGTTGAGTAGGGAAGGTAGAAGCAGGGGATCTCCTGCCCGTCTACGTTGAGGGAGTATGACCCGGCATCCCAGACGCTGATATCGAAAGGCTCCCGGGTGATGCTGGTCAGGCCGAACTCCTGGTACTTGTCCATGACGTACTGCTGGGCCGAACGCTCTGCCGCCGAGCCGGGACGCCTGTCCCCCAAGGCAACCAGGTCGCCGATCCAGGTGAGAATGTCTTCTTTCACAAAAAGGTCTTTGTCCTGACTTTCGCAGCCCATGATCAACAGAACCAGAAACGCTGCGACAAGCGGTTTGAACATACGTGATCGGATCATAACACCTCTCCTTTCCTGAAAAGTTGATGATGACATCTGAAACATCACGAAATACGCTTGTAGATAACACGTGAACCCATTGATACGGATTCATCCAGAAAGGTGATGATGAGAAACGAAAAAAGAAACAGGGCCGAAGGCCGGAGGAAACCACGTCAGATTGAATTTGACAGGTTATACACCATCATCGATCAGGGATCAATTTATTTTTTAAATTCGACAATACGAACCGGGTTCGTTGCCATCACCGTGGAAAGGATAAACGACGGGAAAGCTTTCATGGCAAGGAATGACGGGTTAAGCCCACCCAAAACACCCTGCGAGTTCCCTGCAAAAAACAAGCAGGAAAAGGGTTCCGCTGTTGGCAAGGACCATCAGCCAGAAAACGACCCGAAACGACCGTTTGCCGGTCTTGTGGCGAAAGGTTTTCCGGGCGGCCAGTGCCCCGGGCCATCCCCCCAGCAGGGCGGCCAGGTGCAGATGTTTCTCCGAAATCCTCCATCGCCCGTTTTTCGCGGCGGATTTATCCCTGGCGAAAATCAGGAATGTGTAGACGCTGGCCAGGGCATAAAACCCCAGAATGGCGGGATGAAGACGCTCAACATACACAAGGCCGGCCAAAAGAGACAGAAAGGCAACAGACAGGAGCCACGCATTCCGAAGTTCTCTGCCGTGTCTGGGATTTTTTTCGAGTTTCCGGTTCAATAACAATCCTTTCTCACTGTCCGTTCAGACAGACAGCTCAACGCCTCCCGGATGGGGGCTCCGGTCCATATGGACAGACGGCGGAACCTTTGACCGGCAAAAACAAAAAGGCCCGCAGACGATTCTGCAGACCCTTGTTTTTTACTGGAGCCGATGGGCGGATTCGAACCGCCGGCTTGCTGATTACGAATCAGCTACTCTACCAGCTGAGTTACATCGGCCAAAGTGCTATTGGATTTACTTCGAATGACGATCAAAATCAAGACAAAAATCCGGTAAAATAAAATTCGGGTCCGATCTGTTTTCCCGGTCGTCTTTCTGTTATGATGCCGTCTTTCCCTGCGGCGGCTGGCGCCTTAGGGACGTTAACAGGCGAGGCGACGTTTTGAAACAGATTTTCCACCCTAATCACAGATCCGTCCGGGACTTTTTCACGGCGCCCGGCGTTCGAAAAACCGTTCCCGTGCTGAGCCTGGTCACGGCCATGTTTCTCTGGGGCGGGTCGTTTATCGCCCTTAAAATCGCCTTCAAAGTCTACGACCCCATGGTGGTGATCTTCGGCCGAATGCTGGTGGCCACGGTCTGTTTCGCCCTGTTCTGGGGCCGGCTGAAAAAAGAAAAGGTCCAAAAAGCCGACATCAAACCCATCCTGCTCATGGGCTTCTTCGAGCCCTGCCTGTACTTCACCTTCGAAGCCCGGGCCATCGTGTACACCACCGCGTCCCAGGCCGGCATGATCACCGCCATGCTGCCCCTGATGGTGGCTCTTGCGGCGGTCTTCATTCTCAAGGAACATCTCCATCTGAAAACCCTCCTGGGATTTATCCTGGCCTTGTCAGGGGCTGTCCTTCTCAGCGTGACCGGCGAAACCGGAACCCCCTACGCCCCCAATCCGCCCCTGGGCAATTTCTTCGAATTCCTCGCCATGGTCTCGGCTACGGGCTACACCATCAGCGTGAAAAAACTCACCCAACGCCACTCGGCCTTTTTCCTCACGGCGGTCCAGGCCCTGATCGGCACGGTGTTTTTCGGGCTGTTCCTGTTCCTGCCCGGAACACGGATGCCCGGCCATGTGGATCTCGACGCCGTTCTTGCCATTTTGTACCTGGGGGCCATCGTCACCATAGCGGCCTATTTTCTCTACAATTACGGTGTGAGCCAGATGCCGGCCAGCCGGGCCAGCGCCTTTGTCAACCTGATTCCCGTGTTCACCCTGTTTCTCGGCTGGATGATTCTGGGCGAGACCTTCACCAGCTTTCAGTTCATGGCCTCGGGCCTGATCTTCGCCGGGGTGCTTCTCAGCCAGAAGCATTAATCCTGAATCCAAGCCCATCCTTCATATAGTGGAATATTTTCTTGACAACACAATATGGTGTATGTATTTTGATTCGAAACACAAACGATCCTTAACCATAACGCCATAGCCTTCGGTTCATTTCCAAGCGACAGAAAAGACGACTCTGGATTTCCCCGCACGTAAAAAGGGATAAAACAGAGCCCTGCCTTCTGTCCTGGCCAAGAAAGGATGACGAAGAAGACACAGGGGAGCACGACCGTCCATGAGTAAAACGCCAGATTCAGCCAAAAGCCTTGTCCTTTCAAACAACACCCTGACCGTTCTCGAAAAGCGGTACCTTAAAAAAGACATCCACGGAAACGTGGTGGAAACGCCCGAAGGCCTGTTCCGGCGGGTGGCCCGGCATATCGCCCAGGCTGAAAAGAATTACGGTGCGAGCGATGCAGACGTGAAAGATGTGGAAGACCGGTTCTACGACATGATGACCGAATTCCGTTTCCTGCCCAACTCCCCCACCCTGATGAACGCGGGCAACGAACTGGGGCAGCTGGCCGCCTGTTTCGTACTGCCCGTGGAAGACAGCCTGGATCAGATCTTCGAAACCGTGAAAAACGCGGCCCTGATCCATAAATCCGGAGGCGGCACGGGCTTTTCCTTTTCACGTCTCAGGGCCAAGGACTGCCGGGTGGGAACCACCGGCGGCGTGGCCTCAGGTCCGGTGTCGTTCATGAAGATATTCAACACGGCCACCGAGCAGATCAAACAGGGCGGAACCCGCCGGGGCGCCAACATGGCCATTCTCCGGGTGGACCATCCGGACATCCTGGAGTTCATCCACTGCAAGAAAGACAACCGGGAGCTGAACAACTTCAACATCTCCGTGGGCGTCACCGACGCCTTCATCAAGGCGGCCCGGGCCGGCAAGACCTACAAGCTCATCGACCCGAGAAACGGGGACTCCGCCGGAACCCTGAACGCGGCCGACGTGTACAAGAGCATCATCAAACAGGCCTGGCAGAACGGAGACCCCGGCATCATCTTCCTGGACAGGATCAACAAGGACAACCCCACGCCGGAACTGGGGATGATCGAGTCCACCAACCCCTGCGGCGAGCAGCCCCTTCTGCCCATGGAGGCCTGCAACCTGGGTTCCATCAACCTGGCCAACTTCGTGATCTGGAGTGAAAAGGACGAAAAATACACGGTGGATTTCAAGGCTCTCAAGGAAACCGTGGACCTGTCCGTGCGCTTCCTCGACAACACCATCGACATGAGCGTCTATCCCCTTGCAGAAATCAACGCCATGGTGAAAGGCAACCGGAAAATCGGCCTGGGTGTCATGGGATTCGCCGACCTCTTGTTCCGCCTGAACGTCCCCTACAGCTCTGAAGAGGCCCTGGCCCTGGCCGACTCGGTGATGGGCTTTATCCAGAAGGAATCCCACAAGGCGTCCTGCGCCCTGGGGCGGGAACGGGGCACCTTCGAAAACTTCGGCAAGAGCGTCTACAAAAACAAGAAAGACTGCCCCATGCGAAACGCCACCACCACCACCATCGCCCCCACGGGAACCCTGTCCATCCTGGCGGGCTGTTCCAGCGGCATCGAGCCCCTGTTCGCCTTGAGTTTCGTCCGGCGGGTCATGGACAACAACGAGCTGGTGGAAGTGAACCCCTGGTTCGAGGAAAAAGCCCGGGAAGAAGGGTTCTACAGCAAGGATCTCATGGACACCATCGCCCGGATGGGCGGCATCGCCGAACTGGACGAGATCCCCCAAGACATCCGGAACGTGTTCGTCACGGCCCACGACGTGCCCCCGGAATGGCACATCCGCATGCAGGCCGCCTTCCAGAAACACACGGACAACGCCGTGTCCAAGACCGTGAACCTGCCGGAAAGCGCCACGGCCGAGGATGTCATGGCCATCTACGACATGGCCTTCGACCTGGGCTGCAAAGGGGTGACGATCTACCGGGACGGCAGCAAGGAAAACCAGGTGCTCTCGTTCACCAACGGCCAGAAGCAGGAGGTGGTCCACAGCAACGGGTCCGTGTCCTACCGGATGAAGGAGAGGCCCGAAACCCTGGAAGGCTTCACCACCAAGATGAACACCGGCATGGGCCAGTTGTACGTCACGGTCACCGAATTCGAGGGCCGGCCGTTCGAGGTGTTCGCCACCATCGGAAAATCGGGAAAATCCACCACCGCCAAAACCGAGGCCATCGGCCGTCTCGTGTCCCTGGCCCTCCGGTCTGGCGTGGACGTGGGTGAAATCGTCGAACAGATCAAGGGCATCGGCGGCGAGCATGCCGTGTTCCAGAAAGGCGGCCCTGTGCTTTCCATTCCCGACGCCATTGGCCGGGTCCTGGAGAAACGTTACAAGGACAAGATCACGAACAAACCGAAAAAAGCGGAAAACTCCCTGAAAGCCGATGTGTGCCCCGAATGCGGCATGACCATTGCCTTCGAGGAAGGCTGCATGACCTGCCATTCCTGCGGCTTTTCCAAATGCGGCTAAGATGAAAGCTGGCGGGACTGACGATTCTGTCCTGCCAGATCCCTCTTGACCTTTTTCTATAAAAGCTTTATTTAAGCCTTTAATAAGTTTATTTTAACTCAAAAGATGCATTTAAGGCTATTATAGAAAAAATGAGAATACTGTCCGTCGAAGAATGGGAAAAAACCGTGGGAGACCAGATCAGGGAGATGCGAATACGCATGTCCATGGACCAGAGGGTTCTCGCGGACAGGGCCGGTGTGTCCTGGTCCGCAGTGAAAAACCTGGAAGGCGGCAAGGGTGTGACACTGAAAACCCTGATCAAAGTGCTGAGGATCCTCGAACGGACCGAATGGCTGGAAAGCCTGTCACCCGTCACCACGGTAAGCCCTCTCCAGATGGCGAAAACAAGGGAGCCGCGCCGAAAGGTCTATGCGCCCAGGACCGGGGATAAGGATGTATAAACCCGTATCGGTCATTACCGTCAGACTCTGGAACAGGGACATGGGAGCCGTGGCCCTTGACCCACGGCTGGGCTACTATGTTTTCGAGTACGCCCCGTCGTTTGTCCGGCAGGGAATCGAGCCCGCCCCCCTCACCATGCCCTTGTCCCGAAGCCGAACCCCGTTTGTTTTTCCAGAACTTCCTGAAAACACCTTTAAAAGACTGCCCGCCATGCTGGCCGACGCCCTGCCTGACGACTTCGGAAACGCTCTCATCGACGCATGGATGGCCGCAAAAGGTGTGAATAAAGACAACATCACGGCCCTCGACCGGTTGGCCTACATGGGCAAGCGGGGCATGGGGGCGCTTGAATTCAAACCGGCAAGGGGCTCCCATCGCTCGTCCGGCACAGCTCTTGAACTCTCGTCGCTGGTTGAAAACGCAAGACAGGCCGTACGCGGGGACATCGGTTCCGATCCCCATGCCTTTGCAGCCATATCGCAAATCGTCCAGGTGGGAACATCCGCAGGAGGAGCAAGGGCCAAGGCGGCCATTTCCTGGAATCCCGAGACTCAGGAAATCCGGGCCGGTCAGTTCGACGCCCCCCAGGGTTTCGAGCACTGGCTCCTCAAGTTCGACGGCATGGGCACGGATTCGGAGCTGGGTTGCTCCCAGGATTACGGAAGAATCGAATACGCCTACCATCTGATGGCTGTTTCCGCAGGAATCACCATGAGCCCTTGCCGTCTTCTCATGGAAAACGGCAGAGCCCATTTCATGACGCAACGGTTCGACAGACAGGGGGATGAGAAGCATCACCTCCAGACCCTGTGCGCCATGGCCCATCTGGATTTCAACCAGAAAGCCACCCACGACTACAGCCAGCTTTTCCATACGGTTCTCCAGTTGGAGCTGGGCCCTGACGCCCTGGAACAGGCGTTCCGCCGCATGGTGTTCAACGTGATGGCCGCCAACTGTGACGATCACACCAAAAACATTTCGTTCATGCTCAAGAAAAACGGGACATGGGAACTGGCCCCGGCCTACGACATCACCTTCGCCCACAACCCCCAGGGCCAATGGACAAATCAGCACCTGATGTCCGTCAACGGCGCGTTCAGAAGCATCACACGGGACGACATCCTGGCTGTGGCCGACCGCTTCGCCATCGGTCAGGCCAGACGGGTGATCGGCGAGGTGGCGGAAGCTCTGGCGCGATGGGACGATTTCGCGGAAACAGCCGGAGTGGCTGAAGCCGAAAAAGAACGAATCAAAACCCATCACCTGCGTGACCTGTGATATCCAGCCCGCCTCTCCCTATGCCGTCACACAGTTCACCGGACATGGCGGGAACGATGATTTCTTGACTCGATCCCCATGTGGTCTTATGGTGTTCCTCATCACGACATCATCCCATAAAAAGGACCGTTGAGACATGGAGCCAAGCCCTCCCGACATTCCAGACGTTCGTGAAACGAAGCAACCCGACTTGCCTTCCCCGTGTCCCGGACCGGAGCACAGGATTCCGGCCGAGCCCGTGAAAAAACAGGGGCGTTTCATAAAAAAAGCCGCGGTTGCCGGTCTCGTTCTGCTGGCGGCCGTTCTGGTCCTGATGCCCGTCGCAGCCTACCTGGTCCGCAGCCAGGGCCCGGAATTTGTCCGGGCCAACCTTGAAAAACGGCTGCTCGACGATTACAGGGTCGTCTCACGCATGGACGGCCTTTCCCTGAGGCTTTTCCCCGTTCCCCACATGGCGGCCACGGGGGTGACCCTCGAACATCCCGCCGCCGTATTCACCGTGGATGAAGTCCACTTCTACGCCGAACTCAGGCAACTGATCCGGGGCCGCATCCGGCTGACCAGCATCCGGGTGGAATCACCGGAACTCCGGGTCAGGTCCCTTTCAAAGGTGGAGGACCTTTTTTCAAAACCTGATCCAAAACGCAAACCCTTCTGCGAAACCATGAAACTGCCGCCCTTCCGTCTGAAGATCGTCAACGGCCGTGTCACCTTTCCCGTGGACGGTCCCCTGGCCCGTCTGAAAGGGCGGATACCCGAAGGCCGGGTCACCGGAATCGATTTTCGGGTGCTGTCCAGGGAATCGGGCCTCGACATCGAAGGTGGTCTTCAATCACCCTACACCGGAGCCCTTTCCTCGAAGCTCGCCCTCACCCACGATCCCTCGGGATGGTGCTTCTGGGATCTGGCCCTGTCATCACGGCACCTGGACCTGGGAGGCCTTCGCCTGGTCCTCACCACGCTGGCCCCTGAAAACAGGACGGTCAAGACCCTGTTCGGGCGCCTGATCCGTTCCGGCCGCCTGGAGGACCTGGGCTTCGTCTTCAAAGGACGTCACGATGAATGGCGGGACATCCGGCGCATGAACGCCAGGGCCAGGGCTGTCCGGGGAGAGATAACCCTTCCCGGGTCATCTTTCGTCCTGCGGGATCTCCAGGGCCCCCTGACCCTGACCAACGGCCTGCTCACGGGTGAAAACCTCAGCGCCCGTTTGGAAGATTCCACCCTTAAGAACGGGCAACTGGCCCTGGACCTGGGCCAGCAGGTGGACCATTTTTTCCTGGAAACGGACATCGACGCCGCTCTGTCCGGACTTCCCGGCATTCTCGACGCCTACATCCACAGCAAAGAGGTCCGGAAGGTTCTGGCCCAGTTCCAGGATCTTTCCGGCCGGGCCCAGGCCCGTCTCACCCTGAAAGACAATCTGACTGACCTGAAAACCTACGTCACGGCAAGCGACCTCCAGGTCAGGGCCTATCATCGGACACTCGGACGAAACATCGCCCTGGCTTCGGGCGAGTTGTCCGTGACACCGGAAGACCTTACTTGGCGAAACGTTTCAGGACAGATCGGACCCCACCTTGTCCGTGAAAGCACCGGTTCCCTTTCCTTTGGACGAAACCGGGACCTGAGCATCCAAAGTCTCTCAGGCCGTTTGGACGCTGGCGATGCGGTCAAATTCCTGACCATGTTTCCCGACCTCAGGACAAAAATCAGGCCCCATGTCAAAACGATCCGTGGCTCCGTGGAACTCCGGAATGTCTCGTTGAAAAGCGCCCTGGCAAAACCGTCCCGTCCTAACTGGAGAGTGACTGCCGATTCGGACAGACTGGTGCTGGACAGCTCTCACCTGCCCTCCACAGCCTCGGTCTCTTTTCGGGACCTGAAACTCGAGCCGGGAAAAATCACTGCCCCCACGGCCACTGTCACCATGAACCACAGCCCCTTCACTCTCGAGGGCGTCCTGGAGTTTCCCGAAGACGGTCCCAGTTCGGGCCGCCTGAACCTGAAAGGAACCGTGGACCGGTCGTTCCGTTCCTTTCTGATCAAACAGGGCCTGGTTCCTCCCGCCCTGTTTCCCCGGCTGCCCCTGGATCTGGCCCCCCTGGTTCTCGACTGGGAAGGGCCTGAAAAAAATGTCAGCGGCACCTTTGTCCGGAAAGACCCCGATGCCGGGCCGGTCCGCACCGAGATGGACCTGACCTTCAACCGGGGACGGGCCCAGGTCCGGAAACTGTCCATTGTCAAGGCCACGGACCGGGCCGACATCCACGGCAGCGTTCCGGAAAAGGGCTCCCATCTTCCGGTCAAAGGAAAATTCAAAGGCCGGCTTGCAGACCAAACCCTGGCCGCCCTGCTGGAAGCTGGAGACCAGATCCGGGCAGACCTGGAAGGCGACGCCTGGATTGAAATCCCCCTCCAGGGAACCATGCCCGGTTACCTGAAAGGCCCCCTGTCGGTCCGGAACGCTTTGGTCAGAAAGGACGGCGGAACGATCCGCGTGGACCACGCCCAGTTCATGGGAAAAGGAAACAGGGCCGAAGTGAAAGTGGAAGGGCTTGCCCGCATGGAAAGCGGCGCGGGGCCTGACAGAAATTTCGATCAGCTGTTTTTCCCACAGATCAACGGCACCCTGGACTTTCTTCCCAGGAAAAAAGCCCTGCTCACCGTGGCATCGGGCAGTGTCTGCGGGGTGGGTTTTTCAGGGGAGATCCAGCTTCCCTCCCTGGACATGAACCTCGCCTTTGCCTCTGACCGGCAAAAACAAACCGGCGTCCAGGAACTCCTGGCCTGTTTCGGGGTTCAGAGTGCCCTGGTGACCGGCGACCTGTCGGTCAAAGGAACCCTTTCCGGCACCCCGTCCATGATCCGCAAGGGGTCGTTCACCGTCCGGGCCACGGACGGCGTGGTCCAGAAATCCACGGTTTTGACCAAGATCCTTTCCCTGCTGGACCTCAGCGAGCTTTTCTCCCAAAATCCGGTCAAACACCTTCTGTCCACCGGCTACCGTTACGATTCCATGGACATCGAAGGCACCATCACCGGCGACAACCTCCACATCACCCGCTGTGCCGTGAAAGGTGCGGGCATAAACCTCTACGCCACCGGCCATGTGGACCTGGAAGACAAGGCCCTGGACCTCTTGGTCCTGGCCTCGCCGTTCAAGGCCGTGGACAGCATCTTCTACCATATCCCCATCGCCGGGCCTCTGATCAGCGGAAAAAACAAAAGCCTGCTTTCCGTGCCCCTGGTGGTCGAAGGCTCCTTTGACAACCCCCGGACCCGTTTTCTGCCCAAACCCGTGTCCAGGGTCTCTTCCGGCATTCTCGACGTTTTTGTCAGCGCCTTCAAACTGCCCTTTGTGCTGACCTACGACCTGGTGACCTCGGAAAAGACTCCGGCGAAGGAATGATGGCGGCCAGATCAGCCGTCCTTTTCATGGGGAAACAGCCGGGCCAGACGGGCTGAGACCGATTCGCTCAGGGAGTACAGGGTGGGCACCACCAGGAGCGTGAGGAACGTGGACACGGCCAGGCCGAAGATCACCACGGCGGACATGGATTTCCAGTACTGGGATGTCTCGCTGACAAGTGACACGCTCAGCTCCCGGAAATTGACGGAAACACCCGTGACCATGGGGATCAGTCCCAGCACGGTGGTGACGGCTGTCAGGAACACAGGCCTCAGCCGGGTGGCTCCGGCCGAGACGATGGCCTGGTTCAGCTCCATGCCCCGGTCCCTCAGCTTGTTGGTGTAGTCGATGAGAACGATGGCGTTGTTCACCACCACGCCGGCCAGGGAGATCACCCCCACCCCGCACATGATGATGCCGAAGGGAAAGCGCATCACCGAAAGCCCGAAAAACACTCCCCCCAGTGACAGGATCACCGAGGTCATGATGATCAGGGGCTGGGTCACCGAGTTGAACTGGGTCACGAGAACCAGGAAAATCAGCAGAAGAGCGATGACAAAGGCCTTGCCGAGGAAATCCTCGGCTTCTTCCTGGGCCTCCCCTTCCCCGGTAAAGGTGACTTTGTAGCCTTCGGGCAGCTTGAATCCCCGGAGCATCTTTTCCGCTTCCATGCGGAGAACCGAACCGGTGGTCCGGCTTTCGTCCACACTGGCCTTCACCGTGACCACCCGTTCGTGGTTGATCCGGTTGATGTCGCCCAGGGTGCCGGAATACCCGATCTCGGCCACGGTGGTCAGGGGAACCAGCTGCCCCTGGGGTGTGGGAATCATCAGGTTGTGGAGCACGTCGGTTGTTTCCCGGTCGCTTTGAGCCAGTTTGACCGTGATGTCGTAATCCTCCCCGTTTTCACGGTAGGTGGACACGTTGTACCCGTTGTACGCCGTTTTCAGGGCAAAACCGATGGCCCCGGTGGACAGCCCCAGGAGAGCCGCCTTCTGCCGGTCGATGGTCACCTGGACCGACGGAATGCTGTCCATGTAGTCGTCCCGCACGTCCTGGATCAGAGGGATCTCCGAAATCGTGTCCTGGATTTTTTTCGAAATCAGACCCAGGGTCCTGAAATCGTCTCCGGCGATCTCGATGTTGATGGGGTCTCCCGTGGGCGGGCCGCCCTCTTCCTCCATCACCGTGATCCGGGCTCCGGGAATGCCCTGGACCCGGTTCCGGATCTCCATCAGGTCGACAGCCGACGGCCGTTTCCGCTGTTCGAAATCAAGGAACTGGATGCCGATATGGTTGGACGACATGTTGGAGAACAGCTTGCTGCCGAACTTTTCCACGGACGTGGCGTAGACATGCTCCACATTGTCGAAATTCGTGGGGCCGGTGAACGTTTCCCCGCCTCGTTTCACGTGGGTCCTGGGCGTCCAGGCCCGTGCGTACTGCTCTCCCAGGGTCAGGCTGTTGTCCACGGCTCCGGCCACGGCCACCTCCACCTGTTTCGTGATGGCGTCGATATACTCCAGGTCCGCCCCTTCCGGAGGGTCGATGTTCACGTAGATGTTCTTGGGGTCCACACTGGGAAAGAACTCCACCGGTTTCTCGATGCCGATGACCAGCATCCAGATTTGCATGAACACCAGGAGGATCAGAAACGAGGAAACGAGAACCTTGATCCGGTTGGCGAGGCAGTAATCCATCAGCCGGGCGTAGGTTTTAAGGATCGGGCCTTCGAGGGCGATGGGCTCCTCCCCTTTGCCTTCGATCTCGTCGGCAGATACCGCAGACCGTTCAAGGTGCTTCTTTTTCGTGATCTTCATAAAATACGAGGCCAGGGCCGGGTTCACCACCAGGGCCACGAACAGGCTGGAGGAAAGGGTCACGATCAGGGTGAGGGGAAGGTAGGCCATGAACTCCCCCATGATGCCCGGCCAGAAAAGCATGGGCGCGAAGGCGGCCACCGTGGTCAGGGTGGAACCGATCACCGGATAGGCCACCTCCGAGGTGGCCCGCTTGGCGGCCTGGATTCGGGACACCCCCTGTTCCATGTAGCGGTAGATGTTCTCCACGATGACGATGGCGTTGTCCACCAGCATGCCCAGGGCCAGGGTCAGGGAGAACAGCACCACCATGTTCAGGGTCACCCCCATGATCTGGAGCACGATAAAGGTCATCAGCATGGAAAAGGGAATGGCCATGGCCACGATCACCGCGTTCCGGAAACCCATGGCGAACAGCAGGACCACCACCACCAGGACCAGGCCCGACAGGATGTTGTTTTCAAGGTCGGTGACCATCAGATGGATGTTTTTGGCCTTGTCCATCATCTTGGTGATGTGGGTTCCCTGGGGCCAGCGCTGTTTTTCCCGGTCGATCAGGCGGTCGATCTCACGGGAGATCCGGATGATATTCTCCCCGCTTCGTTTTTTCACCGACAGGTTCACCGACTCCCGGCCGTTCAGGCGGGACCGGCTTGTCTCGTCCTTGAACCCGTCCACGATCCTGGCCAGGTCCTTGAGGTAGACCGGCTGCCCTTCGAAGGTGGCGATCACGATTCCGTAGATTTCATCGGGGGTCCTGAACTCCCCGGGGACCTGGAGCTGGTAGCGCCCGTCCCCCAGGGTGATGGAGCCGCCGCTGGTGTTGGTGTTCTCGCTGGGCACCACCTCGCTGAAGGCCGTGATGGGAATGTGGTAGTAGGCCAGTTTCTTGGGGTCCACCTCGATGATGATCTCCCGTTCGCTGCCGCCGGTGACATCCACCTCCAGCACGCCCTGGACAGACTCGATGTCCTCTTCCAGGTCGTCGGCGATGCGCTTCAGGGCCGGAACCCCGCAGTCGCCGCTCAGGGAAAAGACCACGATGGGCATCTCGGACAAATTGACCTCGTACACCGAGGGGTCGTCCTCCAGGTCCGTGGGCAGGTCCCGTTTGGCCTCGTCCACCTTGTCCTTGACCTTCTGGAGCACCTCCTCGATGTCCGTTTCGGGAATGAACTCGATGTTGATCGACGATTCGCCCTCGGCGCTCACCGACCGGATGTTTTTGACGTTCTTCAGGCCTTTGAGTTTCTTCTCGATGGGAATGGTGATGGACGTTTCGATGTCGGTAGACGAGACCCCTTTGTAGGTGGTGGAGATGAACACGTAGGGGATGGTGATGTCCGGCTCGTCCTCCCGGGGCAGGGCGTTGTAGCTGTAAACCCCGGCCACGAGGATAAGGATGCACAGCACCATGACGCTGACCCGGTTGGTGACGGCGGTATCGGAAACGATCATTTCAAAAGGTTCTCCTGTGTCTCATGGTCCCGCACCCGATGGATCTTCTGGCCGTCGGCCACACTGCGCTGGCCCACGGTGATCACCCGGTCGCCGGGGGCAAGGCCGTGCGTAACTTCCAGCATCCATCCGTCCTGGGCTCCGGTCACAACCTCACGCATCACGGCTTTTTCCTCTTCCTCCACGTAGACCACCGTCTTTCCGTTCAGGCTGAGGACCGCGTATAATGGAACGGCAAGGGCTCCGGGGATTTCTTTTTTCACGATATCCACCCGCACGAACATGTCGGGGAGAAGCTCTCCTTTCGGGTTGTCCATGACCAGTTCCAGATCGTAAACCCGGGCAAGAGAGCTGGTGGTGCCGCTCAGGGAATGTTTCCTGGCCGTGAAGGTCCGGCCTTTCAGCGCGTCCACCGTGACTTTGAAACTCTTGAGGTTGGTCACGGCGCTCACGTCCGATTCGGGAATCCCCACCTTGACCTTGATGGGATCGGTGCGGATGATTTCACAGACCGGTTTTCCGATGTCGGCGAACTGTCCCTGTTCCGCGTACACCTTGTTCACGATGCCCGATTCAGGGGCCCGCACCACGGTGTGTTTCAGGTCCACCGAGGCGATGGCCATGGCCGCCCGGGCGTTTTCCATCTGGGCCGAGACCTCATCCAGATCGGATTTATTGGAAAGATCCGACTTATAAAGGGCCTCGAGCCTCTGCTTCGTGGAAAGGGCGTTGTCGTAGGTGGCCTTGGCCGACCGGTAGGCGTTGGTGTATTTCTCCCCGTCGATTTCAGCGAGAACCGCCCCCTTCACCACCCGGTCCCCCACGTTGACGTTCTTTTTAAGTATCCGGCCCGACGCTTCGGCAGACACCTCCACCGTCACCCAGGGTGCCAGGTTGCCGGGCAGGCTGATGCGGTCCCGGACTGTTTGGGGTTTCATCTCAAGGGTAACCACATGGACCGGGGGAATGTTTTCCCGGACCGCCTCGGCCTTTTCTTTTTCCACACGGTCTTTTTTCGACTGGGCGCACATCCCCAGGACCATCAGACCCAGGAAAAGGAGAATCAGGGGAAACGCGGCTCGCAGGTTGATTTTTCTGAACAGGTTCATGATCTTCATGCCTTCTTTTTATTCTTTTCCAGTTCCGCCGGGGGCCAGACGCTCACCTGTGGCCCGTTTCAAGGCCAGGACGGCCAGCTGGTATCCGTATTGGGCGTCGGACAGTTCCCGCTCCGACGAGACGAGCAGGGTGTTGGCGTCCATCATATCCACACTGTTAGCCAGACCGTGCCTGTACATTTCGGAAACGGACCGGTAGTTCTCCCGGGCAAAGGTCAGCTTGTCCGCAAGGGAGGACAGCTGCCCCTTCTGGGTGGACAGATTGAGATAGGCGTCCCGGATGTCCAGGACCACCTTTTTTTTCGTTTCGTCCAGGGCGTGCCGGGCCTGCCGTTCCCTGGCCCTGGCCTGGGCTGTTTCGGCCCGTTTCAGCCCCCCGTCGAAAAGGGTGAACGACAGTTTCGCTGCAAGAGAATAACCCGAGATATCCTTGTCGTAATCCAGGGCCGCCCCGCCCAGGGTTCCCTCGTTCGTCTCGTCGGACCAGGCGTACTGGCCCTCGATGGAAAACACCGGCCAGCGGTCGCCTTTCGTCAGGTCCACGCTTTTCTCGGCCACGGTCCGGTCCAGTTCGGCGGAGCGGATTTCCGGGCGAAGGGCCAGCCCCTGGCCGAGCAGAGGTTCCACACCGGCCGCCGCCTGTTCAGGTCCCGGTCCATCGGGCTCTTTCAGCACGAAATGTTCGGGCAGATCCACCAGGGACATCAGGGCGGCCTGGCTCCGGAGGTGGCGGTTTTGGTCGGCGATCAGGGCGGCCCGGGCGTCGGACAGCTCGGACTCGGCCCGGTACATGTCCGTTTTCGTCACATCGTCGAGTTTCAGCCGGGCGGCCACATAATCCCGGTGTTTTTCCAGCCGGGCCACGCTGGCTTTGGAGATCTCAAGACCCTTGGCGGCCCTCAGGACCTGGAAGTAGGCCGTGGCCACCTCCAGAAGGTACCTTTCTTGAACCGTGGTCAGGTCCGCCTCGCTTCTCGTGATCTGGTCCCGGCTGATGTCCAGGGCGATCAGCTCCCTGCCGTTCAACGTGAACGACTGGTCGAAACGCAGACCCCAGCCCAGGGCCCCTGTTTTCAGGTCGAAGCTCTCCGAGGGCAGCGCCGGGTCCGTCGTCTGGTCCGTGTCGCTGAGGGTGTAACTCCCGAACGCCGTGACGCTGGGAATCAGGACAGACAGAGCCCTCGTTTTGTCCTTCCGGGCGATGACCACGTTTTCCCGGGCGATGTTCACCGCTTCGGCCCGGGTCAGGGCCAGATCGTAAAGGTCTTCGAGAGAATAGGCTTTCCCTGCGGATTCGGGAGTTGTCCCTTCCGCCGAACAGGGCCAGGCGGCCAGAAGCCACACCAGCAAAGCCAGTCCGGTGGCAAGAGTTGGTCGTTTCAAGGTCATGCAGCCCCCCCAAAAAAAGATCATGGTGTTTGGATTCAAACCACCATCAACTCCAAAAGACCGGGCATTGTCAAGGGATTTTATATGAAAGCAGCGGCTGGAACACTGAAAAACAATTCCCGAACCAGATCCCGGCCCCCAGCCTGTCATTCCGGGCGGCCTCCAACATGACGGCGCGTTTGAACCCGCTTCGGACCCGGCAAAAACCATAGGTTCGAATTCCGAAGCCGACCCGGAATCCATTCTGGCATGGGCAACCATTCCCGAACATTCATGCGTCACATCGTTCGCGGGCATGGATTCCGGGTCGGCTTGCATGGCGGGCGCCTTGAATTCGCAAGATACCTTTCAGCGCAAGACCTGCCAAAAGGCTCCCGGCCGCCCGGAATGACAATGACGGGAACCGTGTCAAACATCTTTCATGCTTCGTTGTGGGCTGTGGCATTTATAAAGCGGCCCATGGCCGTTATCCAGAACGTTTCGATAACGTTCGCGGTTCAAAAGGATTGGGAGCTATGGCTTGATTTGTCAGAGGAAAAACGTGAAAAGGGACATGTGGTCCAGATCCAGGTGAAAAAAGCTGTTTCTGGCCATGGGGTTCCGGTTGAGGAGAATTTTCACGGCCGCCATGACCTGAAAGACGGCCACAAGGGCCGGAGCCGGGGCCGGCGTGCCAAGAAGATTTTCTGCGTTCATGCCGGACTGTTCCCCTGTTTCAGGATACAGGACATCCAGGGTTTTCTGGTCGGGGTAGACGGTCATCACCCGGCCTTCGAAACCGGCCACGGCTCCGTGAACCAGGGGCACGCCCAGATTCCGGGCCATCCCGGCCAACGCCTTTCGGCCTTCGGCGTTGTCCAGGGCGTCCACCATCACGTCCACGCCGGAAAACATTTCCGGGTCTGTCCGGTCGTCCACCGCCATGACCCGGGCTTCCACGATAACGGCCGGGTTGATCAGGGCGCACTGCCTGGCCGCCTCTTCGGCCTTGAACATCCCCAGGTTGTCCGTCCGGCAGAGGGCTTGCCGGTTGAGGTTGGTTTCGTCAAACACGTCGGGGTCCAAAACCAGAATTTGTCCCACGCCCAGCCTGGCCAGAAGAAGCACCACCTGGCCGCCCAGCCCCCCGCATCCGGCCACGGCCACCCGCGCTTCGGCCAGCTGAACCTGATCGTCCAGACTGAGAACCGGCCCGTTCCGGAGGTAACGCAAAGGGACCACACCGGCCCGGAGGCAGCGGATCGCAACATCCCGGATCGTGCATCCGTGCTTTGCCGCGACATTGGCCATGGCCCGGTCGCCGATGGTTTTCACCCGGTCTCCCGCCGGATTGACCTCCTCCGAGACCAGGCCTTCGATGTCTTTCATCAGACCGTTCATCAGCCGCCTCCGATGGGGGGAAACAGCCCGACACGGTCCCCGTCGTTCACCGGGGTGTCCATGGCGGCGTGACGTCCGTTGATAAAAACCAGCTTGACCTCGGCCCTGGGCACGGCCAGACGGTCCAGGATGTCGCCCACGGTTGCCGCGCCTTCCCAGACCATGAACCCGCCGTCACGGAGAAGGGGATCGTTGTTGAAACGCCCCAGGGACGCGAACAGCTTCACCTCGATTTTCATAGGTCCTCATGTTTCGACTCGCCCCGGGCGTTCACCAGCCCCAGAAGCAACCGGTAGGGCCCCGGCGTGCCCGGAGGAAACACCGCCAGCCTGTCTCCGTGGTGAAGCCGTGTGTGAAGTCCGGCGATCCTTCCGTTAACAAACAGGCCCTCCAGGTCCTCCGGCCCGATGCCCAGGGTCTTCAGCACCTCGCCTGCGGTCTGGCCTTCGTCAATCGCCAGGGGCGCGTTGACACAGTCCACCTGCCTGGCTTTCAATTTTTTCTGGAGAAAGGAAAACGCGTTGAATGTCAGGGTCGCCATACCCCTTTGTCCTTCACGGTGAGCCGGAAAAAAGGTTCCGGCTGAAACCTCAAAAACCTTTTTCCCGGATATCCATACCTTTGTATTTCAGAATGACGTGGCCTTTTCCAGTTCCTCGTCGGTAAAATCCCAGGTGGTGTTGTGGGGAGGAAACGTCTCCTTGAACATGTCCGGGAGCCGGTCGTCTTTTTTCGTGAACCCGGCCTGCCTGTTGAACTCGAGTTCGTCTTTCAGGATCGAGATCCCCAGCTTGACCACATCGTCCGTGGTGAGGCTGATCCCATAGCGGGCGTTCAGCATGTCCACGATAAGCTGGAGTCCCTCGGGCCGGTCAAGCACGGGAAAAGCCACGAAAAGACAGAGGCCCGCCGCGTCGATGGCGGCCGTGGCGATCTGGAGGTCCTTGGAGATGTCCACGTTGTTCTCTTTCTTCAGGGGGTCGATGGAGCCGCCCACACTGAGGATGTTCTGACAAACCCCGTAACCCGCCGTGTGGTCCGCCCCCATGGGGGTGGTGGCGTAAGTGACGCCCACGGCTTTAACAGCCCGGGGATCGTAGGCAGGCAGGGCCTGACGCTTGACCACGGGAACCCGGTCCACACCCAGGGCCTGGCCCGTGAAGGCCGCACCGTTTCCGATGATCTTGCCCAGGGGATCGCCCTGGCCCACTTTCTTCAGAAGCTCGATGGCCGCCTTGCTGTCCCCCCAGGGTATCAGCCCGCCTTCCATGGCGATGCCGATGGTCACCCCGGTTTCGATGGTGTCCAGTCCGAATTCGTCACACAGCCTGTCCAGCCGGGCGATGTCGTCCAGGTCCGAGATCATGCAGTGGGCTCCGAAAGCCCAGATGGTTTCGTACTCGAAACCGCTGGTCAGGTAGTTGTTGTCCTTGTCATGGTAAACCTGGGAACAGCGGATCACGCATCCCGGATGACAGCCCTCGGTCACCACGCCGCCGCGCTTTTCGATGTTCTCCGCCATGGTTTCGCCGCTGATGTCCTGGGCCTTGTCAAAGCGGCCGCTGCGAAAATTTTTCGTGGGAAGGGCCCCTGCCTCGTTGATGATGTTGACCAGGACAGCCGTGCCGTAAGCCGGAAGCCCCTGGCCGGACACGGGATGGCTCAACAGCAGATCCGCCCATTTCTTGTTGGCGGCTTTGAAAGCTTCAGGATCATGAAGGGAAACCTTGTCCGCTCCCGTATCGTCCACCACGATGGCTTTGATTCCCTTGGACCCCATCACAGCTCCCAGCCCGCCCCTTCCGGCGGCCCTTCCGGGATGGCCCTTGGGATCGGCGAACTGGATGGAGGCGGCGGTCAGCCTCTGTTCTCCGGCAGGACCGATGACAGCCACGCCCACCCGCTTCCCGAAACGGCCCCAGAGCTTTTCGATCATGTCTCCGGTGGTCACATTCCGGTATTCATCGGCGGAGAGGATATCCACCTGATCTTTCCGGATCACGACGATAGAGCTTTCACCAGCCTCCGGCTTGTCTTCGAGCACCAGGGCCTGGATGCCCAGCCGGGCCAGTTTCTGGGACACCAGACCGCCGGTGTTGCTTTCCTTGATGCCTCCAGTCAGAGGGGATTTGCCGCCCACGGACAGACGCCCGGAATTGGCCGCCGGAGAACCGGACAAAAGGCCGGGCGCGAAAATCAGTTTGTTGAAACGGCTGAGGGGATGGCAGGTGGGGGGGACTTCGTTCAGTATCATCCTGGAAGTCAGAGCCCTGCCGCCCAGGGCCAGGAGATCGGCTGACGGTGTTTCGAACACCGACGTTTTTTCCCGGGTGTTGATTCGAAGGATCTGTGCCATGGTTCGCTCCTTTCATGACAAAGGTTTAAAACGCGAGGGGGTGAGATGTTCAAATTAACATAACGGGAATTTTCAGTAAACATTTGTTTTCACTGGATAGAATGTAAACACCCATTCATTTGTCCACACATGGAATTCCGGCCAAACAATGTTCGTCCACTGCGCCATCAAAAGCGACTTGACAAAGCCCGCCGCCCTGTGGAACCGTGGTGCATCAACCCACACGATCCATGGAGGCCCATGACGCACACGACCTGTCCAACCACAGCACACCGGATCCCCAACCTTTTCGGCCTTAACCGGGCCGTCCTGGGTTTCCTGTTCGTCCTCTTCCTTTTTGCCTGCACCGATTCAAAACCGCCTGAAACAGCGGAAACGGACCTCGACCTGGCCTACGCCGCAGCCTGTGAGGACGCGGCCACGGTCAGCCCTGACGAAATCGCCTACGATCTGACAGAGATCACAGCCTGGAACGAGGACCTGATCTGGGAGGACGGACCCGGCTCCCGGGTCCTGGTGGTCAGCTGGGTCACGGAAAAGGTGGCGTCCTACTACCTGTGCCCGCCCGAAGGATGCGCCCCGGACGACACCTGCCGGGAAGGAAGGGAGTGCCCCGAATACCGGTACGACAGCTGGGTGACGGTGGTCCCCGAACTTCAGCGACGGTTCGCGAACCGCACGCCGTCTCCCATGCGTCTGGCCCAGATCCTGGGCCTTCCCCCGGGTGACGCGGACCGAAAAGCCTATATGCTGGAGATGTACGTGCGGCCCCAGGACCTGTTCAGACCCTGCCCCGATCCGGAGATCACCGACGGTCAGTGTGAGCTGGATTTTCCCCAGGACCTGTTCCGGGTCTTCGACAGCGACGCCCTGATCTACGACGACCAGGACGGGGCCGGTTTCTTCACGGACTACATCGGCTGGTTCACCAGCCGGGCCGACAAGGTGTACACAGCCCTCTACCCCTACCCCTGGACCCGGCTGGGCTACACCTACGACTGGGGCAACACCTCGGCCCCGTTCGGCCTGTCCGAATTCGTGGTTCACGGCAAACGTGAAGACGGCCTGGGGATTCCGGTGAAAATCAACCGGGTATGCCGGACGGAAGATTATTTCCAAGATGAATGAATAAGATACAGACTCCTTGCGTCCTATCGCTTCAAAGACGCTGCACCCTCAGCGCTCTGCCCGGCCAGGAGATGGGCCCTGAGGTTCTGGCGCCTGTTCTGGATACCGAGTTTCTTCCGGATGTTGTCCCGGTGAAACTCCACGGTGCGTGGTGAGACGCCGAGGAAACCGGAGATCTCTTTGGAGGACTTGTTCTGCTTGATCAGGTTCACGATCTGGATTTCCGTGGGGGTGAGTTTCCGGACGCTTTCCCCGAGGACCTGCATGAAGGGGGTGCAGATTTCCAGGAAACTCTGTTCGAGCATCTCCACGTACAGGGCCTGGTGACGGTCCAGCCGCGTTTTTTTCAGGAGTTCGATGTGGGGGGCGATGACCTCCTTGATGCTGAAAGCCACCCGCTCCTCCAGGGCCCGTTTGTCGTCCTCCCGTTTTTTCAGGAGCACTTCCAGGGCCGTGTTGATGTCCCGGAGTTCCCGGGTACGCTCCATGACCTTGGCTTCCAGGGCTTCATGGGTTTTTTTCCGTTCCTCCTCGTACAGGATCTCTGCGGTCACGTCCCGGCAGTAACTCCTGAACCCGACTTTCCGGCCCCTTTCATCGGTCTTGAGGTTGGATCTCACCTCATAATAATGAAGGGAGCCGTCTTTCATCCGGCCCCGGATCAGGAGACCGCTGGCCGGTTCGCCTGTTTCGAGAATCCGGGCGTAGAATGAAACCACCTTGTCCCAGTCTTCGGGAAGGATGTAATCCTTGAAAGTCATCACGCCCAGTTCTTCGCGGGTAAAACCCGAGTGGCGAACCATGGCCTCGTTGAAAAAAACGAAGCCCCCCTCGATGCTCTGTTCGAAAAAAAACTCCTCGATGTTTTCCACCAGAAGCCGGTATTTTCGCTCGCTCTCGGCCAGTTCTTCCCCGGTTTTCCTGTGCCGGGTCACATCCACCGCCGACAGCACCCGGAATCTCCGGCCTTCCACGGTGTCAAAGGTCATCACCCGGGCTTCGGCCGTGCGGCGTTCCCCGTCCTGGCCCGTGAACCCGATCTCGCCGCTTCCGGTTTCTCCGAGGTTCAAGCCGCTTAAAACATCGGCCCCGTCAGCGGAAAGCTGGAAAACCTCGCGGATGTCCCGGCCCGGCAACTCGTCCACTCCGCAGCCCGTCATGGCGGCCATGGCCCGGTTGGCGTAGAGAACCGCCCCATCCTCCCCGACCACCGCGATGCCGGCCACGCCGTTGTCCAGAATCCGGGCCGCGAAACACTCCGCCTGCTCCGGATGATCCCGGCCTTGGCCGCTGAACCACCCTTTTTCCATCATCGGATCGAATCCGCCCATAGCGTCCTCCAGAGCCCCCTTTGCCGAACCAGCCTACGGGTTTCATCACCGTAGTCCTCTTAACGAAACGAACAGGGGCGTCGACTGTTAATATCTTTATTTCAGCCAATTAGGCTCAACAAACTCTGAAACTTGAACCAAAACCCGACAGAATACCAGGTTTTTCCCCGTAGTTTTACCTGCAAAAAACCGGGATTGTCAACAACCCGTTTCACCCCTAAGGTCCACAGATTGTTCAACGGAACCGCCGTTGACCTATCCGATCATTTTTTTCGACCGGACCATCGAAGGATCCGGCTGGACGACGAAGGAGGACTGTCATGCTGCTCAATCCCAAAAAACTCAACAAAACCTGGCCGGACAAGGAAACCGAAGACATCATGCGCAAGACCATCGATTTTTTCGAATCCATGGGTCTTGCCAAGTGCAAGGAAGATTACCACTCGGCCCGCTGGTACACGGAATTCATCGATTTCATGAAGCGGGAAAACATCATGGCCAAACTCCTCACGCCGGCGGGCTACGGTGAAAACGCCCGCTGGGACACGTCGCGCATCGTGGAATTCGCCGAAATCCTGGGATTCTACGGCCTCACCTACTGGTACTGCTTCCAGGTTTCGGCCCTGGGTCTCGGCCCCATCTGGATCGGCGACAACGAAGAGGTGAAACACAAGGCCGCCAAGCTTTTAAAGGAAGGAGCGATTTTCGGTTTCGGCCTTTCAGAGAAGGAACACGGCGCGGACATCTATTCTTCGGACATGATGCTGATCCCCCAGGCTGACGGGACCTACCTGGCCCGTGGCGACAAGTACTACATCGGAAACGGCAACGAGGCGGCCATGGTATCCACCTTCGGAAAAATCGAGGGCACCTCCGACTACGTGTTCTTCGTGGTGGATTCCAAGCATGAGAAATACGAGTGCGTGAAAAACGTGATCTTCAACCAGGATTACGTGGCGGAATACGTGCTCCACGATTACCCGGTCACCGAAGCCGACATCACCGACAAGGGCCAGGCGGCCTGGGATGCGTCCCTCAACACCATCAACATCATGAAGTTCAACCTGGGCTGGGCCTCCATCGGCATCTGCGAACACGCCTTCTACGAAGCCATGGACCACGCGGCCAATCGGAACCTTTTCGGCAAGTACGTCACCGATTTCACCCACATCCGGCAGCTTTTCGTGGACGCCTACTGCCGTCTCTACGCCATGAAGACCTTTGCCCTGAGGGCCACCGACTACATGCGTTCGGCCTCGGAAAACGACCGCCGCTACCTTTTATACAACCCCATGGTGAAAATGAAGGTCACCACCCAGGGCGAAGAGGTGATCAACAACCTCTGGGACATCATCGCGGCCAAGGGCTTCGAAAAAGACACCTATTTCTCAAACGCCGTCCTGGACATCCGGGCCCTGCCCAAGCTGGAAGGCACGGTCCACGTGAACATGGCCCTGATCATCAAGTTCATGCCCAACTTTTTCTTCAACCCCGCCGAATACCCGGAAATCCCGGTCCGAAACGACGCGGCCAACGACGATTTCCTGTTCCGTCAGGGCCCGACCAAAGGCCTGGGCAAGACCCAGTTCCACGACTACAACATCGCCTACAACAAGTACGATCTGCCCAACATCGCCATCTTCCGGGAACAGATCGAGGCATTCAAAGAGTTCATGATGGTGTCCCTGGCCTCGATGAAAGCCCAGAGCGACGACATCGACTTCCTGCTGAACGTGGGCGAACTGTTCACCCTGGTGGCCTACGGACAGCTGATCCTGGAAAACAAGGAATTCTACGCCATCGAGGACGACCTGATCGAACAGATCTTCGATTTCATGATCCGGGATTTCTCCAAATTCTCACTCCAGATCTACAGCAAAAAAATCGCCACCGACGAACAGCAGGCCATCTGCATGAAAATGATCCGAAGGCCCGTGGTGGACGACGCCCGCTACAACCGGATCTGGACAAACCACGTCTACGCCATGAAAGAAACGTATTTCATGAATCCCTGATGAGATCTGACAGGGATTTCATGTCAAGGCGGCGGCTGGGGGGCCGCCGCCTTTTTCATTTTAAATGGAGAAAAATGAACGCCCAACATCGAACGCCCAACGTCCAACATCGAATTGTGGATAACTCCATTTTTTAATTTTTTGCTAAATCATATGTGGCTGACGCTATGGCTCAGCGGCTTTGAAACGAAGCGAAATAAGTTTTTGAACCCAATTATTAGGAGATTAACAATACTCTTTCATGTATAAATTTTGCAACTTCCTCTGGT
>CAZWTY010000013.1:0-60854 GCA_964637565.1 uncultured Desulforapulum sp.
CCGCCCAGCTTTTCCGAGTAGAGCCTGGACTCGGGTGTTTGGGTGGGCATAACCTCCGAGGCGTATCCCAGGGCGCGGAACGTGGCGGCCAGAATGTGGGAATGGTCTCCCATGTAGGGGATTCCGATGATTTTCTGTTTCAGGACCACAGGAGGAGACAGGCTGACGAAATCGCTGTGCCCCACGTCTTTCGGCCGACAGGTTTTCACCACCTCGTGGTTGGCATGAATCCGGGTACCGAACTGGGCGTTGCTGGAATGGCCGTCGGTCTGGAGAATCAGATGGGGCTTTCCGGCTTTTTCCATGATCCGTTCCTCGTGGAACAGGAGCATGGAGTCGCTGCCGCAGTTGAAATTCGTGGCCCTCACCGGAAAAAAGTGGGGGTTCATCGCCGTGTCCAGGTTGGCCCGGATGATTTTCCGCCCCTGAACCCAGTACATGTTTTCGGCGACGTTTTCGATGTCCCAGGACTCGGGCTGAAAAAAGAACGACGGAACGTAATGGAGCCCGTTTTTCACGAAAAGTTCATGGACCCGTGAACTGGCCTTGTCGTCGAACAGGGTGTAACCCCGGCCAAGGCCGATATAGATCTTCTCCCCTTTGTGGATCAATCGGGAGATCAGGGCATTTCCTGTTTTATGGGCGTCGGCGAGAAAGGAACCCTCGTCTTTCAAGGCTGCGCCCAGGGCCTTTCGGACCTGCTTCAGGGAAAACCTCCGGCCGAAAACACGCTTCAGGTCCTTGTGAATGGCCCGGTCCAAAGGACGGGAAGGGTCGTTGAAATACACCACGGGGATCAGGACATCGTTGTTGTCCATGGCCAGGGCGTCTTTCACCAGAAAACCGGCCGCAGACACGTAGGGGCAGAACTTGTATTTTTGCTGACTCTCACCGATGGCGTTGATGAGAAGAATCTTGTCTTTGCCGGGCCTCAGGTGGGGAAGAAGAAACGAGGCGTGGCCGTGGGCGATTTTCACGGGGAAGCAGGTTTCCGAGTGGGCCGAGGAAAGGCCCATTTCCGTGATGGCGTCGTCGGATTCCGGCGACAGGCTCACGTCGAAGCCCAGGTGGGTGTAAAGGGAGGCGTAGAACACCCCTTTGTCGTTCCAGAAACTCAAGGCCCTGGGAATCAGGATCCGGTCGTTCGGCCCGGGCTCGTCGAGGTTCCGGCAAAGGGGGGCGAGGTGTTTGTCCAGGACCCGCTTGTACAGTTCCACGTAATCAGGGGCCCTTTTTCCCGAAGCGTCCGTGTTTCCCTTGGGACAGGCTCCCCCGGTGATGATTCGTTCGGAACCCACCGAGTAAACGGACAGCCGGCAGTCTTTGAGGCCGCAGCTGTCAGGGATTTCATGGGAACAGGAATTTTCGGTTTTCTCGAAACTCTGGAGACAGGCGCTCAGTCCCCTGAAGCGGCATGTGTACGGGATGCCTTGCAGATCGAAGGATTCGGCGGCTCGGGCTACAGCCAGGGCCGCGCCCAGGGCTCCGAAATACTGGCGGTGGGGAAAGGCGTGGATGTCCATGCCTGTATGCATGGCCAGGGCCGCCAGGGGCGCCGGTCCGGTGAAGGGGCCGCCCTGGGCCGAGGCGCAGTCGCCGAAGGATTCGTTGCCGATGAAGGTGTTCACATAACCGCCCATGAAGCCGTAGGCGATGGCGGCGGCGATTTCCTCTTTGGGAAAACCCAGGGACACGAGCCGCGCGATTCCTGCTTCGGTGAAAACCCCGCAGGTGTCGTCCACCACCGGAGTTCTTTCAGCCGCCAGGGCGTATTCATGAAAGGAGGACCGGATGTCGAGACCGATCATTTCCACCATGTTCTGCATGGTCTGGCCTGTGCCGGCCATGCAGGAGAGATTCATCCTGGATTTTTTCACCGTGCCGTCGGGGTTGAAACGGGTGAATTTGGCGTCCTGGCCGCCCAGTTCGAAAATCGTGTCGGTCCGGTCGTTGTAATGCTTGACTCCCAGGGCGTGGCAGGTGATCTCGTCCTTGACCAGGTCGAGGGTCCGCACGCCTGAACCGTTGGGGCTCCGTGTGAAAAGTTTGTGGTAGAACGCCCCGGAAGAGCCGGTGTAGGCTGTGGCTTTGATGAGGATGGTTTCTCCCAGGGATTCCATGAGATGCCGGAAAATGACCTGGATTGTTTCAAGTGGTTTTCCGTTGGTGTACAGGCAGACCCGGGCTAGGATTTTCATGGTGTCCCAGTGAACCACCACGGCCTTGGTTGTGGTCGAACCGCCATCGATTCCCAGAATCACCGGGGTCTTTTCCCCGCTGTTTCCGGCGTAGATTTTCAGATCTCCCAACGTCTCCACCGGTTCTTCTTCCGGATAGATCCTGACTTTTTCAAGGGCGTTTTTCAAAGCCCCAACGGTTTTGACGGTTTTTTTCTCCGAATCACCAAGACGGTCCAGGTCTTCGATGGTGAAGCAGGCCGTGCTGTCCAAGGACCGGATGACCGCTCCCATGGCTCCCAGATGTCTGAAATCACGGTGAACCGTAACATCGAAACCCAGGGTTTTTCCGGCCATGCCGGCGATATGGGGGCTTTCGAACAGACCACCCGATGCCAGTGCCCGTGCGGAAGGGTCGAACACCCTGGATTTGAGCACGTCGGACTGGAAATTTTTTATGACCCGCTGGTACAGCCCGGACAGGATATTGTGAACTTTTTCTCCGCTGTTCTGGAGATGGATCATGTCGGACTGGATCACCACACCGCAGCGGCCGCCCACATCAAGGTGTTTGTCCGACTTGCGGATTTCCTCGTCACCCCGCTGAAAGATGCGGCAGAGGCGTTCGTTCATATGTTTCCTGATTTCCCGGTCTGTTTTTCCCGACAGATCCATGGGAAACTCGTGCTCGAAAAAACGGCGGCACTGCTTGGTGACGAGGATGCCGCTGCCACCGCCGCATTTGGTCCCCGTGCCATGGTCCGGCACGAACGTATGGTGGCCCTGGCCGGTGTGGATCTTTTCGATTTCGAAAAAGTACGCGTCCCTGGCCCCCATGTGAAAAATGTAACGGGCCCCGGGATCAAGGTGGGCCGCGCCGGCGGGAATGGCGATGGTGTCGTGGTGATAGGGAACGGAAAGACAGTCGGCGAACCTTCGGCCTCCGCTCCCCGTGAACGACGAGGCCACGGGAAAGTCGCAACCGAACCTCTGAAGGATGTCTTCATAGAGATCCCGCAACACGAAGACCGGGTTGCCGAAATGAAAAAGGGGCTTCGGGGTGAAGACCACCGTGAGGCCACCATTTTTAAGGTCCTTTTTGAAAACGGCTGCTGACACGCAATCCGTACCAATGTCGAATCCTGCATGAAATCTGATCATGGGTCGTATTCACATGTGAGATGGTTTAAAGAATCATGGCGACGTTCAAGAAGATGTATCGCCAGTATTAACTGGAAACCCTTTTCAAGGCAACAGCTAATTGATGTGTGGCTGTGGAAATGTGTTACCTTGAGACGCTCAGGAACCGGGAAGAAGTCCCTGTTCCCTGAAAGAAAAAAGATCGTTGCCCGCGACGATCACATGGTCGAGAACGCTGATTCCAAGGATGGTGCCGGCCTTGCAGAGACGGTCCGTCACCTGAAGGTCTTCCCGGCTTGGCGTCAGGGCGCCCGATGGATGGTTGTGGACAAAAATCACCGACGCGGCCCTGTCTGAGATCGCGTCGGCGAAAACTTCCCTGGGGTGGATCTGGCTGGAATTGAGAAGTCCGATGGTGATGGTGCGGGTGGCGATGACCTCGTTGGCGCCTGTGAGGGAAAGGCACAGGAAGTGTTCCTGCTTTTTTTCGGCGATATGGGCCACCAGCGGGTAGATGTCCCCGGCGCTGCGGATCACCAGGTTTTTCTTCATCAGGCGTCGTCGTGAAAACTCCAGGGAGGCGGCCAGTTGACAGGCCCGGGCCGGTCCCACGCCGTCGACGGACAAAAGATCGTCCACCGAGGGCGGGGTTTCCCCTTCGAACAGGGCCAGGACACGGCGTGAAAGGTCCAGCACATCCGCTCCCCGGGTCCCGCTTCCCAGGATCAGGGCCACCAGTTCCTGGTCGGTGAGGGCGGAAGGGCCTTTGGCCATCATCCGTTCACGGGGTTTGTCGATATCGGGGATGTTCCTGAGTCTTCTCACGGGAGTTCCGATTCTTTTGGAACAGGCACCGTTTCTTCAGGTTTCCCATCGGCTGTGTCGTCTTCTTCGGCGTCAGCGTCCAGGGGTTTTTTCCGTCCGAAAACCCGTGCTCCGACGATGCTCATTTCATAAAGGACGATGAGAGGGCCGGCCATCATGACCTGGCTGACCACATCAGGGGAAGGGGTCAGCACACCGCCGATGATAAAGGCCAGGACAATGGCGTACTTCCTGTTGTTTTTCAGGAAATCGGGCGTGATCACCCCCAGGGCGGCCATGCCGGTGAGGATGATGGGAAGTTCGAAGGCGAAACCAAAGGCCAGGAGCATCTTCGAGGTGAGGCTCAGATACTCTTTCATGGAAGGCATGGCCTGGATGGTGTCGGACGTGAATCCGATAAAAAACTTGTAGCCCACCGGAAGAACGAAGAAATAACCGAAAAGGGCGCCGCCTGAGAAAAACAGCAGGCTGACCAGGATGATCGGGGCAAGGAACAGCCGCTCTTTTTTGTACAGACCGGGGGCCACGAACATCCAGAACTGGTAGATGATCACCGGCGTTGCGGCGAGCAGGCCGGTGATGAACGCCACTTTGAAATAGGTGAAAAACGCTTCGGGAAGGCCGGTATAGATGATTTTTCCCTCGGGGGGCAGAGCCTGAACCAGGGGGCGGGTCAGGATATCGAAGAGTTTTTCCTTGAAAGCATAGGCCACCACTGTGCCGATGAGGACGGCGATGGAACAGCGGATCAGCCGGGACCGAAGCTCTTCCAGATGGGCGGTAAAGGGAATTTTGTCATCGTCAGGCTCAGTCATGGTCCGCCTTTTCTCCGGTTTCCGGGGAGACGGTTTTTTCATTGCCAGCGGCGGATTCCAGGGGTTTGGCCGGATCTCCGTTCACGGTGACGGCAGGGTTCTGCGGCAGTGAATCCATGGGTCTGTATGTCGGAGGCGGATCGTTGATGCTGAAGGAGTCCTTCAGATCGTTGGTGGCCCGTTTGAATTCGCCCATGGCTTTTCCGAGGGATTTGGCGATTTCAGGCAGTTTCTTCGGCCCGATGACGATCAGTGCGATCACGAGGATCACGAAAATTTCCGACATGCCCAAGCCAAACATAGTGATGATCTCCTGGTGTGAAACGTTCCTTCGTCACTCGACCGAGATGAAAGGGACGTGGTTTCAGGGATTTGATGGAGCGCAGACGCCGCTTCAAATCCAGTCAGCGGGATTTGTACTTATTTTGAAATAGGCTGTCAAGATCAAGAGTGGCGCAGGCGGTACGGAAAATTTTCACCTGACTCGGAATGTCCAATGTTGACAAACCCGAATCGATCTGATTTTAAAAAAGGCGGCCCGGGAAAATTCTTTCCCGAGGCCATGGATTCAGAAGGAGCGCGCATGAAACGGACGACCCTGGTGATGATGATCGTGCTGGCTGTGTTGTTGACGGTACCGGAGCGGGAGGTTTACGCCAGGCCCGAGCCGGGCAAGTCGGAATACGTGCTCATTCTCCACGGCATGGGACGGACCCGTTTCAGCATGCGGAAAGTGGCCCGGTTTCTGGAGGAAAAAGGGTATAAGGCCATCAATCTCAGCTATCCGTCCACGTCCGAACCCATTCCCGTCATTGCGGACACCTATGTGCGCCAGGCCATCGAGTCCTGTGTGAAACAGGGGGCGGACAAGGTGCACGTGGTCACCCACTCCCTGGGCGGCATCGTGATCAGGCAGTACCTCCAGAACAACAGCCTCCCCGAGGGAAGCCGGGTCGTGATGCTGGGCCCCCCGAACAAGGGCAGCGAAGTCGCCGATGTCCTGATGAACTCCTTTATCTACAAGTGGCTCATGGGCGATGCGGGCCAGAGCCTGGGCACGGACGACGACAGCTACGTCAACATGCTGGGCCCGGTGGAAGAGGATATCGGTATTATCGCCGGCACACGTACCGTGGATCCCGTCAGTTCCCTGCTGATACCGGGACCCGACGACGGCAAGGTGTCTGTTGACAACACCATGCTCGATGAAATGGCCGATTTCATCTGTATCCCCAAAAGCCATCCCTTCATGGCGTCCAGCCGAACCATCATGCACCAGATCGAGTACTTTCTTGAACACGGCCGGTTTGACAAGGCCGCCATCACCAACCCGGACCTTTCCTGACCACATATCGTCAGTGTTGTAATATCATCAATTTTTTTCGGGAAATGTGATACCCTTGTTTATGACAAGAACACCTGTTTGACCATTTTACCTGCACATTAAATCAATCATATCAAATAAATAGATATAAAAACCCTCTTCGGCACAAATCTTGTCATGGTCATCGGCAGGATGCCTGCGCATTGTATTTTGTTTGCTTAAAGAGGAGCCTTAGAATGAAACACCTTTCAGCCACAGTTCAAACCATCACCAACCGGGGTAAGATGATCCGGTTTTTAACCGCCGTCATCAGCACCGTTTTGGTTATCCACGGACTTGCTGTCATGGCGGCGGCCATGGATGTCACCCTTCAGTGGGACCCCAATGACGAGGCCGACTACTACGTGGTGTATTACGGCACTGAGTCGGGAACATACAACCAAAACAGTGAAAATATCCCGTCTCCCACTGTGTCCCACACAGTCACAGGTCTTCCGGAAACTACTTGGTATTTTTCCGTGAAGGCTTTCAACCAATGTGGGAACTCCAGCGATTTTTCCGATGAAATAGTGTACGTTCCTGTGTACAGCCCTCTGAGCGTTTCCATTGAATCTCCTGTCCTCTACACCACCATCATTCAAGGAGAAACCCTGAATTTTCAAAGTCTTGTATCTGGAGGAGCGGCCCCTCTCAGCTATGCATGGAATTTTGGAGCGGGCGGACCTGCCGGCAGCGCCCTGGAAGATCCGGGCAGCGTGGTGTTCAACGATCCGGGCACGTACACGGTGTCGTTTACCGTGACCGACGCCAACGGCGCAGTGGAAACAGCCACGGTGATTGTCACGGTGGAACAGATCTATGTGGATGTGTATCCCGTGGCCGGGATTTCAAGCCCTGAGGCGGACATCACCATCACCGAAGGTGACAGTGTTTCGTTCGAGGGTCTTGTGACCGGCGGCAACGGGCCCTTTGTCTACGCCTGGGATTTTGGAAGCCCCGCCATCCGGACCAGCAGCCTGGAAGATCCGGGAACTGTTGTTTTCGACACAGCGGGAGTATACACCGTGACATTCACTGTCACAGACAGCGACGGGGATGTGAGCCATGACACGGTGACAATCACCGTGGACAGCCGGATCATCGATGTGGAGCCTGTGGCCGCCATCTCAAGCCCGGAAACCGACGTGACCATCGTCGCGGGTGGATCGGTAAATCTGTCCGCCACGGTTTCCGGGGGCAACGCGCCCTTTGTCCACGCCTGGAATTTCAGCGATTCCAGGATGTCCGGTTATATCGAGGAAGATCCGGGAACCGTGGTGTTCAGCCAGGTTGGGGTCTACACCGTGACCTATACCGTGACCGACGCGGACGGGGATACCAGCAGCGCCAGCCGTACCGTGGCCGTGGTTGAGCCTGACACGAACCCCGCGGCGGCCATCACCAGCCCCGCGTCCAGCGTGACCATCACCCAGGGAGGTTCGGTGAATTTTGCGGCCAGCGTGAGCAGCGGCAACGCGCCCTACACCCATCTCTGGAATTTCGGCTCATCGGCCATCGCGACAAAAACCGTGGAAGATCCCGGAGCTGTGACCTTCAGCGCAGTGGGTGCCTACACCGTGACCTACACGGTGACCGATGCGGACGGGGACACCAGCAGTGCCAGCCGTATCGTGACGGTAATTGAGCCTGACACCAATCCCACGGCGGCCATCACCAGCCCTGCGTCCAGCGTGACCATCACCCAGGGAGGTTCGGTGAATTTCGCGGCCAGCGTGAGCAGTGGCAACGCACCTTATACCCACAGCTGGAATTTCGGTTCATCGGCCATCGCGACAAAATCCGTGGAAGATCCGGGAGCCGTGACCTTCAGTGCAGTGGGGGCCTACACCGTAACCTACACGGTGACCGATGCGGACGGGGACACCAGCAGTGCCAGCCGTACCGTGACCGTGGTTGAGCCTGACACGAACCCCGCGGCGGCCATCACCAGCCCCGCGTCCAGCGTGACCATCACCCAGGGAGGTTCGGTGAATTTCGCGGCCAGCGTGAGCAGTGGCAACGCACCTTATACCCACAGCTGGAATTTCGGTTCATCGGCCATCGCGACAAAATCCGTGGAAGATCCGGGAGCCGTGACCTTCAGTGCAGTGGGGGCCTACACCGTAACCTACACGGTGACCGATGCGGACGGGGACACCAGCAGTGCCAGCCGTACCGTGACCGTGGTTGAGCCTGACACCAATCCCACGGCGGCCATCACCAGCCCCGCGTCCAGCGTGACCATCACCCAGGGAGGTTCGGTGAATTTCGCGGCCAGCGTGAGCAGTGGCAACGCACCTTATACCCACAGCTGGAATTTCGGTTCATCGGCCATCGCGACAAAATCCGTGGAAGATCCGGGAGCCGTGACCTTCAGTGCAGTGGGGGCCTACACCGTAACCTACACGGTGACCGATGCGGACGGGGACACCAGCAGTGCCAGCCGTACCGTGACCGTGGTTGAGCCTGACACCAATCCCACGGCGGCCATCACCAGCCCCGCGTCCAGCGTAACCATCACCCAGGGAGGTTCGGTGAATTTCGCGGCCAGCGTGAGCAGTGGCAATGCGCCCTACACTCATCTCTGGAGTTTCGGTTCATCGGCCATCGCGTCAAAAACCGTGGAAGATCCGGGAGCCGTGACTTTCAGCGCCGCCGGTACCTACACCGTAACCTACGCCGTGACCGATGCGGACGGTGACACCAGCAGTGCCAGCCGCACCGTGACCGTGACCCCGGCCGGACTTCTGGCCACCATCACCAGCCCGGCCTCCAGTGTGACCATCGTTCCCGGCAGTTCCGTGAACTTCCAGGGGAAAGTGGAAAACGGTGTCGCGCCGTACAAATACAGGTGGTACTTTGGATATGGCGGGCCCAAGTCCGTAACCGTGGAAGATCCGGGATACGTGAAGTTTCCTACGGCCGGAACGTACCTGGTGACCTTTATCGTCACGGATAAATACCGGAAAGTGAGCCGTGACACGGTGACCGTGACCGTGGCTGTGGGAACCAAATCCGTGGCAGACCCGGAAAAGGCCCGTCTTGTCCTTCCGGCTGAAGGGGCCCGTGTGTCACTGACGCCCACCCTGGTGGCCGACGCCGGTGAGATCGACGGGGACACCCAGTGGCAGGTCAGCCTTGACGAATCCTTTACCCAGGTGGTCGTCGATGCGACCCAGGCCATGGGTTCGTCCGAATTTACCGTGCCCACCCAGGCCCTGGATGGAAGCACCACCTATCATTGGAGGATGAAACACAACAGCGCCAAGCGGAACACGTCCAGCTGGTCCGACGCCCGGACTTTCGTGACCGAGGCTCCGGCCTGGAACGATCACAACGGAAACGGCGTGCCCGACAGCCAGGAAACGGACGAGAACAACGATATCAACCATGACGGCGAAGCCGACCACGGCCAGGATCTGCTGAAAACCGTGAAAAGCTACAACGGGAACACAAGCTTCGGTCTCCTTAAAATAGACAAGGTCCTGGATATCGAACTCCTGGAAGCCATGGACGACAGGACTGTGGAAGACAGAAAGGGTCGGCCCGGCCTCATGCCCTACGGCCTGATCGGATTCAGGATTCTCACCGAACAGCCCGGCGACTCCGTCCTCCTGGGAATCTGCCTGGCCGATGCGGCTCCTGAAAACGCCGGCTGGTTCAAGTACGACACCATGGCCGGCTGGCAGGACTACAGCTCCCTGGTGACCTTCAGTGAAGACAGGAAAACCCTGGTGGTCGAACTGGAAGACGGCGGGGCCGGTGACGCGGACGGCTGCATGAACGGCGTGATCGTCGATCCGGCAGGCCTGGGAATCGCGGTAACGGAACCTGGAGACGATGCCGGCGTCACAGATTCCTCATCAGGTGGCGGCTCAGGCTGTTTTATCGGAAGCGCCGAAGAGGCGGGCCATGAACAAGCAGCGGTGGCAATCCTGCTGGCGGTCCTTGCTTTCGGCCTGATCGCAAGGAGAAGGGCCGGCGGAAGATAAGGTCCGGCGGGAACAGCTTCAGGCATGGAAACCCGGTTTCACACGGCGGGGCGGCGTGGCCGCTCCGTCAGGTGAGCCGGGTTTTTCATGTGGATCCAATCGGTTTGTATGAAAGTACGGCCGGAACCGTCCCGAACGTCTTTCATGCATCGTTGCGGGCTGTGCCATTTAAAGGCCGGCCCATGGCCGTTATTTTTTTTCCGGGGGAAACTGGCCCAGGTTCTTTTCAACCATGCTGTTGAAAAAGGTCGTGGTTTTTTCCGGTGTGGCCTGGGTGTCCACCCGGCTGGTGGAGGTTCCACGCCATAACAGGTCTCCGGTGATGCCGTCGGTCAGGTCGATGACCAGCTGGCCTTCATCCACCTGCTCCACGTCTGTTCCCAGTCCGGAACTGATGCCCACGGCGCTTCGGCGTCCCCCCATTCCAAAACCGAACCCGATCACAGGACCACCTGAAGACCCGTTGATTTTAGGCCGGATGGTATACGTGTAGGCCACGAGCACATCGGGGCGGCTGGCGGACAGGCTGTAACCTTTGGCTGTCAGCACCTTGTCCACGGCGGTTCGGATACGCTGGTCGATGAGGGGGTTGTCGATCCGGACGTCACCTGTCGCTTTCTGTTTCACGGTTTTCCATCCGTAGGTTTTCATTTCGCTGAACGTGATGCCCTGCTTGTAGTCCTGGCTGGCCCGGATGCTTGTGCAGCCGGTGGCCAGAAGCAGAGCTCCCAGAAATCCTGTGAAGATGAGGGTTGATCGTTTCATGGTGCGCCTCCTTGGCGTGTGAATCGTGCCGTTCCGTGTTTTTTCCAAGGACGACCGGTCAACCGGGAGATTGACAGAGGCTTCTCTTATCATGTAGGTTTATTGGCCTGATCGCCTTTTTGCCTTTTCCATGTTTATGAACCCAATATAAGTGAAGGAGGCCATAATGACAAGTCCGTCCCTTTTTATCGGGAGCGCCGATGGGCAGTCCATCGAACAGCCCGGAGTGATGAGCAACCGACACGGCTTGGTGGCCGGGGCCACGGGAACGGGAAAAACCGTAACGCTCCAGGTTCTGGCCGAAGGATTTTCCCGGATGGGCGTGCCTGTTTTCGCGGCGGACATCAAGGGGGACCTCTCCGGTCTCGCATCTCCCGGATCTTCCAATCCCAAAATCGAAGAGCGTCTCAAGGCCATGACCCTTCCCTCCTTCCGGTTCCAGGGATGCCCCGCTGTTTTCTGGGACATGTACGGGGAAGCGGGCCATCCTGTACGAACCACCGTATCGGACATGGGGCCCCTTCTTCTGTCCCACCTCCTCGAACTTAACGAAACCCAGACCGGGGTGCTTTACGCCGGGTTCGATGTGGCCGACGACCAGGGCCTTCTGCTTCTGGATCTCAAGGACCTGCGGGCCCTCCTGGCCTGGATGGGAGAAAACGCCAGGGAGCTGACCAGCACTTACGGAAACATCACCGCCGCCAGCGTGGGGGCCATCCAGCGGCGGCTTCTCGTTCTGGAAGAACAGGGGGCCGAGATGTTTTTCGGAGAACCGGCTCTTGCCCTGGACGACATCATGCACAGAGATTTTTCAGGCCGGGGCGTGGTCAGCGTTCTGGAAGCCAGCCGTCTTGTCCACCAGTCGCCAAAAGTATACGCGGCTTTCCTGCTCTGGCTTTTATCCGAACTGTTTGAAAACCTTCCCGAGGTGGGGGACCTGGATGCGCCGAAACTCGTGTTGTTTTTCGACGAGGCCCATCTTCTGTTTGACGGGGCTCCCAAACCCCTGAGGGAGAAGATCGAACAGGTGGTCCGGCTGATCCGGTCCAAAGGCGTGGGCATCTACTTCATCACCCAGAATCCCCTGGACATCCCCGAAGAGGTGCTGGGTCAGCTGGGCATGAAAATCCAGCACGCCCTCCGGGCCTTTACCCCCAATGACCAGAAAACCATCCGGGCCGTGAGCCAGAGTTTCGTGGCCAATCCTTCTTTCGACACGGCGGAGGTGCTGACGTCCATGGGCATCGGCGAGGCCCTGGTTTCCGTCCTGGACCGGGAAGGACGCCCCCAGCCCGTGAGCCGGACCCTTATCGCCCCTCCTGAGGGGAAAATCGGCCCCTTGAGTCCGGACCAGCGGCGAGATCTCATCGGGCGTTCGCCTTTGAAGGGCCGTTACGACCAGAGCGTGGACCGGGAGTCGGCCTATGAAATGCTGAAAAACCGGGCCGAGCAGGTCCAGGCTGACGAGGCGTGGAAAAAGGAACAGTCTGCCAAAGACGAGGGTGACGGCTGGCTGGAAGCCGGTGAGAAAAAGGGACGGCAGCGCCAGGGTGTGGGCGAGGCCATGCTGAAAAGCGCGGCCCGGTCCATTGGAAGCCAGCTCGGCCGACAGATCGTCCGGGGGGTTTTGGGGTCGATTTTCGGGGGACGGCGTTAGCCCTTTGAAAACTTTCGGCCTGTCATAGCCTGTCATCGACAGATGAAAAAAAGCATCCCGAGGAGCCGGCCTCACCGTATAACCCTGAACCGGACTTGTCAGATCCCCCACCACTGATTATCTTTTTGTCAAACCATGGTGTTCGCGGGACAAACCCGCGAACACCTGTCTTTTCCATTGATTTGACACGAATTCAAGGAAGGCCCTATGAAAAAAAGCATAACCGTCATGGCCGTTGTGGCTTTTGTCCTTGTGCTGGCCGCAGTGACAGTGGACGGAACCAAACGGAAGCAAAAGGAGGGTGTGATGAAACCCGGAGATGAAAAGCCTCTGATCGGGCAAAAAGAGCTGGCGACTTTCGCGGGCGGATGTTTCTGGTGTGTTGAGGCAGACCTTGAAAAAGCGGAAGGTGTGCTGTCCGTGGTTTCGGGTTATACCGGTGGAAAGGAAGAAAACCCCCGTTACGAAGACGTGGCCCGGGGGCTGACAGGACACCGGGAATCTGTTCAGGTGACCTACGACAACGGCAGGACATCCTACGAAACGTTGCTGGAACTTTTTTTCAGAATCATGGACCCCACGGACAGGGGAGGACAGTTTGTGGACCGGGGATTTCAGTACAGCCCCGCCGTGTTCACCCATAATGAAAAACAGAAAGAAGCGGCCGAACGTTTTTTGAAAAAACTGGCGGCCTCGGGACGTTTCAAGAAACCCCTGGCCACGGAGATCCTCCCTGCGACCGTCTTTTATCCGGCCGAAGAGTACCACCAGGGTTTTTTCCTGAAAAACCCCGACCATTACAAAAGGTACAGGACCGGTTCCGGCCGGGATGCGTTTATAGACACCATGTGGTCTGACGAACCTGGGCAGGGTGATGGGAAGGCGTCCAGTAAACCGGAAGCGTCCGTTTTGAAAAGCGTTCTGTCGCCCATGGCTTTCCATGTCACCCAGGAAAACGGCACCGAACCGCCGTTCCAGAACGAGTACTGGAATTTCAAGGAAGAGGGAATCTACGTTGATGTTGTTTCCGGCGAGCCTCTTTTCAGCTCCAGGGACAAGTTTGATTCGAAAACAGGATGGCCCAGCTTTATTCGCCCCATAGAAAAAGATCGGGTGGTGGAAAAGAAGGACAGGTCCCATTTCATGGTGCGGACCGAGGTCAGGAGCGCCCGTTCCGATTCCCACCTGGGCCATGTGTTTGACGACGGTCCGGCTGAAACGGGTTTGCGCTACTGCATCAATTCCGCAGCCCTGCGTTTCATTCCCAAGGACAGGTTGGTCGAGGAGGGATACGGAGCTTATCTCGAACTGTTCCTGCAGGAAAAATAAAAAAGCCGCCGGTTGTCTTGAACCGGCGGCCCGGCCGGGAAGGATCGTCCTTCCCGGCTTGACATCAGAGTTGGTCCTGGAAATCAGTCCAGGTAAATCAACGTGAAGGTCTCCCAGGTGCTGGCGGCATCCCGGTTGGCGTAAAGCGGACCGCCCCCGCCCTCGGCGCACACGTATTTGCCGTTGAACGCCTTGAAGGCCACGTTGCCTCCGGGGCGCTGGATCATGGTAAAGGTTTCCCTCTCACCAATGCTCGACGAGACGGCGTTCACATGGTTCCAGTTTGTCTCCATCACCCTGAAATACTGACCTTTCTGGGCTCTGAAAGCCACTTTGTCCCCGGGCATCATCACCATGGTGAAGGTTTCCCATTCTTTGATCTGGCCCCGGTTGGCCGCCAATCCTTTTCCCCCGCCCCCGTCTGCACACACATGCTGGCCCGCCAGGGCTTTCAGCGCCACTTTCCGTTCTTTGTACGACGGCCGCCTGTGGTTCCAGGGACTGACATGGGATGAGGCCGCCTTGCCGCAGATGTAGAAATCCACGTTGCAGGCGACAGGTTCGTAGCGTTCATGAGCCCCATTCACCGAGACGTTCACATGGGTGCAGTTAGGGTCTTTCTTGATTTTTTCAAAATACTGGGCCACGGGGAACTCGGTGTTGGGTCCCTGGTAGATGGTGTTCCAGTAACCGCCGTTGTACCGTGCGTGGAGGGTGATGTAGCGGTAGTTGCCGGAGGTGGGAACGATTTTCAGGGTCTGGCCCTCGTTCAGGTCCCTGATGTTGATAGCGGCGTAGTTTCCACCCCGCTTTTTGGTTCGATTGTCGCCTGTGCCGTCATTGAACACAGAACCACCTTTTTCGCAGTCTCTGCCGATGACCGGAGGTGTGAAGGTGGGGGCCGCTTTGCCGCAGATGTAGAAATCCACGTTGCAGGCCATGGGCTCATATCGTTCATGGGCCCCGTTCACCGAGACGTTCACATGGGTGCAGTTGGGGTCCTTCTTGTATTTTGCGAAGTACTCTTTAACAGGGAACTCGGTGTTGGGCCCCTGGTAGATGGTGTTCCAGTAACCGCCGTTGTACCGTGCGTGGAGGGTGATGTAGCGGTAGTTGCCGGAGGTGGGAACGATTTTCAGGGTCTGGCCCTCGTTCAGGTCTTTGATGTCGATGGCGGCGTAGTTTCCGCCCAGTTTTTTGCTGCGGTTGTCGCCTCTGCCGTCATTGTAAACCGAACCGGCTTTGTCGCAGTCTCTGAGATCCGGTTTGTCTCTTTTTCCAAAATCGTGGCGGCGTCCCCGTTCTTTTTCACAGACGGTGACGTCGGCCCGGCAGGCGATGGGTTCGTACTTTTCATGGGCCCCGTTCACCGTGACAATCACATGGGTGCAGTTGGGGTCGGCCTTGTATTTCGCCAGGTACTGGCTTACGGGAAATTCGGTGATGGAACCCTGGTAGATGGTGTTCCAGTAGCCGCCGTTGTATCGGGAGTGGAGGGTCACGTAGCGGAAAGAGCCCGATGTGGGGGTCACTTTCAGGGTGTCGTCGCTTTCCAGGGTTTTCAGCTCGATGGCGATGTAATTTCCCCCGCGTTTTTTTGTCCGGTTGTCTCCTGTTCCGTCGTTGTCCGCCGTGGCGATAAAACGGCAGTCGTCGTGGCCCCCGTGCCGTTTGGCCTGGGCCATCCCGGGAACCAGGAGCAGGGAAAGTAGAATAACACACAGTAATTTTTTCATGAGCTCGTCCTTCTGATAAATGGTTAATAAACTCACAGCCGAGCGCCTGTGAACATCATTATCCCGCCTGTCGGGGGAAGGGACCATCTGTTTTTCCGGACAGGGTATCCGTAAAAACAGGGGTTGGATTGGATGGAACGTTGGTGAGCCGTGATGCCCAAAAAACTTTTCCTGAAAACAAGCGTCAACGCCAGCCTTTATATCTGAAAAATGGACAAACGAACTTTCCATTATATTACAGAGCAGTGCGGGAGGGGTCAAGGAAGAATCCGGCAAACAGGGCTATCCCATGTGAGATGCTCATGGATTGTACCATCGCTATCGGGATCGGTATCGGTATCGCTATCGAAATGTTCTGACTATAGAACCCGATACCGATTGCGATAGCGATACCGATTAACCGGAAACCATGCCCGAGAAAGAGGTAACCCTCGATTTGCATAGGGGACTTAGCCCATGCCGGCGTGGATTCCGGGTCGGCTTCGGCTCTCGAATGGTTTTTTTTGCCAAATCCCGAAGATGTTTCAAACACTCCATGATATCGGAGGCCGCCCGGAATGACAAAGATGGGAGCTTCGGCTTAACATGACATGGCGGTAAGATCCTTACGTGCTATCGCCCTGTCCGGCAAACAGGGCGATCGGAAAAAACATGGGCAGTGCCAGTTCTGTCGGGTAAAGAATTCCGGGAGGCTGAAAGGCGTGGCTGCAATATGATTTATATCAAAAAAATATAAAAAGTAATGTTTTATAATTAGGGCGATAATTTCGGGGATGCTTCGCCATGAGTCAAGGTAATAACCCGTTAAAACAGATAAAAAAGCGTATGAATATGATTATAAATAAGCATTACTATATTGACATCACCAAAACCGAGCCTATGTTGGGTATGTCACAAACATGGAAAATTCATCTGGAATCATAAAAAACATAAGGAGTAACATCATGGGAAAAACCATCGGCATCGATCTTGGAACAACCAATTCCTGCGTGGCGGTGATGGACGGTCAGGAGGCCAGGGTCATCACCAACGCCGAGGGCGGCAGGACCACTCCGTCCATCGTGGCCATTTCAAAAACAGGGGAACGGCTGGTGGGGCAGATCGCCAAACGCCAGGCCGTGACCAATCCTGAAAACACGGTTTTCGGGGTCAAGCGTCTGATCGGCAGGCGCTACGAATCCAAGGAAGTCCAGGACGACAGAAGGATCCTGCCTTACGGCATCGGTCCCGCAGCCAACGGCGACGCGCAGATCGTCATCCAGGGCAAACAGTACAGCCCGGCGGAGATATCGTCCTATGTCCTGGCCACCCTGAAGAAAGCGGCGGAAGACCACCTTGGCGAAAAGGTCACGGACGCGGTGATCACCGTGCCGGCCTATTTCAACGACAGCCAGCGCCAGGCCACGAAAGATGCCGGGAAAATCGCGGGTCTCAACGTTCTGAGAATCATCAACGAACCCACGGCAGCGGCTCTGGCCTACGGCCTGGAGAAGAAGCGCGAGGAAAAAATCGCCGTGTTCGACCTGGGGGGCGGCACCTTCGACATCTCTGTCCTTGAAATCGGGGACGGGGTTTTCGAGGTGAAATCAACCCACGGCGACACCCATCTGGGCGGCGAGGATTTCGACCTCAGGCTGATTGATCACATGGCCGACGAATTCATGAAAGACCAGGGGATCGATTTGCTCAAAGACACCATGGCCCTCCAGCGTCTGAAAGAAGCGGCAGAAAAGGCCAAGATGGAGCTGTCCACCTCCCTTGAGACAGACGTGAACCTGCCGTTCATTACGGCCGACGCCGGAGGACCGAAGCATCTCACCCTGAAGATCACCCGGGCTAAACTTGAAAGCCTTGTGGCCGACCTGCTCGACAGGCTGGAAGGCCCCTGCCGGACAGCCCTGGCCGATGCGGGCATGACAGCGGGGGATATCTCCGAAGTGATTCTCGTGGGCGGCATGACCCGGATGCCCGCAGTTCAGGAACGGGTCCGGAAGATTTTTGGAAAAGAGCCGAGCAAAGGCGTGAATCCGGACGAGGTGGTGGCCGTGGGGGCTGCTGTCCAGGCCGGGGTGCTCAACGGCGATGTGGAAGACGTGCTGCTTCTCGACGTGACCCCCCTGTCCCTTGGGGTGGAAACCCTGGGCGGAATCATGACGAAGCTGATCGCCAAGAACACCACGATCCCGACCAAGAAAAGCGAGATTTTCTCCACGGCCGAGGACAACCAGGCCTCGGTCTCGATCCATGTGCTCCAGGGCGAACGGGAGATGGCGGCGGACAACAAGAGTCTGGGCCGTTTCGAGTTGACCGGGATCTCTCCGGCGAGACGGGGCCAACCCCAGATCGAGGTGACCTTCGACATCGACGCCAACGGCATCGTCAACGTGTCTGCTGCGGACAAAGCCACCGGAAAGGCCCAGTCCATAAGCATCACGGCGTCTTCCGGGTTATCGAAAGAAGAGATCGACCGGCTGGTGAAAGACGCGGAGCGGCATGCGGCGGATGACAAAACCCGGCGGGACCTGGTGGAAGCCAGAAACGGGGCGGATTCGACGGTGTACCGTGCCGAAAGCCTTCTCAGGGAAGCGGCCGGGCTTGATGCCGGGCTCTCGGAGTCGTTGAGACAGGCTGTAGGCCATGTGAAAAAAGCCATGGCCGAAGGGTCTGTCCAGGCCATCCGTGAAGCCGCGGGTCGCCTGGAGCAGCTCATGGCCCGTGCTTCGAGCTCCACTTCGGAGAGCGGCGGCGCCCGGGACGGACACCAGAGCGCCACGGGCGCGAAACCCGACGATGACGACGTGGTTGACGCGGAATACAGTGACGTGGCCTGACGGGCTTTGTTCGGGGCGGAAGGTCGTGGTGATCGCGGCCTTCCGCCCTTGTTTCGGATTAATGCACCTTATAAGGGCGCATAAACCATATCGCGTGTCTGTTGCAGCATCATAAAAATCAAATATTTAATTGCATTCCATCCTATTTTTTCATATAACCGTCCCAAAATTTTGTTCCTGAATCGAAAGATCACAAAATATCTATTGTTTAATCTATTGTTTCCATTGAAATGATTGTGTCTGTCCGGTTGCTGGGCGTCCCTGCCCAGCCCCAAGCTGATCCGGTCGGGAGCGTTTCCGGACTGACCCTGCACCCCAGAACAACCATCGAGGTCTCCATGACGCAAACTGTATTCAAAAAGATCCGTATCGCGGAAAAGCACAACAGGCGCCTTGCCATCGTGGAGGTGGCGGAGCATCTTCTTTCCCGGGAAGGCCTGGACGCCGTGACGATCCGGAAGGTGGCCAGTGCGGCTGGGCTTTCGTCCGGCGCCATGTACATGTATTTCAAGAACAAGGAAGAACTGCTGCTCTGCATGCTGGTCCAGAACCTCAAGGTTTTGAAGGAGGATATGGCCCAGTGTATCGACAACCACGATCCACTGGAAGCTATCAAGAAAATGGGGTATCATTACAGGCGTTATTTCAGCCGGTTCGGCAGACATATCAGCATACTCAGCTTTTCCACCCGGGGCAGCCGGAAATATGGCGATCTCAATCCGGAGATGCTGGATGAACTGGAAGCGGCCCTCGCAGACCTTCTGGACCTGGTCCAGGGTCTCCTGTCATCACCTCCCATGGGCGGCAGTCTCAAGGGTATCCCGCCAGAACGGGCTGTCCCGGTACTGTGGGCCCTTATTCAGGGCCTCGTCCAGATCACCTCGCCCCCGTCACGTGACGAACAGGCTGTTTTCGATTTCGATCAGCTGATCGACGACGCCACCCGGATCATCGCCAGGTGAGGTGATGGCCGGAGAAATTGACCGTTCAGGTGCAAGGGACTTTTGTCTCAATAAAATAACTTGACACCCGTAAAATTCTGTCTTATCAATTTTGTTAATCACCTGGAAAGACGAGATCGGACTGACAACGGGAAAATGATATTTTCTCTGGCGGTTTTTCAGCGTTAACAAATGAACAATGTACACACCAAAAAACACGAACACTTAAACAAGCGTGGACATATGGATAGGAACGATGTGCAGCTTGGCCAAGTCCGTCACAGACGATCGAAGACAGGTGAGACGCACGTCGGAGAAAGGGAAGAACGCGGGCCCTACAGCATCAAGGGATCTGTTTTGAAGAAAGGCCATGAGGCCTGTCATGGAGACTTTTAACCTATGGAACTGAAAGAAATGACCAAGCTGGTCGCCCACCTGGCGGCCTACAAGATCACCCAGAAACGCTACGACATCGATTACCGGCCCCAGGGGCTCGATCCGGATAAATTCATCAGCGCCCGTGAGGTCGTGCATCAGATCAATGACGAAGCCACGGTGATCTCCACGGGCATGGCGTCCCACGCCCGTGGGGCCATTTTCTACTGGGCGTTCCGGGATGTGTACAAGAAGAAAAAAAGCCCGAAGAACCTCACCTGGATCACGGTGAGCGCCCAGGGAGGCCGTGGGAAAGCCCCGGGAACCATCGAAGATCTGGGCGTTCCTGGCCTTCTCCGGGAATACATCTGCGGCCATGTGGAAACGGCCAAATCCCTTCTGGCCCTGGGCGACAAGGGCAAACTGGAAATCCACACCCTGCCCCAGGGCGAGATCACGGCCCTGCTCATGGCCCAGGCCCGGGGCGAGAACGTGGTGGAAAGCCGGACCGGTATCGGGACCTTTTACGATCCTGAAGCGGGCCGGGGCACCACGGCGATCACCCAGGGCACGGACAAGACCTACATCACCCGGAACAACGGGTGCCTGCGGTTCACCATGCCCAAAGTGGAGGCCGCCTTCATGGTGGCGCCCTACGCGGACCGCGAAGGAAACATCTACTTCAAGCACGCGGCCACCATCACGGAGAACATCGAGGCGGCCGAAGCCGCCCACAGAAACGGTGGAAAAGTGTTCGTCACCGTGGCCGACATCATCGAAAAAGACGAGAGCGACATCCGGATTCCCAAGGAATGGGTCACCGGCATCGTGGTGAACCCCTGGAACGAGCAGACCGGCGCCGTGCGCCAGAAGCAGTACTGGCCCCTTTTCACCGAGGGGGCCAGCGTGGACACCCAGGAGGCCGTGGAAAAGCTGAAACTGGTCAACAAGCTGGCCCGGATCACGCCGCCCCGGGGTGCGGTGGAAAACACCATGGCCCGCATGGCCGCGTCCCTGTTCACCCGGGAAGCCAAAAAAGGCGACCTGATCAACCTGGGCATCGGGCTTCCCGAAGAAGTGGGGCGACTGATTTACGAGGGAGGCCTTCACCATGACCTGACCTTCAGTTCGGAAACAGGAGCCCTGGGCGGCATTCCCACCCCGGGCCTTTACTTCGGAGGGGCCATCAACCCCATCAAACTGAACAGTTCGGCCTGGATGTTCGAGCATTACAAAAATCACCTGGACATCACGGTTCTTGGGATTCTCCAAGTGGATTCGGAAGGCAACGTCAACGTGTCCAAGCGGGGCCACAGGGTCTACGATTACGTGGGGCCCGGCGGGTTCATGAACATCGCGTCCAGCGCGAAAAAAATCATCTTCCTGGGCAGCTTCATGGCCAAGGCCGATTTCCGCTTGAAAAACGGCCGGCTGAAAATTGCCAAAAAAGGCATCCCCAAATTCGTGGACACCCTGAACGAGGTGACGTTCAACGCCAAAGAAGCCCTGAAGCAGGGCAAGAAAGTGTACTACGTCACCACCGTGGGGATTTTCAGGCTGACGGAACAGGGGGTGGAACTGTTCAAGGTCATGCCCGGCATCGACATCAAGCGGGACATCCTGGGAAACAGCCGGGCCAAGATCATCGTCCCGGACCATGTGGAAACGGTGAGCCCGGACATCGTCACAGGCGCGGGCTTCAAGCTCAGCTGGCCGGAGATCTGAACGGGGTCAGAGGACAACAAACGCTGAAAAAGGACGGGGCGCTAAAAACGCCCCGTTTTTTTATGTATACCATGGACTTCGGCCGAGCTTTCCATGACACATTATTCTTTCATGATTCTTATCACCCGCTCATCCAAACAGGATCGAAGAAAACTATTCATCGGTTTCTGATGGCCCGTTTCATAAAAAGCGAGCATCAACTGATTAAACTCCAGTTGCCTCTTCGCGGGAAGATTGATCGCAGGGTATCCGTTATCCAACAAAAGCCCGTTCATGATAAAACGTCCCATACGCTTGTTGACATCATAAAAAAACTGGCATCTCGCCATTGTCAGAAAAAAATGGATAGCACGATCGTAAATGTCGGGTATCAGACAGGCGTCCTGAATCATTTTATCGAACAAAGCTGGCAACGCATCAGCCTGGGGCGGCATATAGTCTGTCCCTGCTATCGTTACCCCGCCAGATCTGAACCTCCCGTACTCCAACGCCTCTTCCTTACCCGCGATGAGATGGAGGGAGCAGACTTTTTCACAGGTGATTTCAAACTGATCTTTTTCAATCAACCCAAATAACGTGCGCCATGCATCGGCCTGGTTCAAAGCGATTTGCTGGTCAGATAATTTATGTCCACCCACGGTAATCCCATCCAGCAAGGTCTGGATTTCCGGCAAGGTTAAATTAATCCCCTCCAGGTTAACGGCATCACAGACAAACTCCGCCAGTTGACGTTTGGCAAGCATTAATGCTTTGGCTTTATTGGGTTTCATGTTCCATCGAGTTTCAATCATTTCACTCACCGGCTTCATTATGGGGTTTCTGATTTTGAACGCTGGTCATCAAGGGTTTTTCTGATGTGATACACCGTATTCCCTTTGGTCTCAATTGGTTTTTTGACGGATAGGCTGATATTCCTTCAGGTTCCTTGGCCTATGGATTTCGGAAAAGAGGCTGGTCCCCAGGGAAAGGTGATCGAGCATTCGATGTGGAACGATTTTCCATTCGGACCATGGAGCAGGGCAAACGCATGTAAGAATTTTCCGACATGTCATGTTGAGCCGCAGCTTCCAACCTTGTCATTCCGGGCGGCCCCGATATCACGGAGTGGTTGAAACATCTTCAAAATTTGGCAAAACGAAACCATTCGAGTTCCGAAGCCGACCCGGAATCCACGCCGGCATGGGCTAAGTCCCCAATGCAAATCGAGGGTTACCTCTTCCTCGGGCATGGTTTCCGGTTAATCGGTATTGGTATCGCTATCGGGTTCGATAGTCAGAACATTACGATAGCGATACCGATCCCGATAGCGATGGTTAAGATCCATGCCAATGTTACATGCGTTTGCCCTGGACCATGGAGCTTGACCACGGGGCGCATCCGTTATACACCTTTTTCTAACCCAATAACGAAAAGGACCTGCCGATGATCAGCCCATCCTACATTCTGGAAAATCTCATCCGGTTCGACACCAGCAACCCTCCGGGCCACGAGAAGGACTGCGTGCTCTGGATCAGGGATCTTATGGCCGGCCATGGATTCCAGACCGAAATTTTCGCCAAAGATCCTGAGCGACCCAATCTGGTGGCCCGGATGAAAGGGCAGGGCAACGTCCGTCCCCTTCTTCTCTACGGCCACGCCGATGTGGTCCCGGCCCGGGAGCCGGACTGGACCTGGCCGCCTTTTTCCGGAAAAACGGCCGACGGATGCGTCTGGGGCCGGGGAGCCCTGGACATGAAAGGGGGGCTTGCCATCATGATGTCGGCCCTGCTGTCCCTGGCCAGCCAGAACCATGTGCCCCAGGGCGACGTGATTTTTTCGGTTCTCTGTGACGAGGAAACAGGGGGCGACCTGGGGGCTGGTTTCATGGTGGACGATCATCCCGGGCAGTTCGAGGGGGTCCGCTACGCCATCGGGGAATTCGGGGGTTTTCCGTTTTACGCGGGGAAAACCTGCTTCTACCCCATCCAGATCGGGGAAAAACAGGTCTGCTGGATGAAGGGACGGCTGAAAGGCAAGGGCGGCCACGGGTCCCAGGTCTTCCGCGGACAAGTTATGGCCAGGCTGGGAGCCCTGCTGAACACCCTAGACAAACGTCGGATGGACGTGCACATCACGCCCATCGTGACGGAAACCATAGGGCAGATCGCGGAGGCCCTTCCGTTTCCTGGGTCCAGGGTGCTTCCCCTTCTTCTGAATCCCCGCCTGACCGATGCGGTGCTGTGGGTTCTGGGAAAAAACGGGGCGATGTTCGATGCCCTGCTTCACCACACGGTGAACGTCACGTCGGTGAGGGCCGGCGACAAGATCAACGTGGTGCCTTCGGTGGTGGAGTTTGAGATGGACGGGAGGATCCTGCCGGGGTTTACGGCCGGTGATTTTCTCAAGGAACTCAGGAGCCTGATCGGCGGGGAGGCGGAGATCGAGATCCTTCGAAACGAACCTTGCCCCGAGACTCCGGACATGGGATTTTTCGATGTGCTGAAAACCGTGCTCACCGACATGCACCCGGGCTGCATCCCCATTCCCATGCTGCTGCCGGGCATCACCGACGCCCGGCATTTTTCACGGCTCGGAATCCAGACCTACGGGTTCATCCCCATGAACCTGCCCCCCACCTTCGATTTCGGGGAGCTGATTCATGGGGCCAACGAACGGGTGCCCGAGGACAGCCTGGTCTTCGGCATGTCGGCGATAGAAAGCGTGATCCTTCGCATGGGCGAACAGCCTTGATGGCGTCGTAAAAAGTCCCATATGCGGCGTTATCGTGTTTGGCCTCTGGGCCTTTTTCCATAGCCATCGGGCGACTCTTTTACGAGTCAATCAGCCTTAAGCGACGCTACATGGGGTGGTGGGAGGATTTGGCCCGTTTCGTCTTTTTTGCTTTGTCCTTTTTCCCGTCCTGTTTTTTAAAGCCTGTTTTTCTGGGACGATCCGTTTTCCGTTTCTCCGGTTTCGCCTCGGAAAAGGCCGGAGCCTGGCCTTTGGGGGCGGCGAAGTCGATGACGATCTTCCGGCCGTCGAAGGTCACATCTTTGAGGGCGTTTCTCACACGGTCCGCCACCGACGGGTCCACTTCGAAAAAGGTGAATTCCCGCATGATGTCGATGGCCCCGATCTTGTCGGAACGGATGCCCGAACGGTCGCAGATCAGACGGACAAGGGCTCCCGTGTTCAGGTTGTCCATGTTGCCGATGCCGGCGAAAAAGCGGCGCATGTCGGAGGTGTTCCGTTCGGCCCGGACAGGCCCCCTTGTTTTCCCCGGACGTTTGGACCAGTCGCCTTCGGCTTCCTCGTAGCGCTGCTTTCGTCTGTTTTCCGGTCCGGACACGTTGATGTCCTCGGAATCCTTGTAATAGGTGAGAAAGCGGTTGAACTCGAGGCTGACGAACCGTTTGATGATGTCTTCCCGGGACAGGCCGTCGAGGGTGGTGTAAACAGGCGGGAGAAACTGGGCGATCTCATCGTCGTTCACATCCACGGTCACCAGTTTTTCCACCATGGCGTAAAGCTGTTTTTCACAGACGGCCCGGCCACCCGGAACCCGTTTCTGGGTGAAGCGGATCCCCGTGCTTTTCTCAACCATCTGGAGCTTTCGGCTTTCCCGGGTGTTCATGAGAACGATGGCCACCCCGGATTTTCCGGCCCGGGCTGTGCGGCCGCTGCGGTGGGTGTAGCTTTCGATTTCATCGGGAAGTTTGTAGTGGATCACGTGACTGATGTCTTTCACGTCGATACCCCGGGCCGCCACGTCCGTGGCCACCAGGATCTGGAGATTCCCTTCCCTGAACCGGCCCATGACCTTGTCGCGCATGGCCTGGCTCATGTCCCCGTGAAGGGCCTCGGCGTTGTAGCCGTCCTTGATCAGTTTTTCGGCGACTTCCTGGGTTTCCACCCGGGTCCGGCAGAAGATCAGGCCGTAGATGTCGGGGTAGAAGTCGATCACACGCTTCAGGGCCTGGTACCGGTCCTTTTCCTTGATCACGTAGTTGACATGCTCGATGTTGGAGGCGCCTCCGCTGATGTCTCCCACCCGGATCTCCACCGGATCGTTCATGTATTCAGACGCGATTCCCGCCACTTCCGCCGGCATGGTCGCGGAGAATAGCCAGGTCCGCCGGTCTTTGGGGGCGGTTTCGAGAATGGCGTCCAGGTCTTCCTGGAACCCCATGTTGAGCATCTCGTCGGCCTCGTCCAGGACAAGGCAGGTGATCTTGTCGAGACGGACCACCTTGCGGTTCATCAGGTCCAGGAGCCGGCCAGGGGTGGCCACGATGATCTGGGCGCCGCGCTTGACGGCCCGCATCTGCTCGACGATGCTGGCCCCGCCGTAAACGGCCACGATGGACGCGTTTTTCGTGGTGGTGCAGAAACCGTTCATGTCCGTGGTGATCTGGAGACAGAGTTCCCGGGTGGGGCAGAGCACCAGGCCCTGGGTGTCTCGTGAGGAGAAGTCGGTCAGCTGGATCATGGGAAGGCCGAAGGCGGCCGTTTTTCCTGTGCCGGTCTGGGCAAGGCCCACCAGGTCACGGTTTCCGCCGATGATGGCGGGAATGGCTTTGCTCTGGATGGGGGTGGGGTGTTCAAAGCCGAGTCTGGCGACGGCTTCGACCAGGTCACTGTTCAGGCCTAAATCTTTGAAACTCATAGTATGTTGTGTGCCTCGATAAAGTTGATAATAAAAACCGTGCACATTAGCATTTCTGAGGGTGCTTGGCAAGCATTATGCTGTTTAAAAACAGAAAAGGCAAAAAAAAGGCGGCCTTGCGGCCGCCCCAACCAAAGAGTCGTGCTCAGGAATTCAAGTCATGTGGGCTTTGAAGACCGCCGCATGGCGGCGGCTAAACTGATCAGCCCGAAGCCAAGGAGAACCAGAATGGCCGGTTCTGAAAATTCACTTTCAGGCAGAAGATAAGGGTTTTGGACAGATCCGAACAACCCCGCGCTCAGGGTTTCCTGGCCGGTCACGGTCTCTGACAGGATCGTCCGGGCCGGATGACGCAGCGACCTCAGCCAGGGATGTGACCCGAACACGGTCAGCACCAAGGCGATATAGAGGGTGGCTACGATCAGTGCGATGTGTTTTTTCATCTTTTTATTAAACCGGCAATAATAAAGCTTAAATTATTGGCAAGGGAGCGGTTTAGGTGTTTAGTGGTTTAGGGTTATTCGACGAATGGGCTTTGAATTTATAATTCGTCATAAAATATCAATAAACAACAGGTTATGAGAAGAATCTTTGAAAAACCTAAACACCTAAACCACTAAAAAGCTAAATCCCTGGGTTGCCATCTCCCTTGTTTGTGCAAACACGTTTTTAAAGGTATTTTATTGCCGCATTAATATTACACAAGATCCGCCTTCAGCTCGAAACAGCCCGCGTCCTGGGCCGGCCGGATGTCGAATCCCATTTTCTTTCCCAAGGCCAGCATCTGGGTGTTTTCCGCCAGAACCGTCCCCCGGACGCTTTTTACACCCCGTTCTCTGGCGATGCCGATCAGCCGTTTCATCAGTTCGGCTCCGATGCCTTTGCCCTGCCAGCCGTCCTCGATCATCACCGCGAATTCCACGCATTTCGGGTTGCTGTCCCCCACAAACCGGGCGATGCCCACCATTTTTTCCTTGCCGTCCTGCTGGAGGAAGGCCGACAGGGCCATGCTCCGGTCGTAGTCGATCTGGGTGAACCGGGCCAGCATGCTGGCCGGAAGCTGTCTGAGGGGGCTGAAGAACCGGTAGTAGATGGTCCTGGGGCTCAGGCCTTCGAAAAGGCTGACCAGAAGAGGCGCGTCTTCTGGACGGGTGGGCCGGATGAACAGGCTTTCGCCGGACTTGATCAGCACCCTGTCCTCGTACTGGTTGGGATAGGGGCTGATCACCAGATGGAACGGCGCCCGGGCCCTGGGCTGGCTGATCTTGATCCGGGCATCCATGACCATGACCCTTTGGTCGTCGGCAAAAAGCGGGTTGATGTCCAGCTCGTCGATTTCGGCGAAATCGGACACCAGATGGGACAGGCGGATCAAGATCTCCTCGAGAACGGGCAGGTTCACGGGTTTCTGGCCCCGGTAGCCCTGAAGTATCCGGATCACCCGGGTTTCCTCCATCAGCCTCCGGGCCAGCAGACGGTTCAGGGGAGGAAGGGCGATGGCCGTGTCGGAAAGGATTTCCGTCATCACGCCACCCAGACCGAAAAGGATCACCGGCCCGAAGTCCCGGTCCCGCTTGGCTCCGAGGATCAGCTCACAGGTGGATTTGGCCAGCATGGGCTGGACCGTGACGCCCTTGACCCTGGCGTCGGGCCGGAGGGTGGCGGCGTTTTTCATGATGGTCTGGTAGGCCTGCCTTACCCCGTCCCGGTCCTTGATGTCCAGGATCACCCCGCCGATGTCGGATTTGTGGGTGATGTCCCGTGAATCGACTTTCATGACCAGGGGGTAACCCATGGCCTCGGCCTTCTGGACCGCCTCCTCTTCGTAGGCGGCGCTTTCCAGGGGATTCACCGGAATGCCGTACAGGGACAGGATGTGTTTGGATTCCTTTTCCGTCAGCATGACGCTGTCGGTCCCCACCTGCTGACCCAGGATTTTCTCCACCTCTTTTTTCCGGAAATCCAGTTTCACATCCAGCACCGGCGGAATTTCCTGGAGCAGTTCCAGGTTTTTCGAATAGATATGGAGGTTGTTGAAGGCCCGGATGGCCCTCTCCGGCGTGTCGAAGGTGGGAATGCCCGCCTGGTTGAACAGTTCCCTGGCGATCTCCACATCGAATCCGCCGATGAAGGCGGTGAACACGGGAAAGTCTTTGCCTTTCACCGCGTCGATGATGGCTTCGGCGATGTCCGAGGGCCGGGTCATGGCCACCGGGGACAGCATCAGGAGAAGGGCTTTCACCTCAGGGGCCGCCATGCAGATCTCCACGGCTTTCCTGTATCGTTCGGCCGTGGCGTCTCCCAGCACGTCCACCGGATTGGCTTTGCTCCAGTGGGCCGGGAGAATCTGGTCCAGGGCCGAAAGGGTCTGGGGACTCAGGGCCACCGGGTCGATGGCGTAATCGCTCATGGCGTCCACGGCCATCACCCCCATGCCTCCGGCGTTGGTGATGACGGCCAGGCCTTCCCTGGATATCCGTGGCTTTTTCGCCAGAAGTTCGGCGCAGTCGAACAGTTCCTCGAAGGTATGGACCCGGATCACACCGGCCCGCTTGAAGGCCGCGTCGTACACGGCGTCTTCTCCGGCCATGGCCCCGGTGTGGGAGGAGGCGGCCCGTGCGCCGGCCCGGGTCCGCCCGGCCTTGAGAACGATGATGGGCTTGATTCTTGAAACGGCCCTTGCCGCGCTCATGAAATTCCTGAACCGGCTGAGGTTTTCCACGTACATCATGATACTGGACACCTCGGGGTCAGCCCCCAGGTAGTCGATCATGTCCCCGAACTCCACATCCACCATGGACCCCAGGCTGACGAAGTACCGGAATCCGATCCGCTCTTTTACGGCCAGGTCCAGAACCGACGTACAGATGGCCCCGCTCTGGGAAATGAAGGCCATGCTGCCCGAGGTGGAGATATGGCTGGCGAAATGGGCGTTCAGAGAACATTCCGCGGAATAGATGCCCAGGCAGTTGGGGCCCACCAGGCGGATTCCGCCTTTCCGGGCCTGCTCCAGAATGCTGTGTTCCAGGGCCAGCCCGTCTTTTCCCGTCTCCCTGCCTCCGGCGGAAATGATCACGGCCCCGCCCACTCCGGCCTTGACGCAATCGTCGATCACGGAGGGCACCGAAAGGATGGGTGCCACCACCACGGCCAGGTCCACGGGCTTGGGAATGTCGCTGACCTTCCTGTAGGCCGGTTCATTGAGGACGGTCCGGTGTTTGTGGTTCACCGGGAAAACCGAACCTGTGAAACCGCCGAGAATCAGGTTTCTGTAGACGGAATGGCCCACGGACCCTTCGGTGCTGCTGGCGCCGACCACCGCCACGCTCCGGGGCTTGAAGATTTTTTCCATATTCTCGATTCCCATGACGGTTCCTCCTGTTGATCTGTTTCGTGCCGTCAGACGATCCACACCGCCAGATTTTCGGCCATTTCCACGGATTTTTTCCCCACCCGGCCCATGAAGAACTCTTCCACCGCCGAATGGCCGCGACGCCCCAGAACCAGGGAGCCGCAGGGGTGTTTTCCCGCCATGGACACCAGGGCATGGGACCGGCTGGCTGTCCGGTCAATAAAGGAAAACCGGATGGCGTTGGGCTGGAAACCCTGACGGACGAGAACCTGGCAGGCCGAGTTGAGTTTGGGTCCCATCTGTTCCCTCCGCATGGTCGACAAGGCGCTTTCCATGTCGGACAGGCGGGAAGGATTCAGCGCCCGGTACTCCTGGACAAAGTTCGAAGCCACCACACTGATGGTCCGGATCACATGACAGAGGAAAACCACATCCAGGTCTTTCCGGAGGATCTTGCCTCCCAGGGTCACGGCCCTGTCGGCGCCGTCGGAACCGTCGTAGCCGAAAATCGCGTTCCGGGTTTCCGGGGCTCCGGCCACCACCACCAGGGGGACGAAGGGGACTCTGGACATGATCTTGGACGTGACCGTTCCCGTCAATCCCCGGCCCAGCGCTCCGGCTCCGGATTTGCCGGTGACCAGAAGGTCGTAACCCCTTTCGGCTTCGTGGATGATATCCCGGGCCACGCCGTTCAGCACGGGCTGCTTCACGATGCGGATGTTGGATCTGGGAAATCCCGCCTTGAGGAACAGGTGTTCGGCCTGTTCCATCTGGAGGTCGATGCTTTTGTTCTGGATGTCGATCCAGTCGGAAAAATGGGATGCGCCGGGCAGGTTCACGGGTTCTTTTTCGTCATAATCGTAGAAAATGTCGAAAAGCTTGCTTTCCACGTGGAAAAGCACCACGGAAGTTTCCCGCGGATGGACCATCCGGCTGATATACGCCGCCGAATCAAGGGATTGGCCGGAGTGGTCAATGGCGACAAGGATCCTGAGGTTCGTTTGTTCCTTCATACCGTCCATGATGGTCCCTCCTTGGGTGTGCTAAGATTCGAGGACATAACTGCCCGGCGCATCCGCCAGTTCTCCGTTTCCGACCTTCCGGAACGGGGGCGGGGTGATCTTCGGTCCGGAATTCTCGGCTAAAAACCGCTGCCAGGGCTCCCACCAGGTGCCCTGGACCACGGGGGTGGTCTCTTTGAACGTTTTGGGGTCCATGTAGGTTTCCCCTTCCTTCCGCGTGCCGATCTGGTAACTCCGGCCAGGATGGCCCGGCTCGCTGACGATTCCGGCGTTGTGCCCCCCGCTGGTGAGTACGAAGGTCACGCTTTCCGCGTCCGAAGGCAGGAGAAACTTGTACACCGACTGCCAGGGGGCCACATGGTCGCTCACCGTGCCCACCAGGAATACGGGGACGTGGATGTTGCTGATGGCGATGGGAACCCCGTCCACCTTGTAACGCCCCTCGAACAAATCGTTTTTCAGGAACAAAGACCGGAGGTACTCGCTGTGCATGGTGTAGGGCATCCGGGTGGAGTCGGCGTTCCAGGCCATGAGGTCGGTGACCCGGGTCCTCTCGCCCATCAGGTAATCGTGGATGATGGTGTGCCAGATCAGGTCGTTGGACCGGAGAAGCCGGAAGGCCCCGGCCATCTGGTCTGTTTTCAGGTAGTTCTGACGGTTCATCAGGTCTTCCAGGTAGGACACCTGGCTGTCGTCGATGAACAGGGTCAGCTCTCCGGCTTCGGTGAAGTCGGTCTGGGCGGCCAAGAGGGTCATGGACCTGAGATCGTCGATGCCCCTGCTTTTCAGGTAGGCTGCGGCGATGACCAGGAGGGTGCCGCCCAGGCAGTAGCCCACCGTGTGGATCTTGTGTTCGCCGCACTGGAATTTCACGGCCTCGATGGCTTCGCTCACGCCCAGGCGAACGTAGTCGGACATGGACAGGTTCCTCTCCTCCACGCCGGGGTTTTTCCAGGAAACGATGAACACCGTGTGGCCCCGTTCCACCAGATAACGGACCAGGGAGTTTTCCGGTGACAGATCCAGGATGTAGTACTTCATGATCCAGGCCGGAACGATAAGGACCGGTTCGGGGTGGACCGTGTCCGTGGCCGGGCTGTACCGGATCAGTTCGATGAGCCGGTTCTTGTAGACCACCTTGCCCGGGGTGATGGCCAGGTTTTTCCCCACCTTGAACTGGTCCATGCCCGCGGCTTTCTTCTCCTGGATACGTCGTGTCAGGTCTTCCAGGTAGTTGAAAAAGCCACGGACCAGGTTGGCCCCTTTTTCTGACAGGGTCCGGGAGTAAAGCTCGGGATTGGAAAAGATGAAATTCGCCGGAGAGATGCTGTGGGACATCTGGCGGGCGATAAAGCACATCATCTCCTCGTGGTGTTTGGTGACTCCGTTCACATCGCTCATCAGGAACTGGCCGAACTTTTCCACGGCCAGGAACGCGGCGGCGTAGAGCCGGAAAGGCTGCTTTTCCCAGCCCGCATTCCTGAAACGGGGGTCCTTGGCGATGTCCTCGGGAAAGGAACCCAGAAGACCGTTGCCAAGGACCTCCATAAAGGTCCGGCCCACGGCATCCACCACATCCAGCTGTTTTTCCGGGGAGTTGAGAAAATGACAGGCCCAGTCCGCAAACGCCATGAACGTGGCCGTGGGGGACATGTTCATGAAAAACCTGCCCTGATAGGCGTGGAACACGCTGTCCAGCCCTTTGACGCTTCCGTGACCTGTCATGTTGTCACCTGTCCCTTTTCATTGCCGTCCGGCTATTTCCGTTTCGGGGCTGTTTCGGCTTTGTCCCGTGCCTTCAGCCACGCCGCGATGGCCGGCGCGAACTCCTTCTGGCACTTGGAACTCACGTAGATACCGATATGCCCGGTGTCCAGGCAGAGGTCCTGGGTGTCGTCCGAACCCACGGCCCGGGTGAGCTGGTCGCAGGCCGAAGGCGGCACGAGGTGGTCGTATTTCGCGTAGATGTTGAGAAGGGGCATGGTGATGCGCTCCAGGTCGATCCGTTTGCCCCCGATCTCCATCTCACTTTTGATCAGCAGGTTCTTCTGGTAGCAGTCTCGGATGAACTGTCGGAATGTTTCGCCCGGAAGGTCCGGGCTGTCGAAAATCCACTTTTCCATTCGGATGAAGTTTTCAACAAAGGCTTTATCGTCAAGATTTTCCATGAAATTCTTGTACTTGTCAACCATCAAACGGGGGGGGTTCAACAAAAGGAACCCGAAGTTCATGATATCGCCGGGAATATTTCCGTACCCATCGGTCACCTGGTCCACGTTGATCTCTTTCATCCAGACATGGAGAAGCCCCTCGTCGGTGTCGAAACTCGACGGAGTCACCGTGGTGACCAGGTTCTTGATTTTTTCCGGGAAAAGGGAGGCGTACATCAGGCAGAACGTCCCCCCCATGCAGATCCCCATCATGTTCACCCTGGGGATTTTCCGGGTTTCGAGGATGTGGTTCACCACGTTGTCCATGTAACCGGTCACATGGTCGTCGATGGTGAGGAAACGGTCCTTGAGGGAGGGGTAGCCCCACTCCAGCATATACACGTCGATGCCCTGGGCGAGAAAACTCCTCACCACGCTCCGCTCGGGCTGAATGTCCAGCATGGTCTCACGGTTGATCAGGGCGTACACGATGAGCAGCGGCGTTTTGACGGCATTCTTCACCGAGGGATCGGCTTTGTAATGTTTCAGGGTGATCCTGTCTTCCGTGTAAACCACGTCAAAGGGTGTCGAGGCGATCCGGGTGTCCAGGGAGCCCAGAAACGTCTGCGCGGCATCGAAAGAGAATTCAAGATTTTTCCGGGCCTCGGCCAGGGCCAGGGAAAAAAACCGGTTCAGGGGGTGTTCGTTCAAAGGGTTTTCACGGTCTGACATGACGATCTCCTTTCACAGATTTTTTAAGAATGTTCGTATCAACGGTCAGGCGTCTTTTTTTTCCGACATTTTCTTGAGCTGGGCTTCGAATTCCTTCATTTTCTTCTTCATGGCGAACATGTCCTTGGCCATTTCGTCCACCTCGCGGCCAAAGGGCAGGCCGGCCAGCTGGATCAGGTCCAGCATCAACTCCCTGTAGGCTCCCCGGAATTCACCCATGGCACTGAAAATACGGGCGATCACCCCTTTGTAACGGTCTGTCTTGAACAGGTCCTGGTATTCCTTCTCAAGGGTTTTGATCCAGAGTTCATAGGCTTTCTGGACATCGTCCGCCGTCTTGAAGTTGGCCGACTGTTTCGCGATCTCACGGAACGTGAAAAGGGTGGCCTCTTCCACGGGCAGGAGGGTGCAGTACAAAAATTCGTTGGCCGCCGAATGGAACATGGCCATTTTGTCCAGGGCCATGTTGATCTTTTCCTGGTGGGGGCGGGTCAGTCCCACCGGAGGGATCTCGAGAAGCTTCTTCAGGGCGAACGCCGGAAAACCGGGCAGCTGTTTCTTGAAAAAATCTTCTGGATTCATGGTTCCGCCCGCGCCAGGCGTGAGCAGCTGGCTCATGTCCATCATGCCCTGGGCCGCGTTCTTCATCAGGTCCGTGATTTCCGAAAACACCGAGGCCAGGGGATGGGACCCGGCCTTGTCCGAACCTTTATCCGGAAAGAACATGGCCATGGGGTTTTTCCCGCCCATGAAGTCGTTCATGCTCTTCTGAAATGCCTCCATATTTTTTTTCTGCATCTCGCTGTACTGGTCCATCATCTCTTTCAAATCCGGCATTTTGAACTGTGTATCCATGATCACCTCGTCTGTTTGGTTGGGGGGCTGGCCAAGGAAAAACCTCGCCCGTCATCACTCCCGGTGAAAGCTGCACGGTCTATGCCAGTGGGGGTTTTAATTTCAAACGCCCGATATCAAAGATTATATTTCAAAATGACGGAAGGGTGCGATCATCTATTCCATGTCAGCCTCCTTTACACCCTGGAAAAAGGACGTGGAAATGCACGTTTTCAACCTGTTGTCCGGGGAAGATGAAAAACAGGTGAACGGTTACTTTTGAAGTCTATGCCGGCATGGTTGTCAATCCCCGGCTGCCGGGCCTTCGGCAATCCATGGGATTTACACTGTGTAAAAGAAGCCGACACATTTTTTTATTATATAGGACAGGTACCGAAAGATCCGCCAGGCGTGCTCCCGATCCTAAGCACCTAAAAACAGTGGAGGAAGAACGAGTCGATCCTGATTTTAAAGTCCATGGCATGCTCATTGCTATTCATGTCATGAACCAGGGTTCTGCTGCGTCTCACGTGGAGTCCGCGGTGAGAGTGAAAGGAGCTATATATGGCGGTGAATTTCAGAATGAATGCGTACAGAAAAGACAACAGGCGGATGATCGTCCGCCTTTCAGGTGATTTTGACGGGAACTCCGCATGGGAACTCGTCCATATGCTTTTGGAGCAGTCAGGCAAAGTCGATCTTGTGGAACTGGATACCCGGGGACTGAAGACCCTTGTCCCTTTTGGGCGCAATGTGTTTCTGGCACAGACAGGCCCCGTGAAACGGAAAGCAGGACGGACGCCTTTCGTGGTGTCCGGACCCTTCGCCGATGAATTGGGTGGCGAAGCGTTGCCACGGGCCGTTCGTCCGATCAAGGTGGAGCGATGAAAAAGATCGTCGTGGTCGAAAGGAATCCCCACATCCGCAGCCTGATCCAGCGGGAGCTGATATCCGAGGGGTACACGGTGTTCGCCCCCACCTGTGAAAAGGACCTGATGGACCTTTTCAGCGGGTCCCAGGCGGTGGATCTGATGATCATCGACCCGGAGGTTCTGGACAGCAACTTCGGCCACATCGCCGAAAAAATCGTCCGTTACCGCCCGGACCTCCCCGTGATCGTCCACGCCCTGGCTGTGGACAAGGACGGGGTCGTCCCTTTCGGATCTGTGCTGGAACGGGTGGAGAAAAACTGGGACAGCATCAGTGAACTGAAAAAAGTGGCGGCCGACGCCATGAAACAGCGGGCGGGCGGACGATGAGCGGCAGAAAAGACTACTCTTCGGTCAAGAACAACATTCTTGTGAGCATGATTCTCGTGCCACTGATCCCCTTCTTTTCAGCCCTGGGAATCGGGTACTTTTATTTTGCCGCGTCCATCGAAAAATCCACAGTGGCCACCATGAACCGCATTGCGGCGGATCACGGGTCCATGATAGAATCCTTCCTCAACGAGCGGAAAGCCGACCTCGCCTTTATTTCAAACACATACTCCTTTGAGGACCTGAAACGGCCCGACGTTCTGGAAAAGGTCTACAACGAGCTCCAGAAAAAATCCCACGTCTATTCCGACCTGGGGATTTTCGACGACAAGGGCATGCACGTTTCCTACCACGGCCCGTACAGCCTGAGGGGCATCGATTACCACGACGCCACCTGGTTCCGGGAGGTGCTCAGGAAAAAATACTACATCAGCGATGTGTTCCGGGGATTCCGGCGGATTCCCCATTTCGTCATCGCCGTGGCCGCCGATTCACCCCAGGGCACCTGGGTGATCCGGGCCACCATCGATTCAAATTTTTTCAATGATTTCGTGAAAACCGTCCATGTGGGCCTGACCGGGGAAGCCTATCTCCTGAACTCCGAAGGCCTGTTCCAGACCGAACGGCGTCTTGGCGGTAAACTCATGGAAAAGGACGAGGATTTTCATGTCTACCGGAATTCTCACGAGGGGGTCCGGTCCTTTATCGCCAAGGACACCCGGGGTGTCACCCAGGTGTACGCCACCCTCTGGGTTAAAGACGGTGCCTGGCTTCTTGTGGTCCGGCAGGAAAAGAACGACGCCTTCCACCTGCTTCGGCGGGCCCTTGTCCTGATCGTCCTGGTCATGGCCGTGGGCGGGACAGGCCTGGTGGCGCTGGCCTTCTACATCACCGGCCGGGTGGTCCGCCGCATCGAAAGGACCGACGCTGAGAAGGGCCGCCTTTCCGATCAGTTGATCCGGGCCGGACGATACGCTGAAATCGGGGAAATGGCCACGGGATTCGCCCATGAGATCAACAACCCTCTCCAGATCATGAAAAGCGAGCAGAGCCTGCTCGACATCCTGGTGGACGACCTGGACCCTGAGAAAAACAAACCCACGGACGACGAGGCCCGTGCCACCCTTCTCGACGTCCGGGATTCCCTGGCCCAGATCGGTCTCCAGATCGAACGATGTTCGAAAATCACGGCCTCCATCCTGAAATTTGGCCGCCAGGAAGAAAAAGAATTCAAGACCCTTGACGTCCGGGAGTTCATGCATGAAATTTTCCAGATGGTGGAGAAGAAAGCCCAGGTCCACGCCATCACCATCGTCAAGGACATTCCGGCCAAACCCCTTATGGTAAACGCCGACCCGGCCCAGTTGCAGCAGGTATTCCTGAACCTGATCAACAACGCCATGGACAGCGTGACCCAGGCCCACGGGGCCCAGGGGGGGCGGCTGATCGTCGGAATCCGGGAAAATGCCGGCGACAGGATGATCGAAATATCCGTGGAGGACAATGGAACCGGGGTCCCCCCCGACCTGGCGGAAAAGATCTTCGCCCCCTTTTTCACCACCAAACCCGTGGGCAAGGGGACGGGGCTGGGCCTCTCCGTGTGCCTGGGCATCATCAGTGACATGGGAGGGGCCATCAAGGTGAGGAACGTGGAAACATCGGGGGCGCGGTTCACCGTCGAACTTCCGGCGGCGTGATTCCGAAGAGGGTCGGACCATCACGGAGGCCTTGGCCGTCTGGCAATAAAATGGACAAACCGGCAGGGTAGACACAAAAAAAAGTGTTCAAATATGAAACAATCATTGACTGAAACACAGAAAAATGAAAAAGAGGGGCATGATGAAAAAGTGCACCCACTCCATGTTCAAAACGTAAAAGCGTATTTCAGAATACTCAGGCTGAGGCTTATGGCAGGACTGTTTATCGGATTTTTAATACCACACGCCCTACTGTCGGCCTACTTCCATCTTCAGTTCAACTCCACCCTGAAAAAGAGCGGAAAGCTCAGTCTTTCCGCCATTGCGGAAAGCCAGAAAAACACCATCGACCTGTTTCTTCAGGAAAGGGTGGTCAACCTCCTCAACCTGTTCCACAGCCGGGAGTTCACCACGGCCCCCAATCCCGGGAAAATGGAATATTTTCTCGGCCATCTCCGCCAGGCCAACGACGCGTTCATCGACGTGGGCTTCCTCGACGACAGGGGCATCCAGACAGGGTATGCCGGCCCTTTTCCCCAGCTTCTCGGCAAGGACTACAGCGATGAGGGCTGGTTCAAAACCCTCATGAACCACACGGAAGACTACCTGATCAGCGACATCTACATGGGGTTCAGGAAAAAAGCCCATTTCACCATCGCCATCCGCCAGGTCATCGACGGGAAAGCCTATGTGATGCGCTCCACCCTGGACCCGGACAAATTCTACATGTTCCTCCGGAGCATCAGCCACGGCAAGGAGGTGGATTCCACCCTGATCAACCGGAGCGGAAACTATCAGGTGGTGGACCCGGGCCGGGGGAATTTTCTGGCCCTTTCCGACGTGATGCCTCCCCGTGAGCGGGGAGCGGGGGTCATGGAAATCGAGCGGTCCGGTGATCCGGTGCTGGTGGCCTACACCTGGCTGAGCGAAACCCCCTGGGCTCTTCTGGTCAGCCAGCCCCTGTCCGTGGCCCATGCGGGCATGTACCGGGTCCGGCAGGTTCTGATCGCGAGCCTGGCCGTGATCATCATCACCATCGGAGCCATCATCTATTACACGACCCGGCGTCTGATCAACAAGGCCCAGGCCACGGCCGAACGGGGCCTCGCCCTCCAGAACCAGCTGATCCACGCCTCCAAGCTGGCCGCCATCGGTGAGCTTTCAACCGGTATCGCCCATGAGATCAACAACCCGCTGGCCATCATCATCGCCACCACCGGCGTGATACGGGACATGCTGAACCCCGATTTTCACCTGGACGCGAGCCCGGAGGCCATCCGCACCGAACTGTCCATCATTGACTCCGCGGCGTTCAGGGCCAAGAACATCACCCACCAGCTTCTCGACCTGGGGCGGAAGCACCAGCCCACCATGGTTTTGAGCAACGTGCACCGCATCCTGGACGACGTGCTCGGAGGTCTCAAGGAGCGGGAGTTCGAAAGCAAGAACATCACCATCGTGAAAGAATACGCGGAAAACCTTCCCGACATCCTCATCGATCCCGACGCCATTCGCCAGGTGTTTCTCAACCTGGTGAACAACGCCGGAGACGCCGTCACGGGGCCGGGAACCATCACCGTGAACACCTGTGTCCAGAACCGTCAGGTCAGGGTCACGGTCAAGGACACGGGAGAAGGTATCGATCCGGAGCACATGAAACGGCTTTTCGACCCTTTTTTCACCACCAAGGATGTGGGCAAGGGAACGGGCCTGGGACTGAGCGTGTCACGGAACATTGTGGAACTCATGGGAGGCCGTATCGACGTGGCCAGCGTGAAAGGGGTGGGCAGCTCCTTCACGGTGTCTCTGCCTGTCCGGAAATCAGGAGAGAAAGACAATGGAAAACACTAGAAGAACAGGACTGAAGGTCCTCCTGGTCGATGACGAGGACCGGTTCAGAAGCGCCCTTTGCCGCCAGCTTTCCGTACGCGGATTCCAGGTTTTCGAAGCGGACTGCGGGGAAAAGGGAATCGAGATGACGGCCAGGGAAAGGCCCGATGTGGTGATCCTGGACCAGGAGATGCCCGGTATGAACGGAACCGAGGCCTACGATGAAATCAAGCGGCTCGACCCGCTGATCGAGGTGATCATGCTGACCGGCCACGCCACGGTGGAGATCGCCCTGTACATCATGAAAAAGGGGGCTTTCGATTACATCATGAAGCCCGTGAACATAGATGAGCTGCTGTACAAGATTGAGGACGCCTATACCCGGAAAGTCCTCAACGAGAAGAAAAAATAAACACCCGGCCCGGGAGAGGTTGGGTGTTGAAGTGTAGGTGGTTTTTCCATAATTTTAACAAAGGAGAAGAGTCGATGAATTTTTTTAAACAACTAGGGGACTTGATGATGATGGGCGCTAGGGCCCAGGCGAAGTGGGAGATCGACACGTCGAACAGGATCCTGCAAAGCAGAAAACGGCTGTTTATCATGGCCCTTCTGTTCATTCCCATCATTCTGGGCGGTATTGTTTTCGCCGATGACGCGGGCAAGGTCCTGCCTTCGATTATCGGAGGAAAAGAAGCGTACAGCCCGGCGTTTTATTCCACGTTCATCTTTGTGGTTTCCATTTTCGTCGGCCTTGGTGCGGGCCTTATCACTGGCTGTATCGGAGCCGGCGGCGGTTTCATCATCGCACCGGCCCTGATGAGCGCGGGTATCAAAGGTATCCTGGCCGTTGGAACCGACCTGTTCCATATTTTCGCCAAAGCCATCATGGGCAGCGTGATTCACAAGAAACTGGGCAACGTGTCCGTTCCCCTGGCCCTGGTGTTCCTGATCGGAGCACTGATCGGCGCCACGGCCGGCGGTCTGATCAACCGCGTCCTTTACGAGATCAACCCGGTTCTGAGCGATGCCTTCATCACCACGGTCTACAGTCTCATGCTGGGCTTTCTGGGTTTCTACTCCATGTTCGATTTCATCAAGGTCTGGAGAAAAGGCGGGGCCGTTTCCTCCCACGGCGGAAAAACCGAAGGAACGGACATGGGTTCCCTTCCCAAAACCCTCCAGAGCATCAACATTCCCCCCATGGTGACCTTTGACGCCGACATCACCCCCGGCGGCCACAGAATTTCATGGATCTTCCTCGTGATCGCAGGGGCCTTCGTCGGTCTTGCCGCCGGTATCATGGGCGTGGGAGGCGGTTTCCTCACCTTCCCCATCTTCGTGTACGTTCTGGGCGTGTCTTCCATGACCACCGTGGGTACCGACATTTTCCAGATCATCTTCACCGCAGGCTACGGCGCCATCACCCAGTACGCCATTTACGGTTTCATTTTCTACACCCTGGCCATGGGCATGCTCCTGGGCTCCCTTCTGGGCATCCAGATCGGCGCGCTGGTCACCAAGGTGGTTTCAGGCATCACCATCCGCGGTTTCTATGCCATGTCCATCATGGCCGGTTTCGTGAACCGGATTTTCGCCCTTCCGTCCAAACTCCAGTCCATGGATCTCATCCCCCTTTCCAAGGGCACCTGTCTCGTGTTGAACGATATCGGCATGTGGCTGTTCTTCATCACCGTGGGAGGTTTCGGGGTCTGGGTCATCGGGGTATTTCTGACGAATCTTACAACGCTTAAAAGTGGGGAGGCTCACTCATGATTGAAAATAAAAAGGAATTCATGCTTGGTTTTGTGATGATGGTCGCGTTCCTGGCCGTCCTCGGTCTGTTTTTCTCACCCCTTTTCCCCGATCACAATGGGGTAAAGCATAACGGGATGGAGTATCTGGACGCCCTGTACAACTCCATTTCCAAAGATTCAGCGTACTACATTCCCGCCTCCAAGGAAGATGCCAAAAAGATGAACGGCAACGTGGTGGAAACCAAATTTTCCATGGACAACGCCGAGCAGGCCGGCCAGATCGTGGCCCAGCTCCAGAAATACGGCGTCACGGCCACGGCCACTGACAAGGACGTGACCATGAACGGAGACCTGGGCGCCGTTCTTTCGGCCAGCCTGGACGACGCGGACCTGATGTACCACAACGACGGAGCCTCCATCAGCGCCAAATACGGATTTGACGAGCGCCAGGTGGTGTACAACTGGTACAAAGCCTTGGACGGGTCCTACAAGTACCTGATGAAGAACGAAAAATTCGATGAAGCCAAGGTCATCAAGAACTCCCTGGGCAAATCCATCGAGACGTCCTACAACTATTACAAGATCGTTCCCAAGCCCATCAAGACCTGTTGGTGGATCGTGGTCGGTTCTCTCCTGTTCTACGTGATCTACACCATGTGGTACGGTTACGCCATCATGTTCATGTTCGAAGGCTGGGGCATGAAATTCGGTCACTGATTCCGAAACGTGTTTCACCAAAATGATGTGAGTCCAGAAGGCGGGTCTTTACGGCCCGCCTTTTTGCAAGTGAAAGAATCATGGCGGAAAAAAGGACGGCATGAAGAAACTCTGGAACTGGTTCAGGCGCAAAGGCTCCGGCGCGGAGGAAAACCGCGATGTGGAGGTGGAATACCTGCGCCTGAATTTCAAGGCCCGTTACCACAGTTTCAAACTTCTGATCAGCGCCAACAACAAAAGCCTGGAAAACATGGCGGACATCGAACGGGCCCTCCAGGGCAGCGAGGTGTTCGGCATGGGGTTCATCAAGTCCCGGGTCACGGCCATCTCGGTCAGCGTGTTTTCCATGATCAGCCATCTGAAAACCATCACCGGGGGCAAGTACCCGGGACTCGAGCCGAGTTTTTTCCGGATCGAGCAGGAAATCGCCCGGATTCTCAGCCCGAAAAAAAGCGTGGAGGATCCGAGGCTCGTCATCCCTTTCAAGGACGTGACGCCTGGCATGAGCTACCTGGTGGGTGAAAAAATGGCCCATGCCGCGGAAGTGAAGAACATGCTGGGGCTCACGGTTCCTGAGGGCTTCGCCATCACCGCTACGGCCTATGATCTTTTCATGCGGGAAAACAGGCTCCAGAGCGAAATCGAGAGGATCATCCAGAGCGCCGGGCCGGACAGCGGCGGCCCTTTCGATATCCTCAGTTCCCGGATAAGAACCCTGATCATGGACGCCAAAATCCCGGAAGCGCTGGAAAAGGCGGTCAGGGAGCAATGGGAAACCCTGGAAAGGGAGCGGGGCCGGAACGTGCGCATTGCCATGCGAAGCAGCGCCATGGGAGAAGATTCCATGGAGAACTCCTTTGCCGGGCAATACCGGAGTGAGCTCAACGTCTCCTGGGAAGGCGTGTTCGACGCATACCGGGAGGTGGTGGCCAGCAAGTACAGCGTGAAAGCCATCGCCTACAAACTGAACCGCGGGGTCCGTGACGAGGACATCGCCATGTGCGTGGGCTGCATGGAAATGGTGGACGCCGTGGCGGGGGGCGTGGCCTATTCGCGGAACCCCGTGGACGCCGACGACATGTCCGTTTACATCAACGCGGCCCTGGGGCTTCCCAAGTCGGTGGTGGACGGCCAGGACACCTGCGACCTTTTCGTGGTCTCCCGGGATGTGGATTACCAGGTGGTGCCGGGCCGGCTTTACGATACCGAACCCCTGGATTTCGTCATGGTCACCCAGAGCGAGCCCGCCCTTACCATCCGTTCGGATGTCCGGGATAAGCGTTTCCAGGTGGCCAGCCTAAAGACCGAAGGCGTTCACCGGAAGGAAGTCCCGGAGGACCTGCGCCACCAGCCCGCCCTTTCCGAGGAGAAAATCCGGGAGCTCTTCTATCTGGCGGTCAAAATCGAGAATTACTACAAATGCCCCCAGGATATCGAATGGGCCCTGGACCGGGACGGGCGTCTGTATATCCTCCAGTGCCGCCCCCTTCGCCAGACCTCCAGGGGCCAGGCCAGGAACGAGCTTCTGGTGGAGGGCTTTTCTCCCCTGGTGAAGGACGGGATCACCGCGAGTCCTGGAGCGGGGGCGGGCCAGGTCTACCAGGTTTCCAAGGGGGCGGATATCCTCCAGTTTCCCGAAGGGGCCGTCCTCGTGGTGAAACAGGCGCTGCCGTCCTGGGCCAGCCTGATCAACCGGGCGTCGGCCGTGGTTTCCGAGCAGGGAAGCTTTGCCGGCCACCTGGCCAATGTGGCCCGTGAGTTCAAAGTCCCGGCCCTTTTCGCCGTGAGGGACGCCATGACCCTTTTGAATCCGGGAGACACCGTCACTGTGGACGCGGACAACACCACCGTATACCCGGGACGCCTGGACGTTCTTCTCGAGAACAGGGCCAGGGAACGGAGCCTCATGGAGGGAAGCCCCGTGGCGGAAATCCTGAAGCAGGTCAGCGAGCACATTGTGCCCCTGCATCTTCTCAATCCCGATTCCACGGATTTCACGCCGGAAAACTGCACGACCTACCACGACATCACCCGGTTCATCCATGAGAAATCAGTGAACGAGATGTTCCAGTTCGGAAAGAAGCACGACTTCCGTGAACGGTCGAGCAAGCAGCTGCACTACGTGGTGCCCATGAAATGGTGGATCCTGAACCTGGACGACGGCTTCAGCCAGGAAGTCCAGGGGAAATACGTGAAAATCGAACAGATCGCCTCCATTCCCATGCTGGCGTTCTGGAAGGGTTACACCGCCAAACCCTGGGAAGGGCCGCCGCCCCTGGACGGCAAGGGTTTTGCCGCCGTGATGTTCCAGAGCACGGCCCAGCCCAACCTGGTCACCAGCATGCCCACGAAATACGCAGACCGGAACTACTTCATGCTGTCGAAGAACTATTGCAGCCTCAACTCCCGGCTCGGCTACCATTTCTCCACCATGGAGGCCCTGGTCAGCGACCGGTCCGGGGAAAACTACGTGAGTTTCCAGTTCAAGGGCGGGGCCGCGGATTTCGAGCGGAAAATGAAACGGGTCTATTTCATCGGCGAACTTCTGGAACGTTACGGTTTCAGGGTCGACGTGAAACAGGACCACCTGGCCGCCAGACTGGAAGGATTCGACAGACAGTACATGGAAAAACGTCTGGTGGTGCTGGGGTACCTGACCCTCCACACGCGGCAGCTGGACATGATCATGACCAACCCGTCCCGTGTGGTGTACTACAGGGATAAGATGATCAAGGACATCGACGGACTTCTGGCCGAATGATCCGTGACATCGGCGGAACAACGAAAAAAAAGGAGTTGACCATGGAACAGGAAAAAATCAGCCTTTTGATCGTGGATGACGAGGAGCGCTTTCTGTCCACCACCCAAAAACTTCTGGAAAAAAAAGGGATCCGGACCTTCACGGCCACAAGCGGCAACGCAGGATACGAGGTTCTCGAGACAAACCCGGTGGACGTGGTGGTGCTGGACGTGAAAATGCCCGGTATGAGCGGCATGGGGGTACTTAAACGTATCAAGAAGGATTTCCCGGAGGTGGAGGTGATCATGCTCACCGGCCACGCCACGGTCCAGACCGCTGTGGGCGGAATCAAGTACGGGGCCTTCGATTACCTGATGAAACCCTGCGACATCGACGTCCTGGCGGACAAAATCCGCGAAGCCTATGCAAAAAAGACCGGCAAGGTGTGAGTTCGATAGACCCAAGGGGTCTGTGAGAGGCCGGAACCGCCGGATGAAACGTTCATCCTGACGGTTCCGGAAGGGTGAGGTGGGGTCGGAAGGAATCAAAAAATGGTGTGGGGCGGCTCGTTTCTGGCCAGGAGCTCAAGATCCCTGGGATTGCACAGCTTCCCAGGCAGATCGGCCACCCTGCCGCAACCCACGCAGACGAAATTCGCCTGGATCTGCTCGGGGCTGCACAGGTTTTCAGGTTTTTTGCTGTGGAACCCGCAGCTTTGGCACACATGCACATCCCCCATCAGCACAGGGGCGCAGAGTCCTTCGGGCTCTTTTTTCACGTCTCCGCAACCTTTGCATACATAGATATTTTCGGGCATAGGAACCTCCCATGGTTTCGTTCGGTCAAAGGGCCCTGTTTCATGTGACCGGGCCCATTTAACCCCTTTCCATTTCATATTCCATGCCACAATTTCCAGCCTTTGTTTTCAGGGCTTTCCGGCTTAGTGGGCTGTCTCACGTTGCGATGAAACACCCGGCTGTGTCTCAAATAGATACAACTTTTCGGGACAACCTCGGATGCTTCCACTTCCAGCCTTGACCCCCTTGACAAACCACAAAAAAAATCATTACAAATGGAACATTTCAAAAAGTCAGGCCGGAGACCCGGCTTGTTTCATAAATCATTCCAACAGAAAGCGACGTCCATGAAACACATCCTGCTGATCTTCTGCTGCCTTGCCGTTCTGGCCTGCCGCCACGTGCCGCCCGCGCCTGTGTCTGTGAATGGCCCGTCGGACATGTCCGCCGCCTCGGTCCATGAGCTGACCCGGCAGCTTATGGAAAAATGCGGTGTCAACGAACAGATCGAAAACGTGCCTGAAAAAACCATGGCCGAGGTCCGGGAGTGTTTCCGGCGAAACGAATCCATTCTGGGGCCCATGTCCGACGGGGTGGTGGACGAGATCGGAACGATCATCGCCCGGACCTTCAACCCCGTGACCATCCGGGCCATTCTGGCCGGTCACATCGAGGAACGGCTCAGTGTCGAGGACATGCGGGCCGTTCTCCGCTGGCTCGATTCACCCCTGGGCCTGAAACTGACGGCCATTGAAAAAGCGGGGTCCACCCCGGAAGCTTACCAGAAGATGGTCGACGCTGTTCCCACTCTCCGCCAGACCCCGGATTACGAGGAACGGCTGGGCATCGTCCAGGATATCGACCGGAGTGTTCGGGCCACAGAGCTGATCGTGGACCGGATGATCAACATGCAGGTGATCACCCTCACCGCCATGGGCTCGGCGTTTCCGTCCATGAACATGCCCTCGGAGTCGGCCATGCGGGAGAGCTTCGAAAAGAACCGCCAGGCCCTCACCGACACCATCGCCCGTGAAATGGCCCTGAGCATCTTTTTCACCTACCGGGATGTGTCCAGGGAAGAACTCAAGGAATACCTGCGCTTCATGAACACGGATATCGGAAAACGTTACCATGAGGTGATCCAGGAAGGGTCCAACGCGGCGTACACTTACTGCGGCAAAAAATTCAGTGCAGCCGTGGTGCAGAGAATCAAAACCCGGGAGGAAAAGGAGCGGGAAGAGGAACAACGGGTCAAGGAGCCATCTCCCGTCTACCCCCAGACCCGCTGACCTTTTTTTCCACAGATTGCCGGACAGGCCTGTGAACACTACGTCTATAACATCCTGTGATGTGCTGGTGGCCGGCTCAGGCCTTGCCGGTCTGGCTGCCGGTGTTTCGGCCCTTGAGCGTTGTCCGGGCCTTGACGTGTGTGTGGCCTGCCAGCGGCCCGGCCCTTCGGGGTCTTCGTTTACCAACCGGAACGACAGCCTGGGCATGGTGGTCTGCCGGGACGGCGCTGAACGGGACGCCTTTGTGAACGCCGCCCTTTCTCTGGCAGGTCCCGGAACCCTTCGTGAACCTCTGGTCCGGATCATGGCCCGTGCGAGCGAAACCTGTTTCCTGAACCTTGCCGAAACCGGTTTCCGCTTCAGGACTGATGGCTCTGAAAACCTTCTCCGGGTTCCCTGCTGCTTTCTCCGGGAACCGCCCCTGGCTTTTGTCTTTGACCATCTGATGTCGGCCTTCGACGCCATGAAACGCCGGTTTCTTTCAGCCGGAGGAACCCTGGTCAGCGGAATCTGCCTCAAGGACCTGGTCCGGGACAACCAGGGAAACATCCAGGGAGCCCTGTTCGAGGAATCCGAAACAGGACGTCACCTCGCCGTTCGATCAAAAGCCACGGTCCTGGCCACAGGAGGGGCGGCCGGACTGTTTCACCGCCATCTCAGCGCCGGAGAAAATCTGGGGTTCGCCACAGCCCTGATGGCAGGCTGCGGGGTCCCTCTGGTCAACATGCCCTTTGTCCAGTTCTTCTGGGTTGACACGAAAACCCTGGAGCACTGGCCCTGCTGGGATCTGGCACGGCCGGGCGTGCGGGTGGGCCCCTCGGACATCCAGCCTCCCCCTGACATCACGGCCCTGTGCGGGGAGCGGAGCCGCCACGTTCCCATGGCCCATGGCCTTGAGGATTCGGCACTGGACCGTTTTCTCCTGTCTGTTCGGAATCCGGACGGGACCGTTAGCATCTCGACCCCGGAAAAAGGACGTTTCACCGTGGCAGCTTTCGCCCACGCCATGAACGGGGGCGCGGCCATCGATGAGGACGGAAGAACGTCTCTGGAAGGTCTTTTCGCCTGCGGGGAATGCGCCGGAGGCATGCACGGGGCCAACCGCGTGGGCGGGGCCATGGTCCTCGCCACCCAGGTGTTCGGCTCGAGGGCCGGAGTGGCGGCGGCGGAATTTGCGGCACAACGGCCCCGAAGTCCCGGGAGGGGATTTTCTGAAACGGCGCAAAACCGTCTGGCCGGGTTTCAGCGAGACGACAGGGAGTGGAGCGCCGGTCTTTCCACCGTCCGGAAGGTTCTGGACACGATAGCCGGCCCCTGGCCCTCACCGGTTCTGGCAGAGGCGGACCGGAAGCTGGCCCGATTCCGTGAAACGGCCAGGGACTGGCGGCTGAAACTCGCCCTTGAAACAGCCAGGACAATCACCGGGTCCTTCATCAAGCCTGTATTGACCGTTTGAATCGCTATCGCTATCGGGATCGCTATCGCAATCGAAGTTGCGGATATCGAATCCGATCCCGATAGCGTTGATCATGGCGGTTCCCGCTTTATCAGTTGCTTTTCCTTCCGTTGAACGGTAGATTTGGGCTTCACAACGAAAGGAAAAACGATGAAGTTCGACAGATACCCGATACCCGATGAAATCAAGAAAAACCTGGAGCTTCTGGGTTTCAGGAAACCCACAGACATTCAGTACAAGGCCATTCCATCGATCCTCAACGGGGAAGACGTGCTGGCCGTGGCCCAGACCGGGACCGGCAAAACAGCGGCCTTCGCCATTCCCGTCATCGCAAAAATCCATGGCCAGAAAACAAGCAAACGCACTCTGGGCATCAAGTGTCTTGTCATGGCACCGACCCGGGAGCTGGCCATGCAGATCGGCGACGTGTTCAACCGGATCGAACGGCACACCCGGGTCAAGACCTTCGCCCTGGTGGGCGGGGTGGAACAGGACGCCCAGATCCAGAAACTCCAGGACGGCATCGACGTGCTCGTGGCCACTCCGGGCCGGATGTTCGACCTGATCAGCCAGGGCTTCATCCGTATCGACCGGATCGAGACCCTGGTTCTCGATGAGGCGGACCGCATGCTGGACATGGGGTTCATCGACGACATAAGGAGTGTTAAAAAGAAAATCACACGCCAGCACCAGACCCTGTTTTTTTCCGCCACCATCGACAAGGACATCAAGAAACTGGCCTTTTCCCAGGTCAAGACATCGGCCATCCGGATCCAGATCTCTCCGGAAGACCGGGTGAGCCGGAACGTGTCCCACGCGGTGATGGTGGTGGCCATGGACGACAAACGGTTTTTTCTTGAACGTTATATCCAGGACCATCCCGAAAGCAAGATCATGGTGTTCGTCAGGACCAAGGTCCGGGCCGAACGTGTGGTGAAAGCCATGGAACGGGTGGGCATCGAGACCGTGTCCATCCACGGGGACAAGGACCAGAAAGACCGGTCCCTGGGCATGAGCGCCTTTCGCCATGGCCAGTGCCGCATTCTGGTGGCAACCGACGTGAGCGCCAGGGGCATCGACATTCCCGATGTCAACGCGGTGATCAACTACGACCTGCCCACGGACCCTGAAAACTACGTTCACCGGGTGGGCCGGACAGGGCGCGGAACGCGCAAAGGCGTGGCCCTGTCCTTTTGCAGTCCGGAAGAAGCCGGCAGCCTTGAAGCGATAGAAAAATTCCTGGGAAAACCCGTGGACCGGATCGAGGTGACAAAAAACGAGTACAGTGAAACCATCGCCTACCAGGGCAAGGGGGACGATGTGATGGCCCTGATCGATGCCCATGAGGACCTGATGGCGAAACGGAAAAAGAAGAAAAAGTCCTGAAACCTTTATTATGAACGAGCCGGGGCATTGATGCTGGAAAAGATCCTTGCCCCGGAAGGTGAAAACGGCGTATATTCTGGCGATTGCCGATTTAACGTGAACAAGTCAACATAATCTGAAGCCCGGCCGGGACAAGCTCCTGGGTTCTTTTTAGCAGGATAGGCTTGCTGGCCGATGCGTCATTTATCCATCAAATCAATGGGGGTTCCATGAAAAAACTGACCGCTGCCGTTCTTTTCGTCTGTTTCATCGCTGTTCAGGCCTGGGCCGAAGATCCCGCCCAGGAAGCCATTTCCAGCCTTTCCACAGCTCAGTCCCTGATCAAGCAGGGGAACACGGCCAAGGCCATCGAAGAAATCAACTTCGCCCTGTCCAAATTAAACGAAGTCACGGCCAGCGGCATGCTGAAGTTCATCCCGGACGCGCCCAAGGGTTTCACCCTGGACAGCAAAACCTCCCAGGGCATGGGTGACGGTGCCATGATGGTGGGCAACGCCGGTGCCGAAGGGAATTACAGCGGTGAGAACGAATCCAGTGTGAAGATCACCATCGCCACAGGCGGCATCACCGGTAAGCTGGGCAGTCTGGCCAGCTTCGGGGCCATGTTCGGCGGAGGCGCGGCCATGGGCAGCGGCAGCAAGTCGGTCCGGATCAAAGGTTTCACCGGAACCCTTCAGTTCGACACCGAAGGAAAAAGCGGCACCCTGACCCTCCAGGTGGGACCGAAAACATCGGTGACCATCGAGGGAAGCAACGTGGATTCGGAAAACGTCCTGAAAACCTTTGCCGAGCTGATGGACCTGAACGGCCTGTCCACGGCCCTGTAATAAATGAGGAAAAAAGATGAAAGCCCTGCTGATCCTCGCCCATGGAAGCCGGAAAAAAGAATCGAACGATGAAGTAATGTCCCTGGCCCAGGAGCTGGACAGCTCGGGCCGGAGCGGATACGACCGGGTGCTGTGCGCCTTCAACCAGTTCAGCGACCCGTCGGCGGAAAGCCAGATCGAAGCCCTGGCCGCCATGGGCGCGAGCCGTGTCACGGTGCTGCCCTATTTTATCGCCGGGGGCAGTCATGTGGTCTCGGACATTCCCGAGCTGGTCCGCGAGGCCTCGAAAAAATATCCGTCCATTGCCTTCCACATCACGGCCCACTTCGGGGCGTTTAAAGGGGTGAGAGACCTGATTGTCCAGGAGCTTTCGATGGTTGACAGGGACGTTTGAAAAAGCGTCAGGATTTGACCGCTTCTTTTTTGATCCTGTGTCTGGTCTGCTGGTAGGTTTTGACAAAGGCCACGATGGCGTCGACCTGCCGGTCCATGGGGCCCTTGAACTCGATGCCTGACAGATAATGGCCTGTTCCGTCTTCCGTGGAATACACAAGGCGCCCTTCGACTTTCACGTCGTTGCCGTTCAAGTCGATGGTCATCAGAAGGACGTAGACGCCCTGAAGTGGGCTGGTGGTTTTCAACAGGATTCCGTTGAGGCTGAGGTTGATGGTTCGCCCCTTGCCCTGGCCCAAGGGTTTGCCGTCTTGATCGAACAGCGTGTAATCCACCAGGTTGGCTGTTTTGATTCGGGGATTTTTTCTGTTGTCTTTGCTTTTTTCTACTGTCTGCATGTAAAGTTTGTCCTGGCTTTCCTGTTTGGTCAGCACACCGCTGAAAATAATTTTCCCGTGGCACCCAACATCTCGTTTTTGCGAGACTTTCATCAACAACCCAAGACGGCCCCTGTTTTTTTTCCGTCTTACAGGGAAGTCATCCTACCACTTTATTTGACAGGTCTCAAGAGAGAAATCCGTCCATCCACACAAGGGATTTTGCTTGCCCATCGTTACCATTCCTGATAATTTTATGTGTTTTAAAATTAACGGCGTATCACATCAAAACTCGAGAAGGCGATTATGGATTTTCAAAGCGTTCAGGATGTTCAGGAAAGACTGGAAGAGGTGAAGTACATCGCTTCCAAGGAGATATCCACCGTGGTTTATCTTGCCCAGGCCACGAAAAAACCGATTCTGGTGGAGGGACCTGCCGGTGTGGGAAAAACCGAGCTGGCGAAAAGCGTGGCCAAATGCCTTGGCCGGGACCTGATCCGCATGCAATGCTACGAGGGCCTGGATGAAAGCAAGGCTCTCTACGAGTGGGAATACGCCAAACAGCTTCTCTACACCCAGATGGTCAAGGAAAAAATTCACGACGTGGTGTCCCAGAGTGCCACTCTCAAGGAGGCGGTTGACCAAATCGCCGAACACGAGGACGCCTTTTTTTCCGAACGGTTCATCCAAACCCGGCCCCTTCTCACGGCCATCCGTTCCGAAAAACCCGTGGTGCTCCTCATCGACGAGGTGGACAAGTCTGATCCCGAATTCGAGGCCTTTCTCCTGGAGCTTCTCAGCGATTTCCAGGTATCCATTCCGGAACTTGGAACCATCAAGGCCGTGACCCATCCCTTCGTGGTCCTGACCTCCAACAACTACCGGGACATGAGCGACGCCCTGAAACGCCGCTGCATCCACCTTTACATCGACTACCCGTCCATCGACGCCGAGGTGGACATCGTGAAACTGAAACTCCCCGGCATGGACGAAAAGCTGCTGCGCAAGATGGTCAAGATGGTGGCCCGCATCCGGGACCTGGATGTGAAAAAACGTCCCTGCATCTCCGAAACCCTGGACTGGGCCAAATCCCTTGTGATCCTCCAGATCGAGGACCTTTCCCCGGAAATCGTGTCGGAAACCCTGAACACCATCTGCAAGCACAAGTCCGATTACGACGTGGTGAGAAAAAACATCCTCAAGGTGGTGAAAGACTAGCATGGTCAACCTGACACTGAGATTCGTGGCCTGCTGCCGGGCCGCCGACCTGAGAATCTCCACGGCCGAGGTCCTGGATTGCGTCAGCCAGTTGGACCTGATCCGGCCCATCGAGGAAGAGGAGTTCCGTCTGGTGCTCAGGACCAACTTCGCCAAAAGCCGGAGGGAGCAGAGCCGTTTCGACCAGATGTACCACCTGTTCTTCCACGAGATGCAGAGCGACCTGTCCCGTGTGTCCCACGATCCGGAATCGGAACTGGAAAAACAGTTCATCGAGGACGTGATCCAGATGCTCCGGGCCGAGGAATCGGACGATGTTCTGGGAAAATCCCTCACCGATTTCATGGAAGGAAACCCCATGGGTTTCGTGGAAGAGGTGCACCGGATCCACACCCAGGAGGAACTGGCCGCCAAAGCCCTCCGCTCCAACATGACCCAGCTGGCCAGCCGTCTCCAGGTCATGCTGAAGATCAACAAGATGAAAAACAAGGTCCTGTCTTTTCAGGGCGGCAACCATGCCGTGGTTGACAGCGACCGTGTGAAACGAACAGCCGACGCCCTTACCGAAAAGCTGGACAACGCCCTGGCCCTCCTGAACAACGAACCCCAGCCCGACAACTACGGCCTCAAGGAAGTCAAAAACTACGACAAAAGGTACAGCCAGGTCGGGGAAATCCCCTTTGCCTCCCTGAGTCAGGAGGAAATCGAGGAAGTCCGGGACGTGATCTGGAAACTGGTGAAAAAGCTCGAGGAAATCGCGACCTTACGTTTTTCCGTCAGCAACCGGGGTGTGATCGACATCAAGAAGACCCTGAGGCGGTCGGGCAAGTACCTGGGCGTGCCCATGGAAATCATCTTCAAGGACAGGCCCCTTCGCAAAGGTAAAATCGTGGCCCTCTGCGACGTGTCCGGTTCGGTGTGGTCCACGGCCCGGTTCATGCTGAACATCCTCTACTCGCTCCAGGAATGTTTCAGCAAGATCAAGAGCTATATCTTCGTGTCGGACCTGGCCGATGTCACCGATGTTTTCAGGGACCACGAGGTGAACGAGGCCATCGAGAAGATCATGAACGAGGCGCCGGTGAACTACTACGAGCCCACGGATTACGGCATGGCCTTCCAGCATTTCAAGAACAGGCACATGCAGGAGCTGGACAAGAAAACCACGCTTCTCATCATCGGAGACGCCCGGTCCAACCACATGAACCCCCAGGACCTGATCTTGAAATCCATGCGCGAGCGCTGCAAGAGGGTGATCTGGCTGAACCCCGAACAGGAAAAATTCTGGGACACCGGCGACAGTGAAATGAGGGCCTACAAAGCCCACTGCCACGAGGTTCGTCCCTGCGGAAACCTCAACCAGCTCATCGAGTTCATCGAGGAGCTGATCATCTAAGGCTTTTCACCGACGGCCGGCCCGATGTTCGTCGATATGGGCGGCCAGGGTGTCCCTGACCAGGACCGCCGTTTCCTCCACACTCAGATCCTTGAACCGTTCATAGGGAATTTCGGGTAGCACCGCGATTCGCAGGTGATGCCTGCCGTGAAAATCCACACTGTTTTTCGGAAGGGCGTGCCTCGTGCCGTTGATCGCCACGGGAAGAATCGGGGTTTTCATTTTATGGGCCAGGATAAAGGCCCCGGGTTTGAAGGGCCGCATCCATCCTGTTTCAGACCGCGTACCCTCGGGACAGAAGTACACCGAACTGCCTTCTCTCAGATGGGCCTCGCACTGGGCCATCATGGTCCGGGCGCTGTCGCTGTCCCCCCTGTAAAGTTTCACGTAGCGGTTGAGGGCCATGTTCCAGCCGATAAACGGAAGCCGGAACACCTCGGCCTTGGAAACCCACTTGAACGGGAAAAAAAGACGGAAGGCCATCAGGATGTCCAGCTGGGACTGGTGGTTGGACACCACCACATAGGTGCCGGAGAGCCTGATGTTCCTTTGTCCCTCTACGGAAATGGACCAGGCGGGCATGGACCACAGGTAGATGGAGGCCCAGAACGACGAGAAATAGTGAAGAACCACAAGCCGGCGGTCGAACAGACAGGTGGTGAGAAAAACGATCAGGGCCACCACGAACATGCCCATGGATGTCACCGCGATGTAGGCGAGAAAACCGGCCGATATGATTTTGTTCATCCTTATAAACCTCCCATGCCTTGAAGTATGAACGCCCCTGTGGTTTGACACAGAATGGACGATCTTTCAAGGCCGACCTTTGCCCAGTTCTTCGTCCCGGAGTGTTTTTCTCAGGATTTTGCCGATGTTGGTCTTGGGAAGCTGGTCACGGAACTCCACGGACGTGGGCAGCTTGTACTTCGCCAGCCGTTCCGCGCAAAAGGCGATGATCTCCTCCGCGGTGGCCGCTTCCCCCTGTTTCAGGACCACGAACAGCTTGATCTGCTCGCCCCGTGATTCATGGGGAATGCCCACTGCGCAGGCTTCGGCCACTTTCGGATGCTCGTAGATCACCTCGTCGATTTCCCTGGGATAGACGTTGTACCCGCCGGAAATGATCATGTCCTTGATCCGGTCCACGATAAAAAAGAACCCGTCTTCGTCCATGGTGGCCACGTCGCCTGTTCTCAGCCAGCCGTCTTTCAGAGCCCCGGCCGTTTCATCGGGAAGGCCCAGGTAGCCCTTCATCACCTGGGGGCCCTGGATCAGGAGCTCTCCGGGCGTTCCCACGGGCACGTCCCGGTCCCTGTCCACCAGATCCACAATCCGGCAAACGGTGCCGGGGATGGGCAGGCCGATGCTGCCCACTTTACGGTTGGTCGGGGAAAAGGGGTTGATGTGGGTCACCGGTGAGGATTCGGTGAGGCCGAACCCTTCCACGATCACCGCCCCTGTTTTCGCTTCGAAAGACCGGATCACCTCCACGGGCAGGGGGGCGCTGCCGGAAAAGCAGCCCTTGATGGAGGTCAGGTCTGTTTTTTCCACGTCCGGATGGTTGAGAATCCCGATGAACATGGTGGGAACCAGGGCCGCGATGGTGGGTTTGAAGGTCTTGATGGTGGTCATCAGGGCGTCCGGTTCGGGTTTGGGAACGAGGATATTTTCCCAGCCGTTGACCATGGGCCAGTTCATCGCGATGGTCATGCCGAAAACGTGGAAAAACGGCAGGGCTCCGATGGACCGTTCGCCACCTTTGGTCAGGGATGGAAACCAGGCGTTCACCTGCTGGACCTGGCTTGAAATGTTGCCGTGGGTCAGCATGACGCCCTTGGAAACGCCCGTGGTTCCGCCGGTGTACTGGTACATGGCCACATCACCCAAGGCCATTTTTTCATCGGTGAATTGGGGAGAGCTTGCCTTGACCAGGTCTTTCCACCGATACAGGTTTTGGGCCGGTTTCACATCGGCGGCCAGCCCTTTTTTCTTGGCCACCAGCGGGAAAAGAAGGCTTTTGGGAAAAGGCAGGTAATCGCCGATGGAGGTGTAGATGATTTTTTCAATGGAGGTGTCTTTACGCAGCGCTTCCATCCGGTTGGCCAGAAGATCAAGGGTCACCAGGATGGTGGCTCCGGAGTCGTTGAACTGGTGGGTCAGTTCCCGGTCCGAGTAAAGGGGGTTGTTCATCACCACGATGCCCCCGGCCTTGAGGGTGGCGTAATACGTCACCACGCAGGGGATCACGTTTGGAAGGAGAAGGGCCACCCGGTCGCCGCGTTTCAGGCCGAGTTTTTTCAGGCCGTTTGCCGCCCGGTTGGTCAGGTCCAGCATCTGCCGGTAGGTCAGGGTGCATCCCTGGAAATTCAGGGCCGGTTTTTCGGGAAACGACGACGCGGTACGGGCCAGAAACTCAGGCACGGTCAGGGCTTCGATGGAAGGTGTTTCGGGAACGCCCGCTTCATAACGGGACAGCCAGGGTTTCTGATCGCAGATCGCGTGTTCTGTCATGATTTTCTCCAGGATATCGGTTTCGTTGTGGATTTTGCACCGCCACACCCGGGCGCCAACAGCGCTTTGGTGTGGGAACGTCATTCATGCATGGAAATTCTATTCGCGTCATAGTCGAATTATCCGCGTCTGTCAATCGTTCAGCGCGCCAGAAACGAGACGGATCAAATAGCTCTTGTCTCCCATGTATCCTATATGCTACAAATATAAACATGATTAGTATTCAAACGACAGACGTTTTCGATGCCTGGCTTGCCGGCCTGAAAGACAAACGTGCAGTAGCACGTATTCTGGCACGCATCGACCGGGCCGAAGATGGCAATTTCGGTGATTGCTCGCCAGTTGGTGAGGGGGTATCGGAGATGCGAATTCACTATGGACCGGGCTATCGAGTGTATTTCATACAACGAGGCATAGAGCTGGTGATTCTGCTGGCGGGGGGCAACAAGTCTACACAGAGCAAGGATATCAAGACCGCACTGCAACTGGCGGGCAAATTTTAGGAGGACGACACATGGCATTGAAGTTGCGCAAATGGGACAGCGCCGAATATCTCAAAACGGAGGAGGACATGGTCCTCTATCTTGAAGCCTGTATGGAAGAGGCGGGAGATGATGCAGCTTTCATCGCTAAAGCCCTTGGCACCATCGCCCGTGCCCGTGGTATGAGCCAACTTGCCAAAGACACCGGGTTGGGTCGTGAGAGCCTTTACAAGGCTCTTTCCGGTGTGGGAAATCCTAGCTTTGCTACGATTTTGAAGGTGACGCACGCGTTGGGATTGAAGCTGCATGTTAGCAGACAGGAAAAAGACATGCATTGAATGACAAAATTCTTTCTACAATAAAAAAAACCGGGACCCTCGTCACGAGGTGTCCCGGTTTTTTGGTTTTCAGAGGATCTTAAAGAAGATCAGTGGGGATTCACCCGCCTGTCGCTTGCCGCCACACGCTGATCCTGGCTGACATTTCTCATCTGGGCGCGGCGGTCCGTTTTCTGGGTACGGCGTTCAAAGGCCAGTTCCAGAACCTCCTTCATGGTGTCCACGAAATGGAACTGGATGGACTTGATCACCTTGGGGGGGATGTCTTCCAGGTCCTTCTCGTTCCATTTGGGAAGAATGATGGTCTTGATGCCGGCCCGGTGGGCCGCGATGATCTTCTCTTTCACGCCGCCCACGGGAAGAACCTGGCCCCTCAGGGTGATTTCTCCGCTCATGGCCAGGTATTTCCGGACGGTCATGCCCGTAAGGATCGAGGTCATGGCCGTGAGCATGGTGACGCCGGCCGATGGACCGTCCTTGGGAATGGCGCCGGAGGGCACGTGGATATGCAGGTCCACACTGTTGAACGTGTCGTCGGGAATGCCGATTTTGCTGGCGTTGGTCCGGATGAAACTCAAGGCCGTGCTGGCCGATTCCTTCATCACGTTTCCAAGCTGGCCGGTGAGGGTGAGGCCGCGAGAGCCTTTCATGGCCGTGGCCTCGATGAACAGGATCTCGCCACCGGCCGGAGTCCAGGCCAGACCCATGACCACGCCGGGAATGGTGCTCCGGGACGAGGTTTCCGAGGTGAAGCGCACCTGTCCCAGGAATTTGGACACGTTGTTCTGCTTGACTTCCACGCTGGTGGCCTCTTCCAGGGCGATCATGCTGGCCGCGCCCCGGCAGACGCTGGCGATTTCCCGCTCCAGGTTCCTCAGGCCCGCCTCCCGGGTGTAGCCCGAGATGATCAGCCGCACGGCCCCCTGGGTGATGGTCAGCTGGTTGGCCTTGAGCCCGTGGGCTTTCCGCTGTTTCGGGATCGTGTAGCGGTAGGCGATCTTGATCTTTTCCTCTTCGGTGTAGCCGTTGAGTTCCAGAACCTCCAGCCTGTCCCGAAGGGCCGGGGGAATGGTGTGGAGCACGTTGGCCGTGGTGATGAAGATCACGCCGGACAGGTCAAAGGGCACGTCCAGGTAATGGTCGGAAAAGGAAAAGTTCTGTTCCGGATCAAGCACTTCAAGGAGAGCCGACGAGGGGTCGCCCTGAAAGGAGTTGCCCACCTTGTCGATCTCGTCGAGCACGATGATGGGGTTGTTGGTTCCCACCCGCCGGATGCCCTGGATGATCCGTCCCGGCAACGCGCCCACGTAAGTGCGCCGGTGACCGCGGATTTCCGCCTCGTCTTTCATGCCGCCCAGGGCGATGCGGATGAACTTCCGGCCCAGGGCTTTGGCGATGCTCTGTCCCAGGGAGGTCTTGCCTGTGCCCGGAGGTCCGGCGAAGCAAAGAATGGGGCCTTTGGAATCGGGTTTCAGTTTTCGCACCGACAGGTACTCGATGATGCGTTTTTTCGCCCGCTTCAGGCCGAAGTGGTCTTCGTCGAGAATTTTTCGGGCCTTGGCGATATCCAGGTTGTCCTCGGTCCTGACGTTCCAGGGAAGGGAGGTGATCCAGTCCAGGTAGGTGGACGACACCGTGTACTCCGAAGACGAGGGATGCATCCGGGCCAGGCGCTTGAGTTCCCGTTCCGCTTCCCGTTTCGCTTCTTCCGGCAGGTTGTTTTCGTAGATTTTCGTTTTGTAATCCTGGATTTCCGAGCTGTTTTCCCCGGACTCTCCCAGTTCTTCTTGGATGGCCTTCATCTGCTGGCGCAGAAAGTACTCTTTCTGCTTGTTGTTCATGTCCTCCTTGACCTGGGTCTGGATCTTGGTCCCGATCTCGAGGATCTCCAGCTGGTAGTTCACGATTTCCGTGACTTTCTTCAGGCGTTTCTTCACGTGCTGGAGCTCGAGAACCGACTGCTTGTCTTCCAGGGACGAGTTTACCGTGGAGGTGATCATGTCGGCCAGGGTGCCGGGATCGGGAATCGCCGCCGCCATCTCTCCGATTTCAGGGGGAAGGCCGGGGCTCAGCTTCACGATTTTCTGGTAGTGGCTCACCACGTTGGACACCAGGGCCTGGGTTTCCTTGTCCTCCAGGGCGATGTCGGGCATGGAATCCACATGGGCCTTGAGGTAGGGCGTGTCGCTGATGAACTCCTTGACCTTGAAGCGGCCCAGGCCCTGGACCATCAGCTGGACCTTGTTGTCCTCGCCCTTGGCCATTTTGAGGATCATCGCCAGGGTTCCCACCTGGTAAAGGTCGTCGGTGGAGTACTCGGTGTCGGCGCTGGGTTTTCTGGAAAGAAGAAGGCCGATGATCCGGTTGTTCCCCATGGCGTCGTCGATAAGCTTGAGGGCGGATTTGTGCCTCACCACCAGGGGAAGGACCATTTTGGGAAAAAGGGCCACATCGAAAACAGGGAGAATCGACAGCTCGTCCGGAATCTGGTCCGGCATCAGGTCGGATGTATCAAAAGGGTCTGCCATGGTAACCTCCGAAATTCATGAAAAAGATGAAACGCAACGGATCAGATGGAATCGGAATCCTGTCCGGCAGGCAGTTTCGCCAGGTCCATGTGAAGAAAACCGTTCGTGTACGATGCGGTGACTTTGTCCGTGTCAATGGTACAGGGCAGGAAAAGGACCCTCTCGAAAGCCCCGTACTGGATTTCAGCCAGCCTGTACGTGACTTTTTCCCGTGGCGTGCCTCCAGTCCTTTTTCCGGAAATCTTGATGGCCTTGTTGCTGATCTCGATTTCCATGTCCTCCTTGTCCACCCCGGCCATGGAAACCTTGACGACGATGTCTTCCTCGGTTTCGTAAATGTCCACATGGGGCTTCCAGGTGGATTTCTCCATCCGGAACATGGTGTTCAAGCTCTGGAACATGTCATCGATCGACTTTTCCGACTTCAACTTGTAATGATCGAACGCGTCACCGAATCTGATTTTGATGTAATCCATCAACGACTCCTGAAGGGTTGCCAGGTTCTATAAAAGGATGTGTCTGTTTTTTATCAAGCTGATTGTTTACGCGGTTTTCGCCTTGTTCGTAAAGGCAGTTTGAAAATAACACTAAGGTTACCGCTTGTAAAGGAAAGATCCGTAAGGCTCACCCCCATCGGATTCGCTATCGCTATCGGGTTTCATACCGCATCCGTAGGGGCGAACCTCGTGTTAGCCCTGCCCGTCATGTCAACGCTGCCCTCAATGCCCGGCCGGAGTGCCATCGAAAATATCAGGTTGAAAGCGTTCATCCAGGCGATTCCAGGGCGAACACAAGGTTCGCCCCTACGGCCTGAGCAGCTCACACGTGCGGCCAGAATAGGGACGGCCAGATAAAGAATGGAACAATTCATCATATTTTGTGACCTGAATCCCACAAGAACGCCGTAGGGGCGAACCTCGTGTTCGCCCTGCCCGTCATGTCAACGCTGCCCGCAATACCCGGCTGAATTGACATCGAAAATATCTCATTGTTCACGGGGCGCTCTTTTTGAGCTCCCGTGCAGCAAATTATTCGCTTTTATTTTATAAGCTGGAGTGAAGCAACTGATCAGGTAAAGGCCGGACTGACTTCCAATCACTTGATGAATGTTCTGCTTTCCATAGATCATAATTCTTTTGTAGATTTAGCCACAAATCCGGTGTTGTGTTAAACGCTCTTGAAAGCCTTAAAGCCATATCAGGCGTTATAGCACCTTTTTCATTGAGAATTTTTGATAAAGTTTTTCTTGATACATTCAATTTTGAGGCCATTTCTGTAACCGATATAGCCAGAGGTTCAAGATAATCAAACTTAAGAATACAGCCCGGATGAGTTGGTTGTCGTTTCATTTTTATCATAATATACACCTTGTCTAATGATAATCATCGTAATTAACGATATAACATACATTCCCCACTCTTCAAAAGTAACATTTACTGATTTGATCGGCCAT
>CAZWTY010000014.1:0-31394 GCA_964637565.1 uncultured Desulforapulum sp.
CAGTAGGTCCTGGGTTCGAAACCCCGGCAGCCCACCAAAAAAAATTCAAGGGCTTACAGATTTCTTCTGTAAGCCCTTTTTTTGTAAACACGCACGTCATAAGGAGGCCCCATGTCGACTCCGGAACATTTCAATCAGATTTTCGCGGATAAACTTCCCGGTTACCTGGGCATTGTCGTCACCGGCATGGAGCCCTTCGAAGTCAGGGCTGAAATGGAAGTCAACCCGGCGAACATCGCACCCAACGGCTTTCTGTTTGCCGGAAGCGTGGTCACCCTGGCGGACACAGTGTGCGGCGACGGGTGCATCTCCAATCTTCCCGAAGGTGCGTCAGGGTTCACCACCATCGAGCTTAAATCCAACCATCTGGGCACAGCCCGGGAAGGAACCATAGAATGCGTGGCCAAAGCGGTTCACACGGGCCGAACCACCCAGGTCTGGGACGCCGTGGTCACCCACAGGCAAACCGGCAAAACCATCGCCCTGTTCCGATGCACACAGATGATTCTGTATCCGTGACAAAAGGGCGAATGTGTCACACATACCATGTGTTTTCATTCGATTTGACCAGCTTTTATAGTGGTTGTCATAAGTCTGTTCCGATTCACGCCTCCGACAGCCCTGCCGGGGGCCAAACTTTTTGTAAAAGTTTGACAAAACAGGTCTTAAACTATCACGTTCAATAACAAGCTTGATTTTTCGGATATTCCGGTGGGTCAAGTCTTACGCACCCAACCCGTTTGTCCAGCTTTTCAAAAGCTGGCCGCCGGAGGCCATTCTTTTGAAATCTTTTTTGAGATGGCTTCTAAAAAAAATAAATTGCGGGACGGGGTAAAGCCCGTCCCTTGGAACAAACAGACAGGTCAGGACGCGACCATGAGAATCCGGTAGCACCTGAGGCAGCGGGCGGCTTCGGCCCGGGCCTGGACCGCGTTAAATCCCTTTTCGACTTCCTGGAAGTCTTGGACCCGCACCTCGGGATCGATAACGTCGGGCTCCATCCTGGACGAGATCCCCGGAAAGGGAAACGGTTCTTCGTTTTTGAAAAGCTTGCCCGAAGCCACCAGGGTTTCCATAAAATCCCGGGGCTGGGATTCGCAGTGTCCGCCCTGAAGAAACTGGCCCATGTAACGGGCCGCGTTCTTTCCGGCGGCCAGGGCCGCGATGAGGGTGGCGGGTCCGGTGACACAGTCTCCTCCGCCGAACACCGATTGTTTTCCGCTTTGGAACGTGGTCTGATCCACCACCAGGGTCTGCCAGGACGTGAGCAGATCTTTATCGGGAATCACGCCGGCCACGGCGCATTTCTGACCGACAGCCGGAATCACGGCGTCACAGTCGATGACGTATTCCGAACCTTCCACCACCACGGGGCTCCGTCTGCCGCTGGCGTCCGGCTCGCCGAGTTCCATACGGCAGCACCTTATCCCGGTGACGCGTCCGTTTTCGGCCACGATTTCGGTAGGGGCCACCAGGAAGTGGAAATGAACCCCCTCTTCTTTCGCTTCCCTGATTTCATGGTGGTCGGCGGGCATTTCCGCCTCGGTGCGGCGGTAGAGAAGGTTCACGTCAGAAAATCCCAGGCGCCGGGCTGTGCGGACACAGTCCATGGCCACGTTTCCTCCGCCGATCACCACCACTTTCCGGCCTTCCAGGGGTTTTTCCCCACGGGCGGCCCGGCCGAGAAAATCGATACCCGCCATAAAGCCGGTGTAACCCTTGTCCTCGCCACGGCAGCGCATCTGGGACGATTCGGGGGCTCCCACGGCGAGAAAAATGGCCGCGTAACCTTCCGAGGCGATTTCGTCCAGGGTGGTGTCACGGCCGACCTGAACTCCATAACGGATTTCAGCGCCCAGGTTTTCGACCTGTTCCACCTCGTGGGCGATCACGTCCCGGGGCAGGCGGTAGGAGGGAATGCCGAAGGCCGCCATGCCTCCGGGAGACTCCTGGGCTTCGAAAATCGTGCTGGCGTAGCCCTGCCTGCCAAGGTAGTAGGCACAGGAAAGCCCCGCCGGTCCGGCGCCGATGATGGCGATTTTTTCTGTTTTTTTCGGGGAGACCGGCTCTTCGGACCGCATCCCGTCGAACTGTTCACGGTCCGCCAGAAAACGTTTCACGGCCCGGATGGCGATGGGAGAATCCAGGTCCTTGCGCCGGCAGTTGTCCTCGCAGGGGCGCACACAGACCCGTCCGATGGTCCCGGGCATGGGGCAGCCGTTCCTGACCACGGCCATGGCTTCGGGCCAGCGGTCCATCCGGACGTTTTCAAGGTAGGCCGGCACATCCACATGGGACGGGCAGGCGTTGATGCAAGGCGCCGTCACCACGCTTCTGTAGTCGCCGGCTTCCACGGAGCGCCAGCCGAAGATCACGTCGTCAAAATCGTTCCTGAAGCGGTCGAGGATATCCAGCACCGGCCTGGCCAGGGTCTTTCCGATGTCACAGCGGGCGGAAAGACCGATGATTTCGACCAGAACCCGGATTTCATCCAGGTTCTCCGCCTGCCCCCGGCCCGCGCAGATGTCGTCCATGATCCTTACGAGCTGGGCGGTTCCCTCCCGGCAGGGCGTGCACTGGCCGCAGCTTTCGTCCGCCACGCGATGGAGATAGGCTCTGGTCATGTCCACCACGTCCACCGACAAATCCCAGACCATGATTCCGTTCCACCCCACAAGGGCCCGCGGGCTCTGGCCGGGGAACCGTTTCTCCACCACCTGGGCCGCCACGTCCGCAAAACGTTCACCCTCTTCCCATGTGTTGATTTCCGGCTGTTTCATTTTCTTCTCCCTGTATGAAAATAAAAATCTTCGATGGTCATCCGCGGATACCATAGATGGTCCTGGTGTTGTTCCAAATGACGTTGGCAAGGCGTTCCGGATCGTCTCCCCGGACCTCGGCCAGCTTCATCAGGGTCGAACGGACAAAGGCGGGTTCGTTGCGCCTGTGTTTGTTCCGTTCCGGCGAAGGTGTGAGGTACGGGGCGTCGGTCTCGATGAGTATCCTGTCGTCAGGAATGGAGACCGCCTGTTTTCTCAGCTCTTCTCCCCGGGACTTGATGGTGAGGATTCCGGTGACGCCGATGTATAGTCCCAGATCGAGGTACGCTTTCAGCTCATCGGTGCTGCCGCTGAAACAGTGCACCACACCCCGGAGATCGTTGTTCCGGCTGTGGCTTTTCACCATGTCGAGGAAGCGCCCCCCCGAATCCCTTTCGTGGAAAATCAGGGGAAGGCCGAGTTCCGCCGCCGCCTCCATCTGGCGCTCGAACCACTGTTCCTGAACGGGACGCGGCGAGTGCATTCGGGCGAAATCAAGGCCTGTTTCCCCCCAGGCCTTCACCACTTCGTTTTCACGGGCCAGGGATTTCAGGCGGTTGACCGCCTCTTCCGAGGCCTGGGACGCGTCGTGGGGATGGATGCCCACCGAGCAGTAAAACATGGGCTGGTTTGTGGCCATGCGAACCAGGGTTTCCGAGTTTTTCGCCGTGATGCCCACCAGCATGATCGCCTCGACACCGGCGTCCCTGGCCCGTGCCAGAACCGTGTCGAAGTCTTTGTGATAGGAGCTGTCGTCAAGGTGGGCGTGGCTGTCAAAGAGTTTCATGGGAGGTGCTTCCTGTGCCTTTTCCGTGAACAAAGGGCCGGCAGTTTTCCGGAACGCCTTCAAGCCGTGATCCGTTGAAGGGGATGCAGCATCCCACCTGGAAAGCCCGGGGCAGTTCTTTTTGTATGGATTCAAAGGCAGGGGGCGGACAGGTGAAGAGCAGTTCGTAATCCTCACCTCCGGCCATCATGATATCAAGGGGCGTTTTTCCGTGACAGGAAGAGAACGCCGTAAGTTCGGGCGGTATGGACATCGGATCAATTTCGAGGCGAAAAGTAAGACCCGACGATTCCGCCAGATGACCCGCATCGCCTGCCAGCCCGTCGCTCAGGTCCATGACACAGGCCACACCGTGCTTCAGAAGAACCTTTGCCGCGTCGAACCGGGCCTGCGGTTTTTTGAAGGCATGGACAAGGCCGGGAAAATCCATGATGCCTTCCTGGAGGCAGATCAGCCCGGCCCTGGCAAGGCCGAGAGGACCTGTGACATAGATCCCGTCACCCTCACGGGCCGAAGAACGCCGGGGGAACAGGATGCTGTCCGCCTCCCCCAGGACAAACAGGTCCAGGGAAAGCACCGGCGATGCGGAGATGTTTCCGCCGCCCATGGCGCAGGAACACTCGTCGAGGGCCTGCCGGATTCCGGCGTAAAGATCTTCGACCAGGGTGTCAGGGGTATGGACCGGAAGACCCAGGTTGATGAACAGACAGACGGGCCGGGCGAACGAGGCGGCCAGGTCGCTCAGGGCCACCACCACCGCTTTGTAACCGACCTCGGCCGGCGTCTGCCAGTCCAGGCTGAAATGGATTCCTTCCCTCTGGGTGTCTGTGCTGATCACAGGGCGTGAAAAAGGGGCGAGAAGCGCCGCGTCGTCTCCGGGAGATACGATCAGTGCCGGATGGTTCCGGTTCACCGGCTCGATGGTTTTCAGGATTTTTTTAAGGATCAGGAACTCGTCGAACATGGAAGATCACCGAAACGCCGGGCCCAGGACGTGAAGGTCTGCACCTGTTTGTCCCCGAACTTCGAAAGATAGGAGAGCACCTCGTCCATGGTTTTTTCCCTGGTCAGCTCCCCGTGGTTCTTTGAAAAAAACTTGTCCGCGTAGCAGACGATTTCCTCTTCCAGACTGACGGGAACCATGTCCCGGGCCGGAAGTCCCAGATCCCTTTCCAGGATCTCTTCTCGCGTAAAACCCGTTCCCGTGTGGCGTTCGGCCACCAGGCCGTGGCGATGGAGCCCCATGGATTCGAGCATGTCGCGGCCCAGAAAACCGTGATGCACGTAAGGATGATGGCCGTGGCATCCCAGTTTCGGGGTCCTGGTCCGGATAATGCCGATATCGTGAAGCAGGGCCGCTTCTTCGATGAACCTGAGATCGGGGCAGAGTTCCGGGATTTTTTTCGCCGTGGCCAGGGCCTTGTCAGCCACCATCCTGCTGTGGGTCAGCAGGATGGTGTAAAGGCTGGAATCCGGGTCGTAAAAGTTCCGGAGAATGTTTTCAGCGTCGATCATCGGTCAGTCATTCCGGAAAGAAGGGCCGCCTCGATGAACGGGTCCAGGTTGCCGTCAAGCACGCTTTTCACGTTGCCGGTTTCATGGCTTGTCCGGTGGTCTTTCACCATCTGATACGGGTGAAGGACATAGGAGCGGATCTGGCTTCCGAAGTTGATCTCCTCCTTGCCGTCGTGAATGGCCTGGAGTTTCTCTTCCCGCTTCTGTTTCTCCATCTGGTAAAGCCTGGATTTCAGGACACGCATGGCGATTTCCCGGTTCCGGTGCTGGGACGATTCCTGCTGGCACTGGACCACGATTCCCGAAGGGAAATGGGTGATGCGAACGGCGCTGCTCGTCTTGTTCACGTGCTGCCCGCCGGAGCCACTGGCCCGGAACACGTCGATCCGGATATCCTTGTCTTCCACGTCCACCACGATCTCGTCCTTGATCTCGGGATACACGAACACCGAGCTGAACGAGGTCTGGCGCTTGCCGTTGGCGTTGAACGGGGAAATGCGAACCAGTCGGTGAACACCGGATTCCACTTTCAGGTAACCAAAGGCGTTGTCACCGGCCACGGAAAAGGTCACGCTCTTGATTCCCGCCTCGTCTCCGGGCTGGTAATCAATGATGGTTTCCTTGAACCCTTTCTGGTCACACCAGCGGGAGTACATGCGGAACAGCATTTCGGCCCAGTCCTGGGAATCGGTCCCGCCGGCCCCGGCGTTGATGGACAAAATGGCGTTGCAGCCGTCGGTCTCGCCGTCGAACATCATCTCGATGGACATCCTGGCAAGCTTTCCGTCGATGTCGGCGATCTGCCGTTCCACATCCTTGAGGGCGTCGCCGTCCGCTTCCTCCTGGGCGAGTTCAAGCAGAATCTCGGCGTCTTCCACAAGGGAGTTCAGCGCCTTCCAGTTATCGATGGCCTGGGTCAGTTGGGTTCTTTCCTTGAGAACAGGAGCGGTGGCGTCGGGGTTGTTCCAGAAGTCCTTGTGCCCGATCTGGGCTTCGAGTTCTTTCAGTCTGTGGTGCTTGTCAGGGAGGTCAAAGACAACCTTCGAGCTGTTTGAGTCTGGCTTGAAAATCTCTGAGGCTGCTTTTGAGTTCTGAAGACATGGTGTGTTCCTCCCTGCGTCGTTTGTTGATTGAAAAGAAAAAATCAGGAAAAAGCCCTGAAATGTTTTTTCTATTCATAATGGATCGGCAAATGGATGTAAATACTTTATTTGGAGTGTTTCCCGGCCTTCGAACCCTTCCCGGACGCCCTGAAAGACAGGGCCGCCGGGATCAACATCGGCAGGCAGAACAGCAGAAAAACGTCGCCGTAACGGGTGTAGAACGTCAGGGTGTCTGCCAGGGGAAGGGAACGTGTGAGCTGGCGGTCTTCGTAAAGACCGGTCTGGGCCACCACCCGGCCCACCGGATCGATGAACCCGCTGATGCCCGTGTTGGCGGCCCTGGCCACGGCCCGCTTGTTTTCCACGGCCCGGAACTTCACCATGGAAAAATGCTGGTACGGGGCGCTGCTCGTTCCAAACCAGGCGTCGTTGGTGATGTTGACCAGGAGCTTCGCCCCGTTTTTAACCATGGCCCTGGACAGTCCGGGAAAGATCACTTCGAAACAGATCTGAACCCCGGCTCCTCCTTTGCCGAACCACAGGATCGAGCCTTTTTCTCCCGGAAAGAAATCCCCAGACTGGGCCGTGAGCTTCTGGATGAACGGCAAAAATTTCTGGAGCGGCACGTATTCTCCGAAAGGCACCAGGTGGACCTTGCTGTAAGAACCGGTAATCTCGCCCCGGGGATCGAAAAGATGGGCGCTGTTGAAAAACCTGAACCGGTCCATGTCCTGTTCGTACGAAGGAAAACCGATGAGAAATTCCGTGCCGCAGGTTTCGATGGTCTGGCGGACCAGGGCGCTCAGGCTCTTGTCATTCCCGAAATAGAAGGGGGCCGAGGTTTCGGGCCAGACGATGAGGTCGGGCCGGGCTTCCGCCGCTTGCATGGAAAGCTGCCTGTACTTGAACAGGGTTTCGTGCTGGTAGGACGTGTTCCATTTCATGGACTGGTCGATGTTGCCCTGGATCACCGACACGGAGGCTGTTCCGGCTCCCGCGGCCAGCCTGTCGATCTGGCGGATTCTCAAGGAGCCGTAGGTCCAGGTCAACGCCACGCAGACAAGGGCGGCAGACCCGTGAATCAGAACGGTTTTTCCGGAAAGCATTCCACCGTTCCAGGTCTTTTTCGAAAAGAACAGACCGGCGGTGAAGATTGCCGTGTTCACGAGAACGATGAGAAAGGAGACCCCGTAGACCCCGAACAGATCGGCGATCTGGATTATCGGGAGCACCCGGTGCTGGGAATAGCCGAGAAGCTCCCAGGGAAAACCGGTGAGAGCCCAGGCCCTGACGTATTCAAGGCAGACCCAGAGGGCCGGGGCCAGCAGAACCAGAACCAGGGGTTTGATCCCCGGACGGCCGACGGCCCAGGCGAACAAACAGGGGTAGAGAGAAAGGTAGAGGGAAAGGAGCAGCACGATGGGAACGCAGAGAACCAGCGGAATGTAGCCGTAGGTGTTCAACGTGTAGACGACCCAGTAAAGAAGGCTGAGGTAGTGAACCAGGCCGAAGCTCAGGCCGGATATCAGGCGCTCACGGCGGCTTCCCTCCCGGAGCGTATACAGGAACGGAACAAGGGCGACCCAGGCGAGGACGTCAAGTCCGGCTTTGGGAAAGGCCAGGGTAAGAAGAAGCCCCGAAAGGCCGGAAAGAAAAACACGCTGGAGGTCCTGGCGATGGTCTTGAAGCCGCATAATCATTCCAATGGGTTAGGTTTAGATCAAAGGTGCCGGCCAGTTCAGCCCTGAATGACGGCTGATCCGCATTCATCCCGCCGGTTCGGTCGCCTTTTCTTATCCGGCATGGTCCGGCGGGTTGTCAACGACTTTTTGAGGATTCCTCTGTGGAGGAGCGCCTCCAAAACCAGCGCGTGTCATTTTTCAAAGGTTCGGTTTCACCTGGAAAAGCCGGACGGCCAAGGCCCGCTTTTTTCCTCTCCATAAATTTGTTTGAGATTTGACAATGGATATGGTAAAAGTTGAAAAAAATTTGAATCGTTTGTTTCCATAGGAGAGCCGTTGCCGTCTCCCTCCCCCATCAGGCGCAAATCAACATTTAAAACCACCGTAAAAACGGTTATTCAGGTTACGAAACCATTCGCGGATGAATCACATGCATGCTGTTCCAAGGTGAGACAATCGCACTATTCCGACAACGAAAACATTTCAAGGGGTGTCTTTATGAGTACAATCACCAAAGATGGATCACAAGTCGTCATCAAACCTGGCAGAGACGTCGTGGCTTCCATGGCCAACGAGTTCAGGGCTGAACTGAATGCCCAGATCCAGGAGTCTCCGTCGGAACTTGTGATAGATCTTGCGGGGGTTGAAATGGTGGATTCGGTGGGGATCGGCGTGATCATCGCCACCCACAATTCCCTGGACCAGAAAGGGGGAAAACTGAAAGTCATCAACATCGCCGATGACATCTACGGACTTTTCAGCACCATGAGGCTCGACCGGCATTTTTCCGTGGTTAAGGCGGGCTGATAAAAACGTATCACTGATGAATGGTCGGGGCGGCAGGATTCGAACCTGCGACATCTTGCTCCCAAAGCAAGCGCGCTACCAGACTGCGCTACGCCCCGTTCCTTCTCGCATCATGAGACGCGGGAATCTAACATCCTTTTCACAATCTTGCAAGCCATAATTCACGCCCTTATCCATGAGCCGTTCAACTCTGGAACATCAAGGCAAACCCTCATGTCCCGGGCCGTCAGCCCTATATTAATAGGTATGAACCCTTTTTTCAGGGTACTGGGAAAAGTAGGCCTCGATTCCCGAGCAGATCCCGTCAGCCAGCATGGCAAGGTACTCCTTGTCTTTCAGGCGCTTTTCATCGGCCGGGCTGGTCAACTGTCCGATTTCCACCTGGAGAGCCGGCATGTCCGTTCCGGCCAGGACCAGGTCGGGAAGTCCCATGACGGAAATTTGTGGTTTGTCCCCAAGGGCTTTGGCGCCGATGTGTTCACCCATGATCATGGCCAGGGTCCGGCTGAGGGGCAGGTACTGACGCTGCACCTCGTTCCATCGGATGGTCGTCGCCGAACCCACGATGACACCCGGCTCGGAACCCAGCCCCGGATCGGTATCCGGAACCTGGAGTGTGTGGTGAAGCAGGCGGACCCCCCGGACATCCCGACTAAAGGCGGCTCCCACGTGGATGCTTAGAAAAACATCACCCCTGGCCCTGTTGGCCGTTTCGCTTCGTTTTCTGAGATCCATGGCCAAGTCGCCCTTCCGGGTCATCACGATCTTGTATTTTTTGGCCAGGCGGGTTTCGATCAGCCGGGCCAGCGACAGGGTCAGGTCTTTTTCTATGGTCCGGTCATCGCCTTTGATTCCCGTGTCCGGTCCACCGTGTCCAGGGTCAATCACCACGATTTTTCGTTTGGCCGCCACCGGTGGAGCTGGCGCAGGCGGGCTGTCCTCCTCTTCAGAAGACACGGCCCCGGCGCCGATAAGAATCAGAAACGTAAGAACCAGTAAAGTCAGCCGATTCAGGCCGGCGAACAAAACGCGTGGAGAGAGATGGATGGACACGTTGAGCACACAATCACCGTTTCAAATGTCTTGACAGCATTTTCGATTAATATTACTTTTGCGAATTGGCTTTATGGAAATAGGGACCAAATGACCGACAGCCGGTTCGCGAAACACAAAACAGTTACGGTTAACCCATGTTTGATTGTTTGAACCGCCGGGTACGTTAACATGAATAAGGATGGTTTGAACAGTTTTTTATTCTTCTGCCGGCCTGGCCCCAGCACGGGGACAAGGTTGAAAAAGCCTGTGGAAACGGCCATGTGCAGAACGCCAACATGACAAACACCAAATAAAGGGGCCGAAAAGAAACGGCCCTGCAGAAAAGAGGAAAGCGCATGCAAGTAACGATCGAAGATGTGAATACTGTCAAGAAAATTCTGCATATCGAAGTGCCGGAAGACAAAGTGGTCAGCCAGGTTGACGCAGCCTACAACAACCTGAAGAAAACGGCCAAAGTCAACGGGTTCCGCCAGGGCAAAGCCCCCAGGGCCGTCCTTGAAAGAAAGTTCAAGAGCGATGTGCACGCCGAAGTGGTCAACGCATTGATCCAGTCTTCACTGTTCGAAGCCATTCAGGAAAACAAGCTGATGTTCATCGGCGAACCGGTGGTCAGCATGACCGATCTTGACCCCAATGCCGCCTACAAATACAGCGCCACCATCGAACTCATGCCGGACCTGGGCCAGATCGACTTTTCCGGCCTGAAACTCACCCGCAAGGTCTACGAGGGTTCCGAAGACGAGGTGGAGGCCCAGATCGAAATGGTCCGTAAAAACCTGGCCCGGCGTGTGGTCATCGACGAGGTTCGGGAGGCGGTGGAAAACGATTTCGTACTTCTGGAGTACGAAGGTCTTGTGGACGGGAAACCCTTCGACGCCACACCCAAGGTGGAAAACGCCAGCCATAAAATCGGTTCCGCAGCCCTTTCACGTGATTTCGACGACCAGCTCATCGGCATGAAACAGGGCGACGTGAAAGCATTCACCATCGATTACAGCCCCACATACATCAACAAGTCCCTGGCGGGCAACTCCGTGGCCTTCACGGTGAAACTCAACGCCATCCAGAAGGAAGTCCTGCCTGAAGTCGACGACACCCTGGCCCGTCAGGTGGGCGATTACCAGAACATGGAAGAGGTCCGGAACGTGATCCGGGAAAACCTCAAGTCCGGGTACGACAAACGCAGCGAGCACGACCTGAACGAGCAGATCTACCAGGCCCTGATCGACAGGATGAACTTCGAGGTTCCCGACATGATGCTTAAGTATGAGCTGGCCGGAATCATCGCCGAAGCGGAACGAGCCTTCATGATGAGCGGCATCACCCTGGAGCAGATCGGCAAGACCCGGGAAGACCTGGAGCAGGAGTACAGCGGCCTTGCCGAAAAACAGGTCCGCCGCCATCTGATCCTCGGCGGAATCATCAAACAGGAGAAGCTCGAACTCACCGACGAGGAACTGGAAGAGGGCTACATGGAAACCGCCAAAGCCATCAACCAGCCTGTGGAGGGGATCCGTTCGTTCTACAGGGCCAATCCCGACAAAGTCGAATATTTCAAGCACACTCTGCTTGAAAAAAAGGCATTAAAGCTTATAATTGAAAACAGTGACGTCGAAGAAGTGAAAGAGACTTTCGACGAGAAATAAGATCATGAACGGGAACGTTGCCCTGGCGGCACGTTCCCTTCAGAGCCCATGCACGGTGCGTTTTGTGACTTTTCATCATGTCCAGGCAACTCGTGAATAGCGTTCGCACAGTGTTTCAAAGGAGGATAGACGTGTCACTGATACCCATGCCCTATGTGATCGAGCAGACCAGTCGAGGTGAACGCTCATACGATATTTACTCCCGTCTTCTCAAAGACAGGATCATATTCCTCGGAACAGCCGTGACGGACGATGTGGCCAACCTGATCGTGGCCCAGCTTCTGTTTCTCGAGTCGGACGACCCTGAAAAAGACATCAACTTTTACATCAACTCACCGGGCGGCTCCGTGACGGCCGGCATGGCGATCTACGATACCATGCAGTACATCAAACCGGACATTTCCACCGTCTGCATCGGCCAGGCCGCCAGCATGGCCTCCCTGCTCCTTGCGGCCGGAACCCAGGGGAAACGCTATTCCCTGCCCAATGCCCGGATCATGATCCATCAGCCCCTGGGCGGAGCCCAGGGACAGGCTTCGGACATCGAAATTCAGGCCAGGGAAATCCTGAGAATGAAGGAAGTGCTGAACCAGATGCTGGCCACCCATACGAACCAGGACATCAAACGGATCAGGAAAGATACGGACCGGGATTATTTCATGTCAGGCGATGAAGCGAAACGTTACGGGATCATCGACCATGTCGTGACGAACAGAGGCGAGTTGGAGACTCTGGACAAAACGGAGGTTTGATATGACAGATCAAGGAGACGGAAACGACAAACTCTTCTGTTCTTTCTGCGGCAAAAACCAGAGGGAGGTCAAGAAGCTCATCGCCGGGCCGAGTGTGTACATCTGCGACGAATGCATCCAGCTTTGCGGAGAGATCATCGACGACGAAAGCACGCAGGATGTCGAACGCCCTGAAAAGCTGATGACCCCACGTGAAATCAAGAAGATGCTGGACGAATACGTCATCGAGCAGGATCACGCGAAAAAGATCCTGGCCGTGGCGGTGAGAAACCATTACAAGCGACTCGACTCGTCCATCCGCACCGATGACGTGGAAATCCAGAAAAGCAATATCCTGCTGATCGGTCCCACAGGCTGCGGGAAAACCCTGCTGGCCCAGACCCTTGCCCGCTTTCTCGACGTGCCCTTCACCATTGCGGACGCCACCACCCTGACCGAGGCGGGTTACGTTGGGGAAGACGTGGAAAACATCATCCTCGCCCTTCTCCAGAACGCCGACTACGATGTGGAAAAAGCCGAGCGCGGCATTGTCTATATCGATGAAATCGACAAGATCGCCATGAAATCCGACAACCCCTCGATCACCCGGGATGTTTCGGGTGAAGGCGTCCAGCAGGCCCTGCTCAAGATCATCGAGGGAACCACGGCCAGTGTGCCCCCCAAAGGCGGCCGGAAACACCCCCAGCAGGATTTCGTGAAAGTGGACACCTCCAACATCCTCTTTATCTGCGGCGGCACGTTCAACGGGCTCGACAAGGTGGTCCAGCGACGGGTCGGCAAGAAAGCCCTGGGCTTCGGGGCCAATGTCCAGAAACAGGATGAACGGAGCCTCGGGGATCTTTTGAAGCATGTCCAGACCGAAGACCTGGTGAAATACGGGCTCATTCCCGAATTCCTGGGCCGTCTTCCCGTGGTGGCCACCCTGGGAGAACTGAACGAGGATTCCCTGGTCCGGATTCTCACAGAGCCGAAAAACGCCCTGGCCAAACAGTTCCAGAAGCTTTTCGAATACGAGGGTGTCCGCCTTCGTCTCACCGACGAGGCCCTGCGCGCCGTGGCCCAACTGGCGGTGAAACGGAAATCCGGGGCCCGAGGGCTTCGGGCCATCCTCGAAAACGCCATGCTCGACATCATGTACGACATTCCCTCACTGGAAAACGTCGAAGAATGCGTGATCAGCGAGGATGTGATCCTGAAGGACGAAGAACCCATCATCATCTATGGTTCTTCCAAGAAAAAGGCCTGATCCGGTGAACGTCGCGGCCTGATCCAGGCGTTCGGACCGCGATGATATATCAGGCGATCCGTCCGTTCCCCCCTGGGTGAGCGGACGGATTGTCCTTTCTATAAAACGCTTGGTGACATCCTTTCCCAAGTCCTTTTTAAAAAAAAGTGCCGATATGACAAACACACCCAGAATGTACAACAGAGACGGAGCGGATGAAGATCCCGTGGTTCTTCCCATCCTGCCCCTCAGAGATATCGTGGTTTTCCCCCATATGGTCGTTCCCCTGTTCGTGGGACGCCCCAAATCCGTCAACGCCCTGGCCGAGGCCATGAACCGGGACAAGACCATTTTCCTGGCGACCCAGAAAGTCGCCGGTGTGGATTCCCCCAAGGAAAAAGACATCAACACCACGGGCACCGTGGGCACCATCCTCCAGCTTCTCCGCCTTCCCGACGGAACGGTAAAAGCCCTGGTCGAAGGAAAGCTCAGGGGACGTGTCCTGAAGTTTATCAGCGAAGAGGAGTACTTCCAGGTCGAAGTTGAACCGATCCTGGAAAGCGACATCTCGACCCCGGAAATCGAGGCCCTGACCCGGGCCGTGACCGCGGCCTTCGATTCGTACAGCAAAATCAACAAAAGCATCGCAAAAGATGTGGTGGCCAAGGTTTCGACCATCGGGGAACCGACCAAACTCGCCGACACCATCGCTTCCCACATGGGCTTCAAGGTCCCTGAAAAACAACAGCTCCTTGAAACCATGGACATCAGTGAACGCCTGACCCTGCTTCTCAAGCTGATCCGACGGGAAGGGGAAATCTTCGCCATGGGCCAGAAAATCAAGGGCCGGGTAAGGGACCAGATCGAGCAGACCCAGAAGAACTATTACCTCAACGAGCAGATGCGGGCCATCAAACGTGAGATGGGGGCTGATGACTCGGCGGATGACGAGCTTCAGGAGCTCGATCGGCGGATCAGCGCCAAACGCCTGTCCAAGGAAGCCGGTTACAAGATCCGGCAGGAGTTCAAGAAACTCAAGATGATGTCCCCCATGTCCGCCGAGGCCAGCGTGGTGAGAAACTACATCGACTGGCTGTTGGAACTTCCCTGGTACAACAGGAGCAAGGTCTGCCACGACTTGGAACGGGCGGAAACCATCTTGAACGACGACCATTTCGGCCTTGAAAAACCCAAGCAGAGAATACTTGAATACCTTGCCGTCCAGAGCCTGGTGAACAAGATCAGGGGGCCGATCCTCTGTCTTGTGGGCCCTCCCGGCGTGGGGAAAACCTCCTTGGCCAAAAGCGTGGCCCGGGCCACGGGACGACGGTTCATCCGGATTTCCCTGGGAGGCGTCCGGGACGAAGCGGAAATTCGTGGCCACAGGCGAACCTACGTGGGGGCCATGCCCGGCAAGATCATCCAGAACCTGAAAAAGGCCGGGGTGAACAACCCGGTGTTCTGCCTCGACGAGGTGGACAAGATGAGTATGGATTTCAGGGGAGACCCCTCTTCCGCCCTTCTGGAGGTTCTGGACCCGGAGCAGAACAACAAGTTCAACGACCACTTCCTTGATGTGGACTACGACCTGTCCGACATCCTGTTCATCACCACGGCCAACACCCTCACCGACATCCCCCTGCCCCTTCAGGACAGGATGGAGGTGATCCGGATCGCCGGGTACACCGAAATCGAAAAATACCAGATCGCCCGGGATTACCTGGTTCCCAAGCAGATCAAAATGAACGGCCTGACACCTGAAAACGTGATTTTCTCGAAAAACGCCATCTACAGCGTGATCCGGGACTACACACGGGAAGCCGGCGTCCGCAACCTTGAGCGTGAAATCGCGGCCATCTGCCGGAAGACGGCCCTTGAGGTCGTCAAAAAGAAAGAACCCGGCAAAGTCACCATCTCGGCCAAAACAGTCCAGAAACACCTGGGACCGGCCCAGTTCCGTTTTGCCCAGGTGGAGGACAAGGACCAGATCGGAATCGTCACCGGCCTTGCCTGGACAGCCGTGGGCGGCGAACTGCTCTGCATCGAAACGGTTTTCATGCCGGGCAAAGGCAACCTTATCGTTACCGGAAAGCTCGGTGACGTGATGAAGGAATCGGCCCGCGCCGCCGTGAGCTATGTCCGGTCACGGTCGGAGCGGCTCCAGATCGACAAGGCGTTCTACGGTGAGAACGACATCCATATCCATGTGCCCGAAGGTGCCATTCCCAAGGACGGACCGTCCGCCGGCATCGCCATGTGCACGGCCATCGTGAGCGCCCTGACCCAAAGACCGGTGGACAAGCGTGTGGCCATGACCGGCGAGATCACCCTGAGGGGGCGTGTCCTGCCCATCGGCGGACTCAAGGAAAAAATCCTGGCAGCCCACCGGGGCGGAATCAAGCGGGTCATCGCTCCGAAGGACAACGAGAAGGATCTTGCGGAAATCCCCGCATTCATTACGAAAGAGATCGAAATCATCTTTGTCGAACATCTGGACGAGGTGCTCCAGTCGTCGTTGATCGTCAAGGATAACGAGCCGTTGTTCAGGGATTGAGGCTTGAAAAGGCCAGTCAGCTTACAAAAAAAGAAAAATTTTGGAATAATCCCTTGACTCGCCCATGTTATCCTGTTAAATATTCATCCGTTTTGAGAGCGCACAAAGCTCCGGAATACGGGCGATTAACTCAGTTGGGAGAGTGCAACCCTTACAAGGTTGAAGTCGCAGGTTCAAGCCCTGCATCGCCCACCAAACAACACCCTGCGGGGGCGTAGTTCAGTTGGTTAGAACGCCGGCCTGTCACGCCGGAGGTCGCGAGTTCGAGTCTCGTCGCTCCCGCCACACTCGATAATAAAAGCCCTTGAAGAAATTCAAGGGCTTTTTTTATTTTGGAACGCTCACACTGTCGTCCGGAAAGTCATGCTTATCACCGTCGGTTCAAAAAATCCCAATAAAATTCAGGCCGTCCGGGAAGGGTTCACTCTTTTCCCCCGCTTTGTCCACGCAGAATTCCAGGCTTTCGACGCCCGATCCGGGGTGTCCGACCAGCCCATGGGCCTGGAGGAGATTCTCACCGGTGCCCGCCAGAGGGCCGAGCACGCCTTTTCCGGGTGTCAGGTCAGTGCTGGCCTGGAATCGGGCCTGATTCCCGTTCCCCGGAGCCGAAACGGCTACATGAACGTCTCGGCCTGCGCGATCTACGACGGGGCCACCCATTACACCGGTCTTGGTCCGGCTTTCGAACTTCCACGCCAGATCATTGATCTGGTCGTGGGCCAGGGCCTGGAACTGGACGAGGCCATATTCAGGTCCGGCTTTTCCAGCAACCCCCGCATCGGATATTCGGAGGGCATCATCGGCATGCTGACCGGCGGCGTGATCTCACGGAAAGACTACATGGTTCCCGCCGTGACCATGGCCCTTTCAGGCCTTATAGGGGCCGAAAGGCTGTGACCGGGGCAACGATCTGAAATCTTTGCCTGAATTCCATCTGAATGTTTGACGGATCGGCGAAGTCCCTTTATAATTCTCCAAACGTCAGGCGCGTGTTTTCTTTTCAAAAAGTCCACCCGGGGAGGAGCTATGATCACAGCCGAAGCCATCATGGGAATGATAGACAAAAAACCGGTCACCGTCCCCCACACGATGACCATCATCGATGTGATCCGGATTGTCGTGGAAAGCAAGAGCGGGGCCGTGTGTGTGGAAAAAGACGGCCAGATCGCGGGTCTGTGGACCGAACGGGACCTGATGCGGAACGTTCTCATCCGGGATTTCGATATGCACACGGCCCGAGTGGGAGACTTCATGATGGGGGAGATGAACGTCATCCCCCATACAGCTTGCCTGGAGGAGATCGAGGACAAGTTCGTGGGACTCCATGTCCGCCACCTTTTCGTGGAAAAAGAGGGGAAGATCATCGGGGTGATTTCCACCCGGGACACCATGGCGGCGGATCTCAACATCAAATCCGACGAGGTGCGGAACCTGAAATCCTACGTGAGTTTCGAGTATTACGAAAACTGGCGCTGGAAAAAGCCCTGATCCAGGCCCGGAAACCCTGAGGACTTATGATTAAAAAACGATACGGAGCAGATCATGAAAGTGATGCACTACAGCGATGAAACACCTTTAAGAATCGACAATGACGTGGCCCGGGGTGTTTCGGCCCGCCTTCTCATCGGCAAAAAAGACGGTGCGGAAAACTTCTGCATGCGCCTTTTCCAGCTCGATCCCGGGGGCCACACACCCCTTCACCGCCATGAATGGGAACACGAGATCTTTTTCCACCAAGGCCGGGGGGAAATCTTCCTGAACGGAACCTGGAACCCTGTGTCCGAGGGTACGGCCGCTTTCGTCCCGGGAGACCAGGACCACCAGATCCGGAACACGGGCTCAAACACGCTGTCGTTCGTTTGCCTGATCCCCTCGGGTTTTCCCGAGCTTTGAAGGCCTGCATAAACGCTCGCACACCTTAATGAGGCGGGTCTTTTCCAGGTCTTCATCCAACATTTTATTTTAGCGTCTTCGTGACGCCCAGGACCCCATGATTCGTCTTATCCTGCTTCTGTCCCTCCTGGCGGCCTTTCCGCCTCTTTCCACCGACATGTACCTGCCGGCCATTCCCTACTTCACCAAACTGTGGCACCTGCCCCTGTCCGTGGTGAACCTGACCCTGGTGCTTTTTTTCGTGACCTACTGCGTGTTTCTGCTGATATACGGCCCTTTGTCCGACCGGTTCGGCAGAAAACCCCCTCTTCTCACGGGAATCGCCATCTACATGGTGGCCAGCGTTCTCTGCGCCATGGCCACCAGCATCAGCCTGCTGATCGGGGCGAGAATCCTCCAGGCCGCCGGAGCGGCTGCCGCCTCGTCCATCTCCCTTGCCATCGCCAAGGACAGACTGCCTTCCAAACAGCGGCAGGTGGTGCTGGGGTACATTGCCGTGATCATGGCGCTGGCCCCCATGGTTTCCCCGATGATCGGAAGCCTGATCATGACCTGGTTCACCTGGCCCTGGATTTTCATGGTCCAGGGGCTCATGGGGCTGATCGCCTTTACCGGGGTGTTTCTGATGAAAGAATCCCACACCGACAGGACCTGGTCTCCCTTTTCCGCCATCCTGGCCCCCTACGGCCGGGTCCTGGCCAACCGGCGCTTTCTGGGGGTGGTGGCCTGTACCTCGATGATCGGCCTGCCCCACTTCGCCTTTATCGCGGGGTCATCCTCCATGTATATCCAGGATTTCCATCTGAATGAAAACACCTTCGCCCTTTTCTTCGGCTCCAACGCCCTGTGCCTGATGGCCGGTTCCATGCTCTGCGCCAGGTTCGGCCACCGCATCGGCGCCCAGCGCATGATGACCCTGGGCTATCTGGGCATGATCTTAGGCGGCCTGGCCATGTTTTCAGGACTGATCCATGGCCCCCTTGGGCTTGCCATTCCCATGGGTTTCATCTCGTTCACCGGAGGGCTCAGCCGTCCTCCGTCGAACAACATGGCCCTGGAGCAGGTTCCCCAGGACTCGGGCACCGCCTCGTCCACCATGGTCTGCTGCTATTTCATCGTCGGGGCCCTGTCCATGGCCGCCGTGTCCCTGGAATGGCCGGACAAGGTCCGCTACCTTTCCATCCTGGCCATGGTGAGCGGTGCGGTGTCCCTTGCGCTTTGGCATCCGGTGAAAAAATCGCTGGCCTAGATATCAGAAACCCAGAGCCTCGTTCACCACGATGACGGACATGTCGGTGAGAATCGGCTTCCGGTGAAGGATGGACGTGACGCTGCATATCCGCATGGGGCTGTTGCAGTCCGTGCACCGGCCGGTGAGGGCGCAGGGCGTGTCGGCGTTCAGGCTTTTCGCCCGCATGGGCGCGGCGACGTCCTTGATCCTCCGGATGGCCGATTCCACGTCCGCCGTGATCTTGTTGACTCCGGCCACCAGGATCACCTTGGTGGGGCCGAAGGTCATGGCGTTGATCCTGTTGCCGATGCCGTCGATGTTCACGATCTCGCCTGAGAGGGTCAGGGCGTTGGCGCTGGCCATGAAACAATCGCAGCTTCCCTGCTTTTTCCTGTATTCCAGGCGGGTTTCCATGGGAAGATCCTCCTGGTTGTGGTCGTACAGGGTTTTGCCCATGTCCCTCAACACGTCTTTGACCCCCAGTTGGTCCAGGGTGATGGAGCCCCCGAACCCGAAGGTTTCGAAACTCGAAACCATCTGCACGATCAGGTCCATGGCCAGTCTCCTGTTTTGAACGAAATGGGCGTCGAAACGGTGTTTGATCAGCTGGGACACACAGATCCCGGCCTGTTTTTCCCCCAGCCATTTTTCAAGCGATGTGTTCATACGAGTTCCTTTGTCTGTTGATGGCCATTGCCTTAAGCCTGTTTTGATTGAGCCTCCGGCGGCCCTGCCGGGGGCCAAACTTTTTGAAAAAGTTTGACAAAACAGGCCTTAAAATATCACGTGTTCGTAACAAGCTTGATTTTCTGGATATTCCGGTGGGTCAGAATGCTCCTTTTATTCGAGTCTTACGCACCCAACCCGTTTGCCCAGCTTTGCAAAAGCTGGCCCTCCGGGAGGGCCGCCGGAGGCATAGCTACCGGGAATGACCGGAATCCGGGCTCCCCACCGTCAAATTCAGTATAAAGCCCGCGCCGGTGATCGCAAGTAGAAAAAAAATCCCATTCACATAAGACCCGGTGAGGTCGAAAATCCGGCCCAGAACAATGGTGCCGGTGGAGATGCCGGATACCAGGAAAAAATGGGCCGTGCCCATGATCTTGCTGAAATGGCCGATGCCGTAAAGTTCGCCCAGGAAAAGGGGCACCAGGGTGACGAAAGAACCCATGGACAGGCCGTAGCAGACGGAAAAAACCAGGGCGAAGACCGGGTGTCTTCCCGTGAGAAGCACCGAGGCGAACCCCAGGGCCGCCGTGAGCCAGCACAGGGCCAGCAGTTTTTTCTTGGGAATCCGGTCCGCCATGTTGCCCAGGACGAGGCGGCCACCCACACTGATTCCTAAAGCCAGACTCCAGCAGACAGAAGGATTGGCCGCACCGAAGGTTCTCAGCATGGCGATGGCGTGCTGGGTCATGCTGCCAATGACCATGCCGTAAAGCAGCATCAGGCCGCACACGATCCGGAACGAACCGGTTTTCAGGGCCTGACCGTAGGTGTGTCCCGCAGCTGATCGGGAGTTCAAGGGAGCAGGGTCCACCCCAAGGACCACTCCGTCTTTCTCAAGCCCCATGTCTTCGGGTTTGTTCCGGGTGACCAGAAGCACCACGGGAAACACCACCAGAAGAACAAGAACGGCCAGGGTCCGGTAGGCCCAGCGCCACCCCCAGAGTGACAGGGCTGTCTGGGCCACGAAGATCATGGCCATGCCGCCGGTGCCGTTGCCCGCCATGATCAGTCCCATGGCCACACCGCGTTTTTTGTCGAACCACTGGCTGATGATGGTCTGGCAGGGAATGGTGCCCACAAAGGAGGTTCCGGCAAACAGCAGCACCATGAAACCGAAGTACTGGAACAGATGGTTCATGAGGCTGAGAGCCGAAAGGGCGAGGACAATGATGAGAGCCCCGGTGAGCTGGACGTTTTTCACCCCCCAGCGGCTCACGGCAAACCCGGTCATCATGCTCTGGAAACCGGAGAGAAAAGAGGCGATCATGAACCCGGACGAAACCTGGGTCCTGGTCCAGCCGAAGGCGTCCTGGAGAGGTTCGAGAAAAACCGAAACCGTGTAGAAACCCGAGGACAGACCGATGAACAGGGCGGTAAACGTGGACGCCGCCACGTACCACCCGTAAAAGAGCTTTTGCCTGGAGGGATCCACCCTATGTTTCATGGTTTGTTTCCAGAAGCCGGTGTGTGACGCATGGAGACGCCCCACCGCGCCCCCTCGTGATCACTGAGTGATGAGCTTCATCAGATCCTTGACCCGTGCCTTGGCCTGATCGGAGATCTCGCTGTTGGGCTGGATGCGTGACACCTGGGCATAGGATTCGATGGCCTCGTCGTATTTCTTCAGGCTGGCGTAGATTTCTCCCAAATCCATGTAAAGCTGGGGAAACCGGGGGTTCTTCTCGGCAGCCTTGAGAAAGTAACTCAAGGCCTCTTCGGGCTGGTTCATGTCCTTGTGAACGAGGCCCAGCCCCCTCAGAGCCAGAATGAAACCGTGCTGGGTTTTCAGGGACTGATTGTAGTAGTCGATGGCTTTTTCGTAATCTTTTTTCTTGTAGTAGGCCCAGCCCAGGTTGTACAGGGGGAACTGGGGGGTCGCGTAGATCAGGTTGCTCGACAACTCCTTGAACACGACAATGGCCTCGTCCCATTGCTCGGCCAGAAGGTAGGCCGAACCGAGATTGTTCTTGCCCGGCGCGTATTCGGGGTTCAGCTCGATCGATTTCTTGAAATGAACGATGGCCAGGTCGTATTTCTTCTTGCCCACGTAGGCCTTCCCCAGATCGTCGTGAAGAAGGTGGTCCTTGTCGTAATGTTCAGCGGCCATGAGGAAATACCGGAGGGCTCCGCTGTAGTCTCCCTTGGCCATGTAGGCCTCGCCCACCCGCCGGTTGTCCTCGGACAGGGTAATGGCTTTCTGCTTGTTGGAGCAGGCAGCCCATGACAAAACAGAACTCAGAACCAGGACGGTGAAAATCTTGGAAAAACGTGTCATCACTTAAAAACTCCGTTAGGTTGTCGGAAAAACCGCTGAACCTCTTTCATGACGGTCTCAGGCTGTTCGAACAGCCTGATGCCGGGCGCATTCAACCCTGTTTTACAAGTTTCAGACGTTCCGCGATTTCAGTTGAAATTCTCGATACATAACGTTTCAGATCCTCGCCGTCAAGTGGAGCCGCCGCCGTGGGCACCTTTTCAAGATCCTCCGGATGGACGTACACCGGATGGTTGACCAGGGACGGATCAGGCGTCACCTCGAATTCCGGCGGGAAACTGTTTTCAAAGTACATATCCTGGAATCCGGCAAATTTCAGCGCATGGGCCGTGGAGTCCACGATGGCCGTGGCGTCTTTGGCCACAAGCCCGTCTTTCACGGCACGGACGAGTCCGGCCAGGCTTTCTCCGCCCTGGGTGCAGGCGATGTGGCCGTTCCGGTTGGCCAGAAGCTCCCAGTCCATGATCTCCTGTTCCGTGACTTCCACCACGAACACGTTCTTTTTTCCTGAAAGGGCGTTGTACCGTTCCACCCGGTCGATGACCCGGGGCATGGACACGGGGTTTCCGATCATGGCCGCCTGGGCCACGCTGGGTTTCACGGCCACCGGCTCGAACTTCCGTTTCGTCGCGTCCGGTTCGAGATAATACCGGTAAACCGGGTTGGCGTGACTGCTCTGGACGCCGATCACCGTGGGCAGGGCGTCGATGATCCCCGCCTCGAAGAACTTGAGGAACCCGCTCATCACGGCGGTGATGTTGCCGGCGTTTCCAATGGGAACCACCACCACCTTGCCCGCCAGATCGTATTCAAAATCCTGGGCGATCTCATAGGAATAGGATTCCTGACCCAGGATGCGCCAGGCGTTCTTGGAGTTCAACAGGGCCACCTGGTAGCGGGTGGACAGGTCTTCCACCACTTTCATGCAGTCGTCGAACACGCCGGGAATCTCGAAAACCTTGGCCCCGCTTCCCAGGGGCTGGGCCAGCTGCTGGGGCGTGACCTTCTTGCTGGGAAGGATCACGGCAGATTTGATGTCCGGCTGGAGGTAGGCGGCGTAAAGGGCCGCAGCCGCCGAGGTGTCGCCGGTGGAGGCGCAGATGGCCAGCACGTCTTTGGCCGCGCCCGTCTGGATCAGGTAGCGGATGTAGGACAGGGCGCTGGCCATGCCCCGGTCCTTGAACGAGGCACTGGGGTTCTGCCCGTCGTTTTTGTAGTAGAATTTAACCCCCACCTTTTCCTGGAGAAAGCGGTTGGCCTCGATCATCGGGGTGTGGCCTTCGCCCAGGTAGACCACCGAGGAAAGGGGCACCACCGGACCGATAAACTCGTGGTAACGGTAGATCCCTTTGAGGGCCGGCATGTTCAGCATGCGCCGGTAGTCGAAGATCTCCCGCCAGGTGTTTCCGTCAACAGCCCGGATCTGTTCAGGTTTCTTGTCGGTGAGAAGCAGAACGCTGCCGCAGTCCGGGCAGACATAGAGAAGACGGCTGATACCGAATTCCGTGTTGCAGCCCAGACAGGTGTAAACCATCTCACCGTCGGCTTCGGGAATCAGGTGTTTCTGGATATGGGATGGAAAATGGTCGATTTTCATAAGCTGATCCTTTGAACTCCGCCCATGTAGGGCACAAGGACGTCGGGAACGATCACCGTTCCGTCGGCCTGTTGGAAGTTTTCCAGAATGGCGGCGAAACACCGCCCCACGGCCAGCCCGGATCCGTTCAGGGTGTGAACCAGTTCGGTGCTTTTCTGGCCTTTCCTTCGGAAGCGGATTCCGGCCCGTCTGGCCTGGAAGTCTTCGAAATTGCTGCACGAGGAGATTTCACGGTACTTGCCCTGGCCCGGCATCCACACCTCGATGTCGTAGGTCTTGGCTGCGGAAAAACCCATGTCGCCGGTGCACAGGGTGATGACCCGGTAGGCCAGGCCCAGCTTCCGGAGGATGGTTTCCGCGTCGGCGGTCAGCTTTTCAAGCTCGTCGTAGCTGGTATCCGGATGGGCCAGTTTCACCAGCTCCACCTTGTTGAACTGGTGCTGGCGGATGAGGCCCCGGGTGTCCTTGCCGTAGGACCCGGCTTCGGAACGGAAACAGGGGGTGGCGGCCACGAATTTCACCGGCAGAGTCTCCTCGTCCAGGATTTCTTTCTGGTGGATGTTGGTCACCGGAACTTCCGCTGTGGGAATCAGAAAATAATCGAGACCTTCCAGCTTGAACAGATCTTCCTCGAACTTGGGAAGCTGGCCGGTGCAGGTCATGGAGTTGCGGCTGACGATAAAAGGGGGGATGATCTCCCGGTACCCGTGCTGTTCCGTGTGGGTGTCCAGCATGAAGTTGATCAGGGCCCTTTCCAGTCGCGCGCCCTGGCCCAGGTACAAGGGAAACCGGGCCCCGGTGATTTTCGTCGCCCGTTCCAGGTCGAGAATCTTCAGGTCCTCGCCCAGATCCCAGTGGGCCTTGGGTTCGAAATCGAACACCGGCGGTTCGCCCACCCGCCGCATTTCCGGGTTGTCGTTCTCGTCCCGGCCCACGGGCACGGACGCATGGGGAATGTTGGGCAGTGTATAAAGGATGGCGTTCACTTTCTCGTCCACGTCGGCCAGCTGTTTTTCAAGCTCCTTGACCTTGGCGGACACCTCCCGCATTTCCAGCACCAGCTCGTCGGCGTTCACGCCCTCCTTCTTCATCCGGGCGATGTCGGCAGACACCACGTTGCGTTTGTTCTGGAGGTTTTCCAGGATCAGGATGATGTCCCGGCGCTCCTGCTCGACGGCCGTGAAGGTGGCGAGATCCACGTTGCCGCCCCTGTTTTTCAGGGCCTGCTCGACCACAGATAAATTTTTTCGAACGTACTTGATTTCAAGCATAACCGTACCTATATTCTCTGCATTGATTATCTGGATTTTTGCGGCATGGCTGAAAGCGTAAAAAGGCAAAGAAAACAAAATTTTAGCTGGCTTAAAACACGCTGCAAATCGTGGTGATTTTTAACACGCTGAACCTGTTCAAGTCAACGGTTAATGCGTGTTTGGCCGTTGGGGAGAAAGGCCGGGGACTTCCTGCTGAACCGAAAACGAACGTAACCGACAACGGATTCCGGAGAATGTAAATGGACGAGGTCAAAGATAAAAAGAAGGACGTGGTGAACGAAATCATTGAAAAAATCGAGGGCTTATCCGAAGAAGACCGCGAACGGCGCCAGAAGGCCGTGGAAGACCGGCTGTTCGATTTCGCCAACTTCATCGAGGCCAAGGTGGCGCTGCTGTACCTGAGACGCCGCTGTGAGGTGGACACGATGAGCATCATCAAGCGAAGCATCAAGAACGGCAAGAAAATCATCCTGCCCCTGGTGGACCGTGAAAAAAGCCGCACCACCCTCTACAAGGTGGAGAACCTGAAAGAAGATCTGCGCATGGGCGCCAACGACGTCCTCGAACCTGACCCCGACCGCTGCAAACCCGTGCCCCCGGACCAGATCGACATCGCCGTGGTCCCCGGCCTGGCCTTTGACGAAAAAGGCGGACGTCTCGGCATCCAGGACAACTTCTACGACAAGTTCATCGCCCGGCTTCCCATGACCACCCGCAAAGTGGCCATCGCCTTCGAGGAACAGGTGGTCAACCAGGTCCCCGCCGATTCCCGCAACAAGTTCATCGACATCATCATCACCGACAAACGGACGATCTACAAAATCTGATCGCCATTACCCTACCCCACCGGATTAAGGACAGATCATCGGATCTGTCCTTTTTATGGGATTGCCCGGTCAGAAATCAGATATAAAAACTGTTATAGAAAGCGGAAAAATATATCAACAGTTATTTGGAAGTCATCTTGATTTAATATCCGTTTGACCTGTTCAGTAAAAGAAAGATCTGGTGGGGAGGGTTCGGAAGATCAACCTTTGGAATGGGGCGACGGGGCGGCAAAGATCGTCAGCTTCAGCTCGGCGTCGTCGATCAGGGTGTACTCGGGTTTTCTTCCTGACAGCATTTCGCTTTCCGTGATAATGATCGGCACTCCTTCGCCGCGTTTGTCCATGATATAGTTCCGCTGGCTGCCGCTGGCGTCCACGTTCATCGGGCAGCGGGCCAAAAGGGAGCTGATCAACTCGTTTCTGGCCGATTGCCTTTCCGAGAGACTCTCAATGGTCATGGTGTTGGGGATCGTGCCGGGAGAAAAGATTTCCAGCCGGTCGGCAAACACGTGAAGGCGGATCTTGGAGCCGTAAATGGAGTAATCCCGGTGAGCGACGGCGTTGACCACCGCCTCGAACACCGCGTTCATGGAAAACTGAGGCGTTTCGATACGATAGGGTGCTTTGATGGCATAGACCCGCGAGTTCCGCCTCACAAACTTGCAGGCGTCACGGATCTGGATATCCAGAGGGCCGGTGATATCCATGGTGTCCAGCTGATAAGCTCCGTATCGTTCCACACCTTCATAACAGACCGCCTGGATAAAGGCGCTGGACATAAAGGATTCAGGGGCGTCACAGGCCATCAGAATACCGCTGACCGTTGCCTTGATGACGCCGTCCTCGTCCCGTGCAACGAGTTTCATCTTTTCAAGAAATTCATGGTCGTCCTTAGGGGAAATGGCCGTCCTGAACCTTTTCCACAACGTCGGGTTCAGGTCGGCAAGGGATGTGCCGGGAACGGCCTGTTCATCGAAACGAATAAGCCTTGCCTGACTGCGTTGCTGAAACAAGCGGGCCAGGACATCCGGCTTCATCTCACGCCTGGAACTCCCGATGCGCCTGAAATAACCATTGGGGCTTTTGTGGACAAACAGACTTCTGGGCACGTCAACCCTGAGAATGGCGCGCTCTCCTCCTTGTGAATCGGTCACAGCGAGTTTTCGGATCACGCAATCCAGGGGAGGCTCTATCGAGTCGTTGCACAGGGAGCGGAGCCAACCCTCGACCAGGTCCAGCTTCTCATGTGGAATACCGCAAATCTCCCTGGTTTTGTCATCTACACCCAATACAATGGTCCCGGACGCTGTATTCGCCATGGCTGCCAGTTCGTCCGCCATGCTGTCCCTGTGGGGCCCGATAACTTTATCCCCCTTGAATTCCACTTTCTTGAGCTCAAGAACTGAGTCTTCACCCAGGGCGATTTGTTTGAGCAGATCGGACAAGTTTTCGAACATCTCGAACCTCCGTCAAAACCCGTTTTGCCAAACTTTTTCAAAAAGTTTGGCCTCCGGCAGGACCGCCGGAGGCGCTGTCATATATGGATATTTTCAGATCATGCCCAAAAGGCATCATCCAGGCAACTTATTTTTTCCCAGCCTCCGTCTCCGTCCGGGTTCCACCGGCCAGGGCTTTGTACAGGGCCACCTGGTTGGCGAGTTTCAGGAGGCGCAGGTCGATGCGGGACTGCTGGGCACTGTAGAGGCTGCGCTGGGCGTCCAAGACGCTGAGGTAGCTGTCGATGCCGCCCTGGTAACGAAGGTCCGACAGCCGGTAGGTTTCGGCCGTGGCGTCCAGGAGGGCTTTCTGGGCCTTGAGCTGTTCGTCGATCCGGGCTTTCTGGGCCAAGGTGTCCGACACTTCACGGAACGCGGTCTGGATCGCTTTCTCGTAGTTGGCCAGGGCGATGTCCCGGTCGATTTTCGCCGCGTCCAGGTTGGCCCGGTTGCTGCCGCCGTCGAAAATCGGCAGGGTGATCTGGGGAATGAAGCTCCAGGCCGGCCCGCCCTTGAACAGTTCACCCAGCTCGCTGCTGGCCGTGCCGAAGGTGCCGGTCAGGGTGATGCGGGGAAAGAAGGCGGCCCGTGCCGCGCCGATGTTGGCGTAGGCGGCCCTTAACTGGCCTTCGGCGTAGAGCACGTCCGGACGGGTCAGGAGCACCTGGCTGTCAAGACCGGCGGAAACGCTGGCCACAGGCCCGTTCTGGGCTTCGACCTGCTCCAGGTTCGAGGGCTTCAGATCCTCGGGTACCGTCGCGCCCACGATCAGGTCCAGGGCGTTTTCATCCTGGACCACCCGGGTGGTATAACTGACCACATCGAGCCGGGCCGCTTCAACCCGTGTTTCAGCCTGACGGCGATCCAGTTCGGAGGCCGCCCCCACCGAGGCCCTCTTTGAAATCATCTCAAAGGTTTCCTCCTGGGTTCTCAGGGTTTCCTTGGCCAGGTTCAGCCGCTCCCTGTCCGCAGCCAGGGCCAGCCAGGCTCCGGCCGTTTCCGAAACGATGGTCAGCCGGGCGCTGGTCTGGGCCTGTTCGGTGGCCAGGTACTGTTCCAGGGCCTTGGCCTTGAGACTGCGCACACGGCCAAAGAAATCCAGTTCATAGGCGCTGACGCCCACGTTGAGATCGTAGCGCCGGCTCACATAGGCGTCACCGGTGGGACTCAGACTGTCGGGCAGTTTCTGGGCGCTCTGGGAGCCGTTGGCGGAAAGATGGGGAACCAGGGCCGACCGCTGGATGCGGTAGATGGCCTGGGCCCGTTCCAGGTTCAGGGCCGAGACGCGCAGATCCCGGTTGTTTTCAAGGGCCATCTCCACCACGTTCCGGAGCTTGGCGTCGGTGAAAAACTCCTTGTACGCGATGGAGGCTGCGGCCGGTGCATTCTGCTTTTCAGCGTCGGGCGCCGTTGTTTCAGCCGGAACCGGCTCCCCGGCTTTCCAGGCCCCTTTCACCGGGCTGTCGGGCCGGGTGTACTTGGGCGCCAGGGTGCAGCCCGAGACCAGGACCGCCGCAAGGACCGCCAGGACAAATCCTCGTAAACGTCTGCTGTTCATCATCATCCAACCTTCCTGGATTGCGTGTGTTCTAATCATGGTCCACCTCTTTCGCCTTGAAAATCCTCCGGATCACCACGAAAAACAGGGGCACGAAGAATATGGCCAGAACCGTGGCCGAGATCATGCCGCCCATCACGCCCGTTCCGATGGCGTTCTGGCTGCCTGAACCGGCGCCCGTGGCCTTGACCAGGGGAAGAACACCCAGGATAAAGGCCAGACTGGTCATGAGAATCGGCCTGAGCCTGATACGGACCGCCTCCAGAGTGGCTTCCATCAGACCGGCCCCGGCTTCCATCCGCTCTTTGGCGAATTCCACGATCAGGATGGCGTTCTTGGCCGAAAGTCCCATGGTGGTGAGAAGCCCCACCTGGAAGTAAACGTCGTTGGACAGGCCGCGCATGGTGGCGGCGATCAAAGCCCCGATGATTCCCAGGGGCACCACCATCATAACCGAGAAGGGAATGGCCCAGCTTTCGTACAAGGCCGCGAGGCAGAGAAACACCACCAGAAGGGAGATGGCGTAAAGGGCCGGGGCCTGGGAACCGGTCTCCCGTTCCTGGTAGGACAGGCCGGTCCACTCGTAACCGATGCCCACAGGCAGTCTGGCCGCCAGCTCCTCCATGATCTGCATGGCCTCACCGGAACTCTTGCCCGGAGCGGGCTGACCCATGATCTGCCGGGAGGGCATGCCGTTGAACCGCTCGAGGCGGGGCGAGCCGTATGTCCAGAACGCCTGGGTGAACGAGGAAAACGGCACCATCTCTCCTTTGTTGTTCCTCACATACCAGCGTTTCAAATCTTCGGGTCCCATGCGGAACGAGGCGTCGGCCAGCATGTACACCTTTTTCACACGGCCCTTGTCGATAAAGTCGTTCACGTAGGAACCGCCCCAGCTGGTGTTCAGGGTTTCGTTGATGTCGGCCAGGGAAATCCCCAGGGCGCCCGCTTTTTCGTAATCGATCTCAACCCTGTACTCGGGGGTGTCTTCCTGGCCGTTGGGCCTGACCCCCATGAGTCCGGGGTTCTGGGACGCCATGCCGAGAAGCATGTTCCTGGCTTCCATGAGTTTCTCATGGCCCAGACCGGCACGGTCCTGGAGCTGGAAGTCGAAGCCGGTGGCGTTGCCCAGCTCCATCACCGCAGGCGGGGGAAAGGCGAAAACCATGGCTTCCTTGATCTGGGAAAAAGCGCCCATGGCCTTGCCGGCCACGGCCTTGATCTTGAGGTCCGGCCGCTGGCGTTCATCCCAGTCCCTTAACTGGACAAAGGCCATGCCCATGTTCTGGCCACGGCCCGAAAAACTGAAGCCGGACACGGTGAACAGGGATTTCACCGCCTCTTTCTGCTCCTCCAGGTAATGGTGTTCGAGTTTCTTCATCACCTCCAGGGTCCGTTCCTGGGTGGCTCCGGCCGGAAGCTGGACCAGGGTGAACAGGATGCCCTGATCCTCGTCGGGCAGGAAGGAGGTGGGAAGCCGGAGCAACAGGAAGCTCATCAGTCCCACGATGAGAAGGTAGATCACCGTGTACCTGGCCGAACGGGCCAGGATATGTTTCACCGAACCCTGGTACAGGGTGTTGCTGGTGTTGAACATCCGGTTGAACCAGCGGAAGAAGCCGGAGAAAAGTCCGCCTTCCGAATGGTCATGGCCCTTGGCCACGGGTTTCAGCATGGTGGCGCAGAGGGCCGGAGTCAGGATCAGGGCCACCACCACCGAGAGAACCATGGCCGAAACGATGGTGATGGAGAACTGCCTGTAGATCACGCCGGTGGAGCCCCCGAAAAAGGCCATGGGCACGAACACGGCGGAAAGAACCAGGGCGATGCCCACCAGGGCGCCGGTGATCTGGGTCATGGATTTCCGGGTGGCCTCTTTGGGAGGCAGCCCGTCTTCGCTCATCACGCGCTCCACGTTTTCCACCACCACGATGGCGTCATCGACCAGAAGACCGATGGCCAGGACCATGGCGAACATGGTGAGGGTGTTGATCGAGTAGCCGAAGGCCTGGAGAACCGCGAAGGTGCCCAGAAGAACCACGGGTACGGCGATGGTGGGGATCAGGGTGGCCCGGAAATTCTGGAGGAACAGGTACATGACCAGGAATACCAGAATGATCGCCTCGATCAGGGTTTTCACCACCTCTTCGATGGAGATCCGGACAAAGGGGCTGGTGTCGTAGGGGAACACGGCCTTCATGCCCGTGGGAAAATACTGGGACATCTCGGCGATCTTGTTTTTCACGATGTCGGCTGTCTTGAGGGCGTTGGCGTCGGCGGCCAGACGGATGGCCATACCGGCCGCGGGTTTGCCGCTGAACCGCGCGATGGCGTCGTAACTTTCGCTGCCCAGCTCGATGCGGGCCACGTCCTTCAGCCGCACAGCGGACCCGTCAGCCCTGGTTTTAAGCAGCACGGCTCCGAACTCTTCGGGTGTCTTGAGTAAAGTCTGGGCCGTGATGGTGGCGTTGAGCTGCTGGCCTTCGACGGACGGCGTGCCCGAAAGCTGCCCTGCGGAAACCTGGACGTTCCGGGCCCGGATGGCCGCTTTCACGTCGCCCGGGTTCA
>CAZWTY010000014.1:31494-58678 GCA_964637565.1 uncultured Desulforapulum sp.
GCGGAAACCTGGACGTTCCGGGCCCGGATGGCCGCTTTCACGTCGCCCGGGTTCAGGCTGTAGCTTTTCAGTTTGCCGGGGTCCAGCCAGATCCGCATGGCGTACTGGGACCCGAACATGGTGACGTCGCCGACCCCTTCGAGACGGCTCAAAACGTCCAGCATGTTGGCGGCGGCGTAGTCGGACAGGTCATAGCGGCTCATGCTTCCGTCCTCGGACACCAGCCCCACGACCATCAGGAAGTTACGGGTGGATTTGGTCACCTGGACGCCCTGCTGCTGCACCACCTGGGGCAGGAGGGGCGTGGCCAGCTGGAGCTTGTTCTGGACCTGGACCTGGGCGATGTTGGGGTCCATGTCCGCGTCAAAGGTCAGGGTGATGGACGCCATGCCGGCAGAATCGCTGGTGGACGTGATGTACTTCAGCTGGTCGATGCCGTTCATCTTCTGCTCGATGACCTGGGTCACCGTGTTTTCGATGGTCTGGGCCGAGGCTCCGGGGTAGACCGCCGAAATGGTGATTTCAGGCGGCGCGATGGCCGGGTACTGGGCGATGGGCAGCTGTTTGATGGCCAGAACCCCGGCCAGCATGATGATGATGGCGATAACCCAGGCGAAAATCGGCCTGTTGATAAAAAAATGGGACATGAGGTTTCTCCTCTGTTATTCCAGTCTGTTTTCTCGTGTGTCTCGCGGCCACGCTTTAAAATACCATGGCGTGTTTTACGGTGACCTTCGTCTTCAATGGGCCGCCTTCGCCTCGTTGTCTTTCGTTTCAGCTTCCGGAGCAGGAGGGCCTGCCGCGGGCGGAGGCGTTGCACCAAAGGGGCTGGCTTTCACCTGGTCCCCAGGTTTCACTTTCTGGAGGCCTTCGGCGATCACACGGTCACCGTCCTTAAGTCCCTCGGTCACCAGCCAGCGGGCGCCAATGGCCCGGCTGATTGTCAGCATCCGGGGTTCCACCTTGTCTCCGGCTCCCACCACCATGGCCATGGCCTCCCCTTTGGGAGTCCGGGTCACGCACTGCTGGGGAACGAGGATGGCGTTGTCGCTGCGGCCCTCTTCGACCATGGCCCGGACGAACATGCCGGGCAGAAGGGTCTGGCCGTGATTTTCAAATACCGAACGGACGATCACCGAACCGGTGCCCGGCTCCACGGTGACGTCGGAAAACTTCAGGGTTCCCTTGCCGGCGTATTCCGAGCCGTCTTCGAGAATCAGCCGGACAGAGGCCGATCCTTTGGGATTTTTCGATAACACGCCCGATTCCAGGTTCTTTTTCAGGCGCAGCATTTCGGCGCTGCTCTGGGTCACGTCCACGTAAACCGGGTCCAGTTTCTGGATCGTTGAAAGGGCCGTGGCTTGGAACGCGGCGACCAGGGCTCCCGTGGTCACGGAGGATTTCCCGATCCGTCCTGAAATCGGGGCTTTCACCGCCGTGTACTCCAGGTTGATCCGGGCTTTCTGAAGCTCGGCTTTCGCGGCCAGAACATCGGCTTCGGCTTTCTGGAACGCGGCCTGGGCCTCGTCGTTTTCCTGCTGGCTGATGGCCTTGGCCTTCACCAGGTCCTTGTAGCGGGCGGCTTTTGTTTTAGCCGGCGGCACGTTGGCTTCGGCCCTGGCCAGATTGGCCTTGGCGCTGTCAAAGGCCGCTTTGTAAAGAGCCGGGTCGATGCGGTACAGGATGTCGCCCTGTTTCACTTCCGAGCCTTCGGTGAACTGGACTTTTTCGATGATGCCCGCCACCTGGGGGCGGACTTCGGCCACCAGATAAGCTGAAACACGGCCCGACAGTTCCGTTTCGATGGAGACCGGTTCAGGCGCCACGGTGACCACGGTTACTTCCGCAGGTCCCATGGGCCCCATGGGACCTGCTCCCTGTTTGCCGTCTCCTTTGCCGCAAGCCGTCAGCGTGACAAGAAGCCCCGTGACAACAAGTCCTGTGATCCGCGCGAAAAACGCCGTGCTCGAACTCTGGCTACCGATCTTTTTTCCATTCTCCATGAGACACCTGTTCGTTGGTTGTGGTTTGTAATATATGGAATGAACATTCATTCGGAATTTCCTTTAAATTTTAAATCTTGATGCTGTCCCAGGCTCCGTTGACGATGATTTCCTTAAGCTCGTCGTCGATCACCAGAAAGCCGGTGTGATGGTCCCTCAGGGTCCAGATGATGGGGCCGAAAGTCAGGTTGAAGTACAGGGCCATGGGCATGTCCTTGATCACCTGCTGCTCTTTTCCCTGCTCGAAAAGGTCGTGGACCGTGTCGAACTCCCCCGACAGGTTCATGATTTTGGCCTTTCGGTGTTCCAGCCCGTAGGGGGAATTGTGGAACTGCTCGATGTACCGGTATTCCACAGGCCGCTTGATATAGTAGTCGAGCATGTTCCGGCAGATATGGAAAAACCTTTCCCGTATCGGCCGGTTTTCCGGGTACCCTTCTTTGAGGCAGTCCGATATCCGGTCATGGGTCACCTGGTAGAGTTCCCGGATCAGAACGTCCCTGTTTTCAAAATACCGGTAGATGGTGCCCGCACCAACCCCGGCTTTTTCCGCGATCAGGGCCATGGGGGCCCCGTGGAACCCCTGGTCGGCCAGAAGTTCCATGGCCGCGTCCATAATCGCGATTCGTTTGTCTTTTCTGCACATATCCAGTGATACCTCCATTTTCGGAATGAACGTTCATTCTTATAAAGAAATGAAAAAAAGCTGTCAATCAAAAAAATCCGGGCCAGAGAGTTTTGACAGGCGGGAAACATGGCAGGACTGGAGACACTGCGGCAATAGACTTTACTGCCAGCTTAATTTGACTTCGCAAGAATAAACGCGGGGCAGATCCTGATGTAAAACACCTCAGAATATAATCGAATTTTCGGCCGGGTTCTTCCCGTCAGCCAGGTCCGACCGTTCCAGAACACGGCGCAGGTTTTCCGCAGCTTCTTCGGTGTTTTCAAAATACCTGCTCCGGAGCTCACAGATCAGGAGTCCTGTGTAATTTGAGATGAACCGGGGGAACAGATCATCAAACGGAATATCGCCCCAACCCACGGGCATATGGGCGTCGCCACGGCCAAAGGGGATCTGGTGGGTCTGGGTTTTTTCCGTGTGGCGTACACTCCGGCCGAAGTTGTCGTGGACGTGGCAGTGAACGATCGACGAAGCCGCCTGGCTGACCTCCTCCCTTTCGTCAAATCCGTAGAACCGCGAACTGAGATGAAGATGCCCGAAATCCAGGGTCATGCCCACGTTGGCCTTTCCGATCCGCCGGATCTGGCCGAGCAGTTCAGAAGGGTTTTCTGCATAGCAGTACGGGGAATGGCAGAGGTAAGGCCGGGCGTTTTCCATGGCGATCATCACCCCGGGAAAATGATCGGCGGCCTGGGCCAGCACAACGGCCTCGTGGTCGAGCATGGCCTGTTTCTCACGGGGAGTGAAAAGACACGGCCTGGCCACGGAAAACGCTTCCTCGGCAAGATAACGCCCCGGGTGGTAAACCATGACCCGTGCCCCGATTTCCGCCGAGCATTCCAGGGAGGCGAACAGCACGTCCCGGTGCAGATCCGGATCGTCCCGGTCCATCAAGGTTCAGGGGATTGGGGGCATGGGTGCTGTACGCGAAGGGGTAGTCGGCCAGAATCGCCTGGAGTTCCCGGATTCGCGGTTTGTTGCAGCGCCCGTTTCGAATGGCGTCCAGCCCGTGGATGGAGATTTCCGCCGCCGTGAGGCCGAAGCCCGCAAAAGCGTCGAGATCACGGACCAGGGCCTTCAGGCTCCCGTCCACCCTCACCTCGTTGATGTTGCTTCCGATGTTCAGCATGTGGCGTACACCTCCCGGCCCCCCACAAAGGTTTTGAGAACCCGTGGAACCACGTCCGAGTCGTCCACCAGAACCAGATCCGCCGTCTTTCCCTCCTCGATGGACCCGGTGACACCGTCGATTCCCACGGCCCGGGCCGGGTTCAGGCTCACCATGCGGGTTGCCTCGTGAAGGGGCAGGATGCCGTGGCGGTCCAGGGTGAACACGGCGTGGAGCAGGGTCATGGGGGAATAATCTGAACACAGGATGTCCCCGTAGCCACGGCTGATGGCTTCCCGGGCGCTGAGGTTGGCGGCCTGGGATTTGCCCCGAACCACGTTGGGCGACCCCAGGCAGACCAGGATACCCTGGTCGTGGGCCTCGGCCAGGGCCTCTTCGTTCACCGGAAATTCGGTGACCCCGATATCCAGGGTTTTCAGCCAGTGGATCTTCTCCCTGGAATCGTCGTCGTGGGACGCCACGGAAATCCCGTGTTTCCGGCACACCGAGACCAGATGATCGATGGCGCCGGGGGTGTCCTCCTGTTTGGCCTTCCGTTTCCGCTCGATGATCCCGTCCATTTCCCTGTCGCTTTTCGCGTAGACCGGTCCGTAGAAGCTTTTGTAGGCCAGGATGTCCCTGAACTGACCCTGTCCCGGGCTGTGGTCCATGATGGAAAAAAGCTCCACCTGACCGTCCCGGATCAACGCGTCCAGGTAGGGCACGGCTCCGGTGTCGGTGATTTCGAATCGGGCGTGGACCCTTGTGTTCACCTTGAGTTTGCCCCGGAGAAGGTTGATCTCCCGGATGATACCTGCGGCGGCGCTGTTGTTCCTGAGGCCCACCTCCATTTCGGCGAAAGAAAGGGAATGGTACATGGTGGTGATCCCGCAGGCCGCGATTTTCTTGTCCAGCTCGATCACGGCGATGTTCACGGGAAAAAAGGTGTTGGGCCGGGGTTCGATGCCCTTTTCGATGGCATCGGAATGCATGTCCACGAAACCGGGGAAAAGCAGGGCTCCCCGGGCGTCGATCTGACGTGTCCCGTTCATGTAACCTTCCCGGATCTCGGCGATACGCCCGCCGTCCACCCGTACCGAAGCGGATTCAAGCACGCCGTCGGGTGTCACGACCCGGGCGTTGGTGATGGTGACTCTGTCTTGCATGGATCTTCTCCTTGGGTGTACTTAACTGAGCAGTAATTATAATTCTAATAATTCAATGCGTTGGCAACCATACCGGTGGATCAGGCCATCCGTCCTCCCCCAACATGTTTGTCCAGCTTTTCAAAAGCTGGTCCCCTGGAAGGGCCGCCGGAGGCGTCATCCATCCGGTACACCCCGTCCGCCACGCTGTGCATCAGGGCCTTGTCGTGAAAAATCCCCACCATGGTGGTGCCCTGGTCCCTGAGTTCCCGGAGGATCGAGAGCACCACGTCCACCGATTCTTTGTCCAGGGACGCCGTGGGTTCGTCCAGCAGGAGGACCCGGGGTTTCCAGCTCACGGCCCGGGCGATGTTCACCCGTTGCTGCTCGCCTCCGCTGAAGGTGGCGGGCCAGGCGTCGAACAGCCGGCGCGGGATGCGGAGACGGTCCAGAAGGTCCATGGCTCTTTCCATTGCCTCGCCGCGTGTCACTCCGTTCCGGGTGAGGATGGGTTCCATCACCAGGGAAAGGGCCGAGACGCGGGGAATCACCGTGAGAAACTGGGACACGTAGCCCATTTCCCGATGCCTCAGGGCGATCATGTCCCGGTCGGAGAGCAGGGCAAGATCCACAGTTCCCAGGTTTTCCGATTGGTAGATCATATGGCCGGACGTGGGAACGTAGGTTCTGTAAAGGCATTTGAGAATCGTGCTCTTGCCCGCTCCGCTCGGTCCCGAAAGACCCAGGAAACCGCCTTTGGGAACATGGAACGACACGTCCCGGCAGGCCGGAAGAGTTTTGCCTCCGTGCATGTGCAGGGTGAAAACTTTAGTCAGACGTTCAACGGTGATCATGTGTCCTCCTTGTCACAGCCGGGATGCCACCAGCAGCTGGGTGTAGCGGTCCTGGGGGTCCTGGAGTATCTGGTCCGTCAGACCGGCTTCCACAATCCGGCCCGCTTTCATCACCATGGTGCGCTGGCAGAGCAGGTTGATCACCCCCAGGTCGTGGGACACCACCAGCATGCTGAGTTTCAGTTCGTCTTTCAGTTCCCGGATCAGGTCCAGGACCCTGGCCTGAACCGAAAGGTCGAGACCGGTGGTCACCTCGTCGAGGTAAAGAATCAGGGGGCTGTTGGACAGGGCCTTGGCGATCTGGACCCGCTGCTGCATGCCTCCGCTGAAACGGCTGGGGGCCTCGTCCATGCGGGCCACGGGGATTTCTGTCTGTTCCAGGAGGACTCCGGCCCGTTGCCGCATGTCGGCGATGCTCCGGACGCCGGCGGCCAGAAGCCGTTCCGCGATGTTGCCGCCGGAACTGATCTGCATCCTCAGCCCCAGATGGGGGTTCTGGTACACGATGCCCATCAGGGCGTCCCTGATCTGGCGTTTCCTGAAATAGCTGAGGGGCAGAAGGTTGTGGCTGTACTCCGACCCGTTGAACATCGACGGGGCCAGGGCCGGCCTGGCTTCCACGGCTTTGCGGTGAAGTTCCAGGGTTCCGGCGCTGGCCTCCCATTCAAAATGAAGCAGGCGGATCAGGGTGCTTTTTCCGGAACCGCTCTCACCCACCACCCCCAGGGTTTCGCCGGGGTAGAGATCAAAAGACACGTCCCGCAACGCCGTGACCGTTCCGCACCAGGGGCAGTGACTGCTTTCCACGTCCGGGGATTCCAGACAGCGGGAACAACCGCTGCCAAACTGTTTGCCCAGGTTTCTCACCCGGATCAGGGGTTTCATAAACCGCTCCTTTTGTCACAGAGGCCCGTATCCGAACAGACATAGCGGCGGCCCCCGCCCTCGTTTTCAATGATCTCGTCCAGGTAGGTGCCGGTTGCACCGCAGCGGGCGCAGGCTTTTCCCTTGAAATCCTCGACCCTGAAACGGTGGTCGGTGAACTCCAGGGGTTCCACCGGGGTATGGGGAGGAATGGCGTAAATCCGTTTTTCCCGTCCGGCCCCGAAGAGGTACAGGGTGTCGGCCATGTGGAGCTTGGGCACGTCCCATCGGGGAATGGGGCTGGGATCGGTGATGTACCGTTTGTTCACCGTCACGGGATACCGGTAGCTGATGGTGATTTCACCGTAACGGACGATGTCCTCGTACAGGTACAGCCACATCCTGGCGTAGTCGGCTTCGGCATGCATCCGCCGGGTTTCCGTTTCCGAGGGTTCCACTTCCCTCAGGGCCTCGGGGTAGGGCACCTGAAGCACCAGGATCTGGTCCGCGGTCATCCGTTCTTCGGGAATCCGGTGCCGGGTCTGGATCAAGGTGGCTTTGGCCGTGTCTGTGGTGATGTCCACCCCGGCCACCTGGGCCACGAATTTCTTGATGTTCACCGCGTTGACGCTGCCGTCGCAGCCCTGGTCGATGACCTTGAGCACGTCGTCCGGTTTCACCAGGGACAAGGTGATCTGGATGCCGCCCGTTCCCCAGCCCCTGGCGATGGGCATTTCCCGTGACCCGTAGGGCACCTGGTACCCGGGAATGGCCACGGCCTTGAGGATGGCCCGGCGGATTTCACGTTTGGCTCCCTCGTCCATAAACCCGAAAGGGTACCCTGATTTTCTGGCCCGGGTTTCCTGTATTCTGTCATCTGTTTCCATGGCGGTCCCCCTCGTTGTTTCCGGTTTGTGGGTTTTCAGCCAGGTCCCGGGCCTTGCGGAGCCGGTCCAGGTCTGACTGGAAATCCACGTAATGGGGGAGTTTCCAGTGGTTGGCAAACCCCATGCTTTCAATGCCGTCGGTATGGTACAGCACGAATTCCCGGTCTTCGGCCGGGCTTTTCGGGTCGTCGGTCCGGGTACTGCGGTCCAGCACGGCCATGGATATGGCCTTGAGTTCGTTCTGCCCGAAGCAGAGCCCGTAACCCAGGCTGAACCGGGGCATTCCTTCGGGACTGGTATGGCGGGAAATCACCTCGGCTTCGGTGATCTTCACCTCGCCCACGGTGACCGGCCGACCGGTTTCAGGATGGGCCACGGTCACAGGCAGGTACCCCACCCGGAGTTCACCCAGGGTGGGATGGATGTTGCCGTAACCCCGCATGCTGGAATAGGCCAGGGCCAGGAGCCCGCCTGTCTCGCCCCGGGCCAGTGCCTGGAGGGTGGCGCTTCTCGGGGCCGGAAAGGTCAGGGATTGCCGGGTGATATCGAAGATCCCGTCTTCTTTGGCTGTCTCGCGGACCGCTTCTTCGAGCAGGCCTTCGTTCCGGAGGAGTGTCACCACCTTGGGAAACGAATCGGGAAGAGTCGGGTTTTGTGTGAGATGGGATGATAGGGTCTCCCTGAAAGCCTTGCGGAACTCATCGCTGTCGTGGAGCAGGTCGAAATCAAGAAGCCTTAAGGTGTAGTCGCTGGTGGAGCCCAGAATCTGGCCTCCGGGAATCTCTTTGAACGCCGATGAAATCCGCCGGATGATCCGCATGGCGCCGGTGTTCGCCGGAAGTGAGGTGCCAATACGTGACCGTGTTCCCCGGAAGGCCCGGATCATGAAAGACGCCTCGAAGGTGTCTCCGGCGCTCTGCTTCAGGGCCAGGGCCGCCAGATCCGGAGCGTACAGGGAGCCCTCGCCCATGATCCGGTCCACGGCCAGGTAAAGCTGATCCCGGATCTGATCCACGCCCAGAGGGGATGAATCCCCTTTCATTCTTTCCCAGGCAAACAGGTCACAGGCCCGTTCGATGGCCTCTGTTCCGCCTTTTACCGCCACATAAGCCATATCACACCCCTTCTGTCCGGGTTGACCGGGCCATGGCGGCGATCCTGCCGGCCCGGTCAAGAAAAAGGGCGTCGAGCCCCAAAGGAAAATCCATGTTCACGGCCTGGAGTTGGCGAAATTCGTCCATGTCCATGCCTCCGATCTCTAGTTCTGTCTGGCCGTCCACACCGGGACCGGTGAGGGTGAGGGAAAGATCCCCGTAGCCCAGGCTGTCCACCCGGTAGACCAGGGTGGCGCTCCGGTCCGGGTAGTCCAGGGTTCCCCGTCTGAAGCGGCTCATCATGCCCTGTGTGCTGCCCTGGGAGGCGATAATGAAATCCGCCTGGTCCACGTCAACCGGCCTGGCGAACGTGGATCGTTGAAGACGCTCGGAAAGCAGCCGGTCGCCGATCACGGCGAAGGTGGTCTCCTGGTCCATCAGGGGGCTGAGCAAAAGGGCCAGAGCCTCGGGTTCACCGTCTAATTCCGGTACAGCCAAAACCGAACCGGGATGGCTCATGGCCGTGAGGATCAGGCGGAACATGCCGTGATCCCGGATAATCCTGGCGTCCTTCGTTGAGCGGTTCATAATCACTCCTTCTATTAATTCGGCAATAAAATCCCTTTAAAACGTATTTGCACAAACAAGGGAAATGGAAGCCCAGGGATTTAGCTTTTTAGTGGTTTAGGTGTTTAGGTTTTTCAAAGATTCTTCTCATAACCTGTTGTTTATTGATATTTTATGACGAATTATAAATTCAAAGCCCATTCGTCGAATAACCCTAAACCGCTAAACGCCAAAACCGCTCCCTTGCCAATGATTTAAGCTTTTTAATTGCCGGTTTAATATGTATTCGTCATGTCACATCAGGTCGAAGCTCACCCGGGTCGCGGCGACCAGGGCTTTCGATTCGGCCACGATCTTCCGCCGTTTTTCCTGTTCCGTTGTGATGATCTCGACCAGTTTTGTCCTTGCCGCGCAACGGTCTCCGGATCTCAACACCGCGTCGGCGGCGGCCCTGGCCAGGGCTTTCCGGGGATGATCCCCCACCACCATGCCGAAACCCTCCACCCCGCAGCAGATCACCCGGGCGTCGGTGACCAGAACTTCGCCCAGATAAAAGTCCGTGTCGAAACTGTCTTTCACCGAGAGCATGAGAAGGCCCGTTCTCGGCTCACACGCAACCGTAAGGCTTTCGGTGCCGCAGAGGGCCAGAATCTGTTCCACCGCAACGTCGTTGATATTTTCCCAGAAAAGACTGTCGTCGTAATCACCCATGGATGTCTTGCTCCTCAATCAAAAAATGGGGCCCGGAGCCGGATTCGTTCGGCCCGAGGTCCATGAGAAAACTGTAGCCGTGTATCTCAAATCCCAGCTTTTCATAGAAACGATGGGCCCGGGTTCTGTTTCTGTTGCTGGAAAAGGCCAGCTTGTAGCAGCCTTTGGCCCTGGCAAGCCTTCCCGCAAAAGCCATCATCGCCGTGCCCACGCCCTGACCTCTCAGCGTTTCCCTGACCACCACATCTTCGAGAACAGCCGAAGGCGCCCCCAGGTGGGCCAGGTTGTCCATGACGAGCAGGGTGAACGACCCCACAGCTTTTCCACCATAGGTCGCCACATAGAGCCGGTAATCGGGATAGATTTTCATTTTGCCGAAAATCCCGGCTGCCTCGTCCACGGAAAGAACGTCCCCGTTGTCCTGGCCCAGCTGGGCGTAAAGGTCCAGCACATCCGAAAGGTCCGTTTCCTCGGCTTCCCGGATAACCAGACCTGAATTCCGATCCAGAAACATCATCATGTGTACCTCGCCCGGATCAGGGCGCTGATCCTGTCGATCACCGCCACCGTGACCACGATGATGATCAGGATGGTGGTCACGTCATGGTTTTCATAGCTCCTCAGCTTGTCGAACAGGTAGCAGCCGATGCCGCCGGCGCCGGTGAAACCCAGGATCGTGGCCGAACGCACATCCGACTCCAGACGGTACAGTGTCATGGACACGAAAAACGGGGTGGTCTGGGGAAGAACCGCGTAGGCGATGACCTTGACGAATCCGGCCCCTGTGGCGGTGAGGGCCGCCACCGGTTCGGGCTGGATGGTTTCGATCCCCTCGGAAAAAAGTTTGATCAGAACACCCGAGGTGTGGATGCCCAGGGCCAGAATGCCGGGCATGGGACCCAGACCCACGGCGGATACGAACAGCAGGGCCCAGATGATTTCGTTGATCGAACGGCTGAGGTTGGCAAAAAACCTCACCATCATGTAGATCCCGGTCTTCACGAACTTCCAGCTTCCGTGATCCCTGGGGAAAATGATGTCCAGGGTGTTCCGGGAGGCAAAAAACGACAGGGGAAAGGCGATGGCGACCGACAGAACCAGGGCCAACACGGCCATCTGCACCGTTTCCAGCATGGAAACCAGGTATTTGCCCACCCTGTCCCCGTCCAGGTTAGGGGGGGAAAACCCGCTGTCCTTGATTTCTGGGTTGCCGGCCACGTAGGTCAGCATGTTTCCCCAGCCGTCCATCAGGGCGGACAGGCTCATTTCCGTGGAATGCCAGCACCAGCCCAGGATAATCAGGGTCACCAGGAGAACCGTGATGTTGGCCGGATGGAAGGGGTTGGTCTTTCGTTTGATATGGTCAAGCTGCATGTGCTTCTGTCTCTTTTTTCAATGGATGGGCAGGGCCTGAGCCCTGCCTGTCATCGTTATTTTTTGCGTTCAAGCTGTTTCTTCACCTCGATCTGGTCACGGATCGGGTCATAGTCACTGTCTGAGGCCGGTGCGAAGCCTTTGAGTTTCAGTTTTTTCAAGCCTTCAGCATCGCTGTAGCTCAGGTAGGCGTCTTTCAGGGCTTTTTTCAGGGATTCGGGAAGGTCTTTCCGGCAGGCCATGGGTGACCCGGGAATCAGGGGCGAGGTCCAGAGAACTCTGAAATCCTTGTCTGAATTCCACTGTTTGCCGTTGCCGCGCTCAAGGTCCAGATCGTTGGTGGAGGCGATGTCCACCTTGCCGGATTTCACGGCGAGAATCGAAGACTCGTGGCTTCCGGAAAAGATCACCCGGGAAAAGTGCTTTTCAGGATCGATTTTCAGCGTCTTCACGAAGTGAACCGTGGGCACCAGGGTGCCGCTGGTGGAATTGGGATCGGTGAAGGCCCAGATCTTTCCTTTGGCGCCCTCCACACTTTGGATGCCCGAATCCTTCCGGGTGATGATGATGCCGTGGTAGCCCTTGCTGCCGTCCTCCATCACTTCCATGGCAATGGCTTCGGCGCCGGCCCTCTGTGAGGCTTCCACATAGGATTTGGGACCGAAATAAGCCAGGTCGATGTGTTTGAACTGCATGGCGGTGATCACCCCGGCGTAGTCCGTGGCCACCTGCATTTTCACGGGGATGCCCAGCTTTTTCTCGATGTGCCGGGCCAGGCTGTCATAGCGGTCGGTGATGCCTGCACTGGATTCCGTGGGAATCAGGCCGAAGTTGATCTGGGACGGCCAGTCCTTGTTTCCGGCAACAGCGGTTCCAAGATGGAGGCACAGACCCAGGGCGAGCAAAAGCAGTGATTTGACAAAACGTTTCATGATGTTCTCCTTTGAAGTGAATTCATTTATCCCTGGCACATCGCCACCTGAAGAGGCACGGAAGCACGGGGGTCCGGCTGGACCTGGCTTCTCGACGGTTCCGGGGTTTCTTTGTGATAGATCCGGGAGACGGTGTCCGGGCACAGGTCGCCGGGTTTCCCGTCAAAGACGATCCTCCCGCCGTTCAACCCGATCACCCGGTGACAGTACTCTCTGGCGTAGTCCAGCTGGTGAAGGTTGGCCACCACCGTGATGCCGTAACGTTCGTTGGCGTTTCTCAAGGTATCGAGCACGCTGCGGGCGCTCACCGGGTCCAGGGAGGACACCGGCTCGTCGGCCAGGATCATCTCGGGTTTCTGGGCCAGGGCCCGGGCGATGGCCACCCGCTGACGCTGGCCTCCTGAAAGCCGGTCACAGCGGCTCAGGGCTTCATGTTCCATGCCCACGGCCTTCATGTACTCGAAGATCTCCTTGTATTGTTCCCGGCTGTAATAGCGGATAATCGAGGGAATCAGGTTTTTCCGGTGCAGCATGCCGCTGCCGATGTTATGAAACACACTGAGCCGGGACACCAGGTTGAACCCCTGGAAAATCACCCCGATCCGGGCCCTGAGGGACTTCAGCTCCCGGAGACTGATCTGTTCCACATCACGGCCCAGGACATGGAGCTGTCCTTCCAGAATGGATGTGGTGGCGTTGAGTCCCATCAGAAGGGTGGACTTTCCCACACCCGAAGGCCCGATGATGCTGAGAAACTCCCCTTTCTTCACGGTCAGATCGATGTCTTTCAACACGTGTTTCCGGCCGTAGCCCAGCGCCAGTTTCGATGCCCTGATATGTCCCATGGCTATTCCCTCCCTGTCCTGTGATGGTTTTTTCGTCAGTCAAAACTGGAAGGGTTTTATGGCGCTGCTGTTAGGAGGGTGTTAAACGGAGGTTTTGTTTGGATTAAAAATAAAGGGATGAAACATCAGAGCGGGCTAAAAGCTGGACAGGCGGTTCACAGCTCTGCGGAGACTGTTCGAATGCTGAACCGCCCTGTCCACAGACCAGATGCTACGGGCAAATTGGCATAACACGGCATTGTATTCCCAGCCGATTTTCGAGGATGAGCCCTTGGAAGGCAACAAGGACTCTTTGATTCTCTTCCGGGCGTATCGTTTGACCAGATTGAGAAGTTCGCGCTTGGGATCAGAAAGTGCGTCCGCATCCAAAGCCAGTTTTTCAACCGGGATCCCTGTGTATTCTGAAAATCCGTCTCTGTCGGCAAGTATCCAGGATTCTATCTCTCTTACCGCGACCCTCATGATCATACCACCCGGTGGAGGCGGTGTGTTTTGAGTCCAGCTTTTGATGAGCTCCACAGGGCATCGGATGTTATCCAGATCGGTGATCAGAAAAACAGGAATTTTTGCAGCTGTTTTCAATAGCTCGGGGAATTTTGATTTCAGATACGAGTTGCCGTTTTTTCTGACACGGACCGCAATCTGAAGGTCACTGGCCGATTCGTGAACCAGACGTTCGGCGACCGTCTCGCTGAGAACATCTTCCGTGGCGATATAGATAGGCCGGGCTACCATAGACTCATCTGCTCAAGTGAACGGGGACGTGTCTGGGGAAGAACCACGTCGGCTGGAGTGAGCCCGGCTTCGAGTCCACATCGTTCCGAGTCGTTGACCGAACGGATTGACGACCCTTCTTTGCCCGTTTCTATGACCAGAAGGTCATCTGCGCTGATGGCCAGGTCATTCAACAGGGTCTCGCTGTGGGTGCTGATAACGATTTGTCGCCTTTGCCTGGTCGTTTTCTGGATTTTTTCGATAAGAACCGGGATTTGTTCAACAACAGCCTGATGCAGCGAAAGTTCCGGCTCTTCGACAAGAAGCAGGGAATTCCCTTCCATCAATGACCACAGGATACCGATCAGGCGCAAGGTTCCGTCAGAAAAGTGCTGCTCGTTATGCCAACCGGCATGGGGCCTGTGGTGTTCGTATAACGCTTCAATATGGTGTTTTCCGGATAGGTCATCTCTCTTGTAGCGAAGCTCCTTGAACTGTGGGACAGCCGCTTTTAAGATATCATTGATTTTTCTAAACCGTGAATCACGTGTGTTTTTCTGGCATTTGGCGATCCTTTCAAGAAAACCCTGGCCGAACGGATCGTCTTCGAGAAGGTTGCCACCAATTTTATCCCCGTATTTCAGCATCTGGGGCACGAGATGAAGGTAAGTGACCCCACTGAAAAATTCCGATATCTCTCTGAACTGGCTGTTCACCATGATCTGTTCAAGATGGGTCACCGTAAGCAGATGACTGTCTTTTCTGTCTTCCTCGTTCGGTCTCTGAAGAATTTTCCGGCCACCCTTCCACACTTCTTCCGTGGTCACCACCGGGCGTTGAGCACCTTTTCCCTCTGATTTAAACCCAAGGATATATTTCCATCCGGGGGTTTCAGAAGGCGTGTGATCAGAGAAATGGATTTCAATTTTTATCTCGGTGTCCCGGCGTGCATGAAGGCAACGCAGTCGTGTGATGCCCCCCCTGTCGTCAACGGCTTTCCGGAGCCCGCCCCCTGAAGGTTTGCATATATCACGAAAAAAACGGAACACGTCGAGAAAATTGGATTTTCCGGAGGCATTTGGTCCGACGACAAACGTCCTCTGGGACAGCAGAGCTTCTGTTTCCCTGAAATTTCGCCAGTTTTTGAGTTTAATAAAAACGATATTCATCATTTTTCCCTCTATGAATAGGACTGACAGAAACCCATGGCTGTTGATATCCTCGTCCAGACCTACCGTGCACAGACGTTCAGGTCTTCGAAGACGCTGGGGGCGTGCTGCATCAGGATTTCCCGGATTTTGAAAGCCAGGGGTCGGATCTGGGGGTGGGCCGCCTTGGTTCCCCTCAAGGCGATGAAATGGCGCCATTCCCTGAAATTGGCCGTCATCACCAGTTCGGTTTTCAGGCAGGTGGGAAGGACGGACCGGGCGATCTGGGCGGAGCAGCCCGCCTTCAGCATGGCGAAGTAGCTCTGCTCGGCGTCGAGGCAGGCCTTTTCCCAGAGGGCCCGCTGGGTTTCGTCGAGATCGGGGGGCTCGATAAACGAACACTGGTTCTCGAACTTATCGGCGCTGTAGTTGCAGTAACGGGTGGATTCCTGGGCAAAAGAGGCGATCCTGTGCCGGACGATTTCATGGGTGATACCCCGGTCCGTGATGATCCGGAACGAGGCCACGGCGTGTTCGATCATGGCGTGATGGCCGTGCTCGCGCATTTTTCCGGCAAACAGCCGGGCCGAATCGGCGGTGATCCGGTCTTCGCTTTTGTAGCAGGTCCGGCCTGCCCGTTCGATCTGAAATTCAGGGTTTTCCGTGATCCACAACAGCTCCACGGAGGGTTCGACAATTTTCATGGAATCGGCCTCTTCAAGGTTTTTTGTTTCGGAATGGACACTTGCGGCGTGTCTCCTTAGGATTGAAAAGGATACACATTCTGCCCTTGGTTATCAAGACGTTTTCAAGGCATCCAACCCCTGATTTCCGTTTTTTCAGTCCCATCAGTACAAACCCTTGATTTCGAGAATGAATCCAAGTAGTTTATGTCGAATTCATTCTTAATGCCGGACAAGGAGCGGATCATGACCTCACTCGTGATTAACGGGGCAGCGTTCACCCAGAGCAAAAGAACGGCGGAGCGTTTGGCGTCGGATCAGGGCCTGAAGGTGGTGACAGACGACGACATCCTTGCCGTGGCCACCGAGACGTACGGCTGGAGGACAGGGACCCTGGAAAAAGCCGCTTTCGGGAAAAAAGGAATGTTCAATTTCCTCACCCGAGACTGGGAGCGTGCGCTGGCCTGCCTCCGGTTGGCCGTGGCCGCACAGGTGGAGCGGGGAGACGGCGTGTTTTCCGGCGTCGCCGGCCTTCTCATCCCACCCTGGGTCACCCATGCGGCCCGGATCCTCGTCACGGCCGAAAAACCCTACCGCATCCTTCAGGCCACAACAGTCCACGGCCTGTCCGACAACGAAGCCCTGGGGAAAATCAACAGCGACGACATGAAAGCCTTGGCCCGGGGCCAGAGCCTTTTCGGAAAAAGCCCCTGGGACCGGTCTCTCTATGATCTGGTCATCCATGCGGACAAAATCGGGGAGAAGGGCGTCCTGGACATGATCCGGACCCACCTGGGAAAACTTCGGGGCCTGTCCCGGGACTTTATCCAGAAAGAGCGGAAGGATTTCAGGCTGGCCGCCGAGGTCGGGTTGGCCTTGTGTTTTTCCGGAGCGATCGACCATGTCTGGGCCGAACAGGGCCGGGTGGTGGTGACGATCAAAAATGGCGTGTTATTTCCCAACCGGCTGAAAGAAAAAATCAGAAACGTCGCCTCGGCCGTTCAAGGCGTTATGCAGGTGGAGGTCCGATCGATGCAGACCGGGGACTTTCCCGGAACGTATGCCGGTGAAAAAACCGGTAAACCGGCCCCTGTCCTTCTGGTCGATGATGAAAAAAGGTATGTGGAAGCCCTTTCCGAGAGACTCAAGCTTCGGGAGGTGGACACCCGGGTACGTTACAGCGGCGAGGATGCGTTGAACTATCTGGACCGCCAGGAAGCGGAGGTCATGGTACTGGACCTTAAAATGCCGGGCATCGACGGCTTTGAGGTGCTTCGCCGGATCAAGGCCACCAGGCCCCAGGTGGAGGTGATCATCCTCACCGGCCAGGGGTCGGACCTGGATCGGAAGACCTGCCTGGACCTGGGGGCTTTCGCCTTTCTCGAGCGGCCCGTGGACATCGACGTCCTCACCGAAACCATGAGACGGGCCCACGAAAAGATCCGGTCGAGAAAAATCAATGAACGGCCGGAAAAACCCGGAAAAAATGATTGACAAAACATAAAGGCCTGTTTTAGGGTTACCGTTTCTCAGAAACACGTTGGTAACTGTATTCAAGATCGCCTTTTTTGAAGTGCGTGAACGACACCGCGGTTTTAGTGGATCTCCTGAGCAGGGCGTCCTTGTGACCGTAAGGGCTGTTCTGGTCAGCATCATCCGGTATTGGGAAAGGAAAGAGAACGTGTCAAACGACCCTGAAAAAAACCCTCTCGCCCCGGCCGGGGATTTGAGGGCCGGCCGTGAGCCCCGGTCGGAGAATCGCCTGAAACCCGTTCCCTTCGTCATCACCTTCCTGGTGATGTTCGCCATGTGGCTGATTTTCTCCGGAAAATTCGACCTGTTCCATATGGGGCTGGGAGCGATCTCCTGCCTGATCGTGGCGTTCATGTCGTCGGATCTTCTGATCACCAACACCACCTTCGCCACCATCCCCACGCTCTGGGTCCGTTTTCTGCTTTACTTTCCCTGGCTTCTCTGGCAAATCGTCCTGTCCAACCTCCACGTGCTGAAACTGGTGTACAGCCGGGATCTCCTGGAACGGATCAACCCCCAGATGGTTCACTTCAGGACCAAACTCAAGAACGACATGGCCCAGGTCACCTTCGCCAACTCCATCACCCTGACGCCGGGAACCATCACCGTGGGGCTCTCCGTTTACGGGGATTACTCGGTTCACGCCATAGACGACACCACCGCCGGCGGACTTCCCGGGGACATGGAAACGAAATCCGGACACATTTTCGGGGAATAACAACTATGGAAAGCATCATTCTTTATTCAGGCATCACCCTGGCCGTGATCATGGCCCTCTCTCTTTACAGAACCGTGGTGGGCCCCACCATCCTCGACCGTCTCATGGGGGTGAACGCCATCGGAAGCGAAACCGCCGTACTCCTGATCATCATCGGCGTCATTTACAAGAAAGTCGACATGTTCATCGACATCGCCCTGGCCTACGCCCTCCTGAACTTCATCGCCGTTCTGGCGGCGGCCAGGTATTTCCACAAGAAAAAAGGTCTGTACGACGAGTACAGGGACCAGTAACCCTTAGCGAGCATGGAGTAAAACCATGATTGTCCTGACCCTGATCGTCGGCCTGCTTCTGGCCGGCGGGCTTTTTGTCTTCTTCACCGCCGCCGTGGGCATGATCCGTTTCCCCGATTTCTATTCAAGACTTCACCCCGCCGGCATGATCGACTGCATGGGCGTTCTTCTGTCCATGGGAGGTCTGGCCCTGTTCGCCCTGTTCGATGGCGGTATCTCCCTGGCCTCAGTTCTGAATTTCCTGAAAATCGTCCTGATCGTGGTGTTCATCTATATCACCAGTCCCACGGCCACCCACGCCATCGTCGACGCGGGAATGCGGGCCGGGCTTCAACCCTGGACCAGAAAAAAGGACGCTCCCAATCCATGAGCCTTCCCATTGATTTCATCGTACTCGCCCTGGTGGTGGTCAGCGGCATCGTGGCCATTTCGGTCAAGGACCTTCTGGCGGCCGCCATTGTTTTCAGCGCCTACAGCTTTCTCATGTGCCTTTCCTGGGCCGTCATGGGGGCCGTGGATGTGGCGTTCACCGAGGCAACCGTGGGCGCGGGAGTCAGCACCGTGTTCTGCGTGGCCGCCGTGTTCCACAGCACAAGGAGGACCAAGGATTGAAGATCACAGGACTTGTCACCGTTATCGTCTGCGGGGCCCTTCTGATATATTACGCCATGGATTTCCCGGATTTCGGGAACGGAAATTCCCCGGCCAGCACCTATCTCTCTCCGTCCTTTCTCGAAAGGACCATGCACGACGCCCATGTGCCCAACTCGGTCACCACCATCCTGGCCGATTACCGCGGATTCGACACCATGTTCGAGACCACCGTGGTGCTCACCGCAGGACTTGCCTGCTTCTTTCTTTTGAGAAGGAGGGAAAGCACCAGTCCCCCGGCCCGGTATTACCGTCATGTTCCCACGGGCCTCACCTTCCGCATCGAGGAAGGGGGCAAGCTGCCGGCTGACAATTCCAAAGTGTTCACCCGTATCGACAGCCTCTGGGCTCCCGACTCCCTGATCATCCGGAACACCTGCCGGCTGATCATCGCCTTTGTCCAGCTTTTCGCCCTGTACGTGGTGGCCCACGGCCATTACAGCCCGGGCGGAGGATTCCAGGGCGGCGTTCTTCTGGGATCGTCCATCATCCTTTTCTCGATCTCCAACGACCTGCGCCGGACCCTGAAACGATTCCGGGAAAAAACGGCCGCCGTGCTGGGAGCCGTCGGCGTCCTGATCTACGCGGGCACCGGTTTCCTCTGCCTTCTCATGGGCGGCTACTTCCTCAACTACGGGGAACTCGCCCCCATCCTGGGAACGGACAAGGTCATGGCCCGGTCCCACGGAATCTTCAGTGTGGAAATCGGCGTGGCCTTCGCGGTCATGTCGGTGATGATATGGATTTACTACAACCTGTCTTCGGCAGGGAAACACGACGAGGGGCTCTGATATGGAACAGATCGTTGCGGTCATGGGCGCGAAGTACAACTACGTCGCCTACATCGTCCTGATGATGATCGGACTTTACGCCATGATCGTCAAAAGCAACCTGGTCAAGAAGATCATCGGCATGAACATCTTCCAGACCTCCATCATCCTTTTCTACGTGAGCACCGCGTACAAAACGGGAAAAACCATTCCCATCGTGCCCTATCACGGCCACGACGCGGTCCATGCGGCGGATTACATCAACCCCCTTCCCCATGTGCTGATGCTGACGGCCATCGTGGTGTCCGTGGCCACCCTGGGAGTTGCTCTGGCCCTGGCCATGAAGATCTACCGGCAGTACGGAACCCTGGAGGAAGACGATATCAACGCTAATTTAAGATCCGAAGAAGGGACATCATGATCCGGCACCTCCCCGCACTTCTCGTTATCGTTCCCCTCCTTTCGGCCCTGTGTGTGTCGGCTTTCTCCTGGATCGCGCCCAGGCTGTGCCTGCCCTTCACCGTGGGCTGTCTCGCCGTGAGCCTGGCCTCGGCCGTCGGTATCCTCGTGGAAGTGATCGCCGGAGGCCCCGTGGTCTACACCATGGGCGGCTGGAGCGCCCCCATGGGAATCGTCTACGTCATCGACTACCTGTCGGCCCCGGTGCTGGTGGTGGTTTCCGCCGTGGCCCTGATCAACCTCCTGGCCAGCGGCCGCCAGATCGACCGGGATTTCAGTGACAAGAAAGGCAGTTTCTACACCATCTACATCCTGTTCGTGGTGGGCATGCTGGGCATCGTGGCCACGGGCGACGCCTTCAACCTCTACGTCCTCCTCGAGATCGCGGCCCTCACCGGCTACGCCCTCATCGGCATCGGCCACGAACGAGCCCCTCTTTCCAGCCTGAACTACCTGTTCATCGGCACCATCGGGGCCTCGTTCTACCTGCTGGGTGTGGGCTACCTTTACATCGCCACAGGTACGCTCAACATGGCCGACCTGGCCCGGTTCATGGCCATGCCCGAGCATGGGACCAACACCATGGTGATGTTCGCCTTCATCATCTGCATGACCGGCCTGTTCATCAAAATGGGACTTTTTCCCCTGCACGGCTGGCTTCCCAACGCATACAGCCACGCTTCCCCGGCCTCGTCAGCCCTTATCGCCCCCCTGACCACGAAAGTGATGATCTACGCCATGGTCCGGGTGGGACTGTACGTGTTCACCCCGGCTTACGTGTTCGGCAAGCTGCATATCAGCAACGCCATCGTCTGGCTGGCCGTGGCGGCCATTGTCATGGGATCGCTCCTGGCGCTGGCCCAGAGAAACCTTTTCCGCATGCTGGCCTACATCGTCATCGCCGAAGTGGGCTACATGGTGGGCGGCTTCTTTCTCGGAAACCGGATGGGGATTACCGGCTCCACCTTGCACATCATCAACGACGCGGCCATGACCCTCTGCCTGTTCCTGGCGGCCGGGGCCATCACCTTCCGCACGAAAAGCGACACTTTCAAGGATCTCAAGGGGATCTTCCAGCAGATGCCCTTCACCATGACGGCCTTTGCCGTGGGTGCCCTGGCGGTGATCGGGGTGCCGCCCACCTGCGGGTTCTTCTCCAAATGGTACCTGATCACCGGGGGAATCCAGGCCGGACATTACGGGTTCGCCGCGGCCCTGATTTTCAGCAGCCTCGTCAACGCCGTTCTTTTTTTCAGGATTTTTGAAATCGCCTATTTCGATCAGGCCGGGGACGACAAAGACCATCATCACCACCACAAGCATCACAAGCACAAGGCCAAGATGGTCGAAGCGCCTGTGTCCATGCTCGTGCCCCTGATGATCACCGCCATATCCCTGATCGTTCTGGGCCTCTACACAGGAGACATCGTGACCCACGTCATCCAGGCAGCCATTCCGGAGGTGATCGCATGATCATGGAACCGGTCATCTCGTCAAAACCGTTTATCGCCGTTCTGATCTCCTTTTTTGCGGTTTTCATGATTCTGTCGTCCCGAACGAAAAATATCCGGGAAACCTGGACCTTTGTTGCGGCGGCCCTGAAGTTCTTCGTGGTCATTTCCATGCTTCCCACGATCCTTTCAGGAAAGGAGATCCACTTCACCCTGGTCGAGGTTCTGCCCGGCCTGCCCATCGCCTTCCGGGTGGATTCCTTCGGCATGATCTTCGCCATTGTGTCATCTTTCCTCTGGATCGTCACCTCGGCCTACTCCATCGGCTACATGCGGACCCTGCACGAACATGCCCAGACACGGTACTACTGCTACTTCGCCTTGTCCCTCTGCGCCACTCTGGGTGTGGCTTTCTCGGCCAACCTTCTCACCTTGTACCTGTTCTACGAGATGCTGTCCCTTTCCACCTACCCCCTGGTCACCCATCACCAGGACAAGGAGGCGAAAAGCTCAGGCCGGACGTATCTGTTCTACATCCTCGGCGCGTCCATCGCCCTGGTGCTTCCGGCCATGCTGTTCATCTACGCCAAGACAGGAACCCTGGAGTTCACGGCCCGTGGATTCATGACCGGTTTCTTTTCACCGTCGACAGTTCTGGTCCTTCTCCTCATGATGGTGTTCGGCTTCGCCAAGGCCGGAATCATGCCCTTCCACTCCTGGCTTCCCGCAGCCATGGTGGCCCCCACGCCGGTCAGCGCCCTGCTTCACGCCGTGGCCGTGGTGAAAGTGGGGGTGTTCTGCGTGGCCCGGGTGATCACCGGGGTTTTCGGCTCGGATCTTTTGCTGTCCCTCCACCTGAACACGGTGATCTGCGCCATCGCCTCGGTGACCATAATCGCGGCCTCCCTCATCGCCCTGTCCCAGGACGGGCTGAAACGAAGGCTGGCCTTTTCCACCATCGGCCAGCTGTCCTACATCGTGCTCGGGGTGGCCCTTCTTTCACCTTACGCCGTAACCGGCGGCATCCTCCACATCGTGATGCACGCCTTTGGCAAAATCACCCTGTTCTTCTGCGCCGGCGCCATCTACGCCGCATCCGGCGTCAAGAACATCAGCCAGATGGTGGGCATCGGACGGCGAATGCCCGTCACCATGACGGCCTTTCTCATCGGAGCCCTTTCGGTCATCGGCCTTCCGCCCTGCGGCGGCTTCATCAGCAAGTGGTACCTGGTCCTGGGAACCCTCCAGGCGGACCAGCCGGTTTTCCTGGCGGTGCTTCTGGTCAGTTCTCTCCTGAACGCGGCCTATTTTCTGCCCATCGTGTACAAGGCCTTCTTCTGCACGGACGAGGAAGCCCTGTTCAAGAAGCGGGTCGAGGAAGTCCCCATCTGGTGCCTGGTGCCCCTGTGCATCACCGCCTCCATTTCGGTGATTCTGTTTTTCATTCCCCAGCCTTTCCTTCGTCTGGCCGAAATGACGGCCATGACCTTTATCGGAGGTTGACCATGTCGAAAAAGAAACAGAAAGCCCACAAGAACGGACATCATGAGAAAAAACAGAACCATTCCGTGAAACAGTCGGAACCCGGCAACCTGCGGCCGTCATTTCCGGATCTGGTGCGCCATAGGCCGGCCCACGTGGCCTTCGGCCTCGTCCTGATTTTGCTTCTGGTCGCCGATCTCACGGTCCACAAACACGAGTACATCGCCCTGGGCAACATCCCCGGGTTCTACGCGGTTTACGGATTCCTGAGCGCGGCCGTTCTCGTGCTGGCCGCAAAGACCCTGCGCGTCCTGTCCGGACAGAAGGAAGACAAGAAACGATGACCATCGACAACAGATCATCCAGCCACAAGGATCGCATATGATATACACCATCCTTCGTCACGGTTTTCCACCGGCCCTGATTTTCATCCTGGGCGCCCTGCTCGTTCCCCTTCTCAAGGGACGGCTGAAAACAGCCTGGCTGCTCCTCATCCCCATCGCGGCCCTCGGGGCCATGGCCGGAGTGGACATAAACGGCGGGCCACGCTGGGTCGTTCCCCTTCTGAACTTCGGCCCGGGCTTCGATCTGATCTTCGGCCGGGTGGACAACCTCAGCCGGATTTTCGGAACGATTTTCATCCTGATCTCTTTCGTGTCCCTGATCTACGCCCTGAACACGGCGGACGACCTCCAGCTCGTGAGCGGTCTCTGCTACGCGGGCGGGGCCCTTGGCGTGACCTTTGCCGGTGATCTTTTCAGCCTCTACGTGTTCTGGGAAATCATGGCCGTGGCCTCCACATTCCTGATCCTGGCCCGGAGAACCCCGGAGTCCCAGGCCGCGGCCTTCCGCTACGTGATGGTCCATATCGTGGGAGGGCTCGCCCTCCTGGCCGGTATCGTTCTATACGTCAAAACCTTTGGCGCCACGGAATTTTCCACCATCGGGCTCCACAGCCCGGCGGCCTGGTTCATTCTGGGCGGCGTGGCTGTGAACGCGGCCGCCTTTCCCCTGCACGGCTGGCTCAAGGACGCCTATCCCGAAGCCACCCTGGCCGGAGCCGTTTTCCTCAGCGCCTTCACCACCAAAAGCGCCGTGTACGTCCTGGCCCGGATGTTCCCGGGCACCGATCTCCTGATCTGGGTGGGCGCGATCACGGCCCTTGTTCCGGTGCTTTACGCCATCCTGGAAAACGACATCCGCCGGATCATGGCCTACAGCCTGATCAGCCAGGTGGGATTCATGATCTGCGCCGTGGGCATGGGGACCGAGCTGGCCATCAACGGAGCCGCGGCCCACGCCTTCTGCCACATTCTGTACAAGGCCCTGTTCTTCATGGTGGCCGGCGCCGTGATTTACGCCACGGGCAAAACCCGGCTGTCCGAACTGGGGGGGCTGTACCGGTCCATGCCCTTCACCTGCCTGTGCTGCCTGGTGGCCTCGGCCTCCATTTCGGCCTTTCCCCTGTTCAACGGCTTTGTCAGCAAATCCATGATCATCAGCGCAGCCAGCCACGAACACCTCACGGCGGTCTGGCTGATCCTGGAACTGGCCTCGACCGGAACCATGGTCTACGCGGGACTCCGCCTGCCCTGGTTCATGTTTTTCGGTGAGGACAAAGGCATCCGGGCGGAAGATCCTCCGTCGAACATGCGGATCGCCATGGGCGTGGCGGCCCTGCTCTGCGTCTATCTGGCCGTGGATTTCAAGACCCTCTACAACCTCTTGCCCTTCACCGCCGACTACCTGCCCTACTCAGGAGCCCATGTGGTGGCCCAGTTGCAGCTTCTGCTCTTCGCCGCCCTGTGTTTTATCCTCCTGGTCCGCTACGGCCTGTTCCCGGCACCGGCCCGGAGGGAGCTCCCGGACACCGACCTTATCTACCGAAAAACCTCGGTTCTGTTCTACCTGGCCGCCGATCGTGCCATGAACGCCCTGAACGCTTTCGCCTTCGATCTGTTCGTAAGCCGGATCACCTCGGCGGTGAACGATTTCGCCCGGAACGCCCCGGCCCGGATTGTCTGCTTTGTGGTCTGTCCGTTCCGGTTTATGGCCGACGCGGAAGAGGGAAAAGCGAAAAACCTGAAAACAACCATCGACAGGGCCTTTGCCACCGGAACCATGCCGGTGGGCGTCACGGCGGCCCTGTCCACCCTGTTCATAGTCATTCTGTTCTGCTTTATTTAAGAAAAAGGAACGAGCCATGCTCTCTAAAGATGATTTCAGAACCACCTCGATATTCAGCGATCTGTCAGACGAGATGATCGAAAAACTCATTCCCCTGGGAAAACGGATCAACGTGGAAGCCCGGGATTACGTTTTCAGGGAAGGGGACCGGGTGGAAAACATCTTCATCATCAAACGGGGCACGGTGCTGACCGAACAGCGGCTTTCCGACAAGATCACCCTGACGGCGGGAACAGCCACCGCGGGCGAGTGTTTCGGATACTCGTCCATGTTCCAGGAAGGCACTTACAGCACCAACGCCGTGGCCGCCGACCCCTGTGAGCTGATCGTGATCAACGGGGAAGCCATGATGGACGTGCTCCGCAAAGACCATACCATGGGGTTTCTGGTGCTCCAGAAAATCATCGCCGTGTTCGCCCACCGTCTGAACAGACGAACCGAACAGTTCCTGAAGGCCGTGATGAGCCATCCGGAAATCCATGAGCTGGGAACCTGATCGGCGAATTCAACCTTTTGGAATTCCAAGGGATTCCGGCCAGGCCCCGAATCCCTGACGGCGTTAGAAAACCGGGATGGTCATCCATGGAACTGCTGTCCATCGTTCTCATCGTGCTTCTTCTCGGTCTCCAGGGCCTGCTGTTCTTTTTCAGGCACAACACCCTCTGGCGGAAATCCCTGGAAAGAGACCTCGACGATCTGCTGGACCACAGGGAAACTCGGTCGCCCCAGGCGAGAAAAGCCCTGGGAATTGTGGCCGCTACCTGCCGAACCGTTCTCAAAACCAGACGGCCCGGCGACGACCCCCAAAAAATCCTGGCCCGTTACCTTGAATCCCTGGCCGGTTGCTTCCATCCTGAAAGCCGGGAGCCCCTGCTCGAGGCCACCCCGGCCCGGATACTCCAGGGCATCGAAGGCGCCCTTCCGGATTACGAACGCCTCCTGAACCGGCCGGGTTTTGCCACCGTGGCCCGGCTTTCCCTGGCCGACCTGGAAGGACTCCTTCCATTTTCCAGCGCGTCTGCCGGAGAAACAAGACCCTCTTTATTTAAAAAAATTCTCCATGTACGGTCCCTGGGGCTTTTGAGAACCCTTGCCGCCGATGTGATTCTCGTTCTTGGTTGCCTGACTGTGGCCATCTTCGACGATCCGGCTCCGGTTGAAGCCGCCCGGGAAGATGACGATCTGGAAGAAACCTTGCGCGAACTCAGCGGCCTGGATGACCGCCCCCTTTCAGACTGGACAGGGGAGATCCAGCGCTTACGTAACTCCCTGGTGGGGCTTCCCGGCATTCTGGTCAACGAGCCCACGCCGTCGGCCATGATGGAAACCCTGGTCCAGGTGGCAATGCTGGTCGCCGCGACCCATTTTCCCCAGTCGGACCGGCCCCTTGACCAAGCCAGGATCGGCCCCCTTCTGACGAGGGGACGGATGTTCCTCGTGGCTCTGTCAAACCCCGAAAACATGACCCTGAAACGGAAGATCCTCTCCATCCGCCTGTCCACCCTGCTCCGGGCGCGAAGCCTGGGGCGAGCTGTTGTCCCCCGCCCTGTCCGTGACATGGCCGAAAAAGCGCTGAAAAACTACGGCTGGCTGAAATGGCCCCTCAGGTTCTACCTGGCCGCAAGCAACGGCGTGTTTTTCAAATTCGCCGCCGACGCCGGATGGTACGCCGGAAGAAAAGCGCTCCTCGTCCTGTTCTTCGGCCGTTTTTTCGACCTGGCCGTCCGGGAAATCGACCAGGTCTACCGGCTCAGCCGGCAAACAGACGAATCTTGATCGTGTAACCCTCCCTGAAGTGTTTTTCAGAATCCTGCCCACCAACTCCACAGTAAATTGGGCAATCCGTTTCACACCCCTGATGCCCTAAAACGGGAACATGTTGAAAACATAACGCCTTTTTTAAAACCACCTCCATGGCATGAAGCTTGCTGATCTTCAGGTTACGTCTTGATGAACAAGGTGTTAATAAAGGTAATATTAATGCGGCAATAAAATACCTTTAAAAACGTGTTTGCACAAACAAGGG
>CAZWTY010000015.1:0-46261 GCA_964637565.1 uncultured Desulforapulum sp.
AACGACAACCTGATCTCCATCAACAACGCCCTGATGTTCGATCTCACGGGCCAGGCTGCCTCAGAGTCCATCGGAACCAAGCAGTACAGCGGTACCGGCGGCCAGGTGAACTTCGTCCAGGGAGCCAAAATGTCCAAAGGCGGAAAAAGCATTCTGGCCTTGAACGCCACGTACACAGCCAAGGACGGCAGCCTTCGGTCCAAAATCCTGCCCGTATTTCCCGAGGGCACCGTGGTGACCACCTCAAGAAACGACGTACAGTACGTGGTCACCGAATTCGGCGTAGCCAACCTGATCTTCAAGAGCATTCCCGACCGGGTCAAGGCCCTGATCGCCATCGCCCACCCCCAGTTCCGGGACGAACTGACCCACGCCGCGAAAAAATACGGCTGGCTTTAGGGACTTTCCGGACGGCCCGCATTCCCCGGCGGGCCGTCCGTCTCTCGCTTTCTGCCGGCCCGGCCCAGGGCCAGGGCCGACAGAAGGACAAGACTTCCGCCAGCGGCCACATGAGCGGAAAGCCTTTCTCCGAAGAACACCATGCCAAAACCAATCCCGCTCACCACTTCGATGTAGGTGAGAAAAGACGCCCGCGAAGCTTCCACCCGCCGAAGGCCGGCAAAGAAAAGACCAAACCCCAGAACACCGACGAGGACACCGTAGGCCATCCCCAGGGAACCCTGCCAGGCCATGGGCCATGGCCTGGTCGTGATGAAAAAAGGGAGGAAGGCGAAAACTCCTATCATATTCTGGAACCACAAGGTTTCCAGCGGGTCGTAGCACCCTGATTTTTTCTTGAAAATCACGATGGTCACCGAATAGACCAAGGCCGAAAGGAGGATGTACAGAACACCGGAAAGACGCTGGCCCGAAAGGTTCAGGGTTTGATCCAGGGTGATCAGCCCCACACCGGCGATGGCCGTGACGAAAAGGCCAAGCTGCCTGAGTGAAAGCCGCTCTCCCAGAAACACAAAACTCCAGAACGCCGCGAAAACCGGCCAGGTGTAAAGAAGGATCACCGTGGTACCGATCTGGCCCCTGGCGAATCCGGCGAAATAGAAAAAAAGCCTGAGTGCGTTGAGAAGAGACGCCAGAAGCATGAATTTGTCCCGAAATGACGGAAAACGTTTCCTTCTCACGAGAAAAAATCCCGTCATCAGAACAAAAGGCACGGCCATGCGGATCATGGCCATGGATGTGGGTGGCAGCCCCGCCAATTTGATGAAAACACCGGAAGACCCGAAAATCACCGCCGCCGCCACAATGTAAAGATAAGAAGACATGGGCGACTGATACAGGGTTATGGGCGGTAAGTCCAGAAAAAAACAGACGATACGAAGCCCTGATATGGCGTGCCATTTTTCCGGCGTCAGCATTTTGATCGTTGACCCTCTTTCGGACCTGTGGCAACATCAGGACAACTGCCCTGATGAACGCCGAAAGACTTTACGAACCCGCAAAAATGGGACACCCCGTGCACGGAAAAGCCATGGATAAAGAAAAGCTCTCTCTTCTGGAAACGGTTTTCAACGCCATGAATGACTCGATCTGGCTCATTGACCCAAACTTCCGTATCAGGCTGAGCAACAAAGCCGCCGAAAATTTCTTCAACCTTCCGTCCCATGATATCAAAGGACGTCACTGCTACGAAATCGTTCATGGTACTTCGGAACCTGTCTCCGCCTGCCCGGTTTTACGGTCCATGAAAACGAGAAAAAGGGAAAAAACCGAGTTCCAAATGGATTCCTGCTGGTTCGAGGCGGTGGTGGACCCTGTTTTTGACAGCAACGGGGAAATTTCCTCCTTTTCCCATGTCATCACCGACGTCACTTCACGGAAAAAAGCCGAAGAGTCTTTGAAAGCAAAGGAAAACGATCTCCGGGCCATCCTGGAGGCTTCCCTGGAATCCGTGTTTCTCATGGACCGTGACGGGCGTATGATCTATGCCAACCAGGTGACCGCCCAGAGACTCCAGGTGGAAATGAACACCCTGACAACCGGAACCATGTACGATTTTCTATCGGAAACCGTGGCTGAAAACAGGCGGCAGCATGTCCTTCATGTCCTTGAAACAGGCCTGCCCGACCAGTTCGTGGACGAACGGGCCGGACGAACGATCTTGAACTCCATCTACCCGGTGTTCGACGGCAACGGCCGGGTGACCCACCTGGCCGTTTATGGGGTGGACATCACCGAGCGGAAAAAACTCGAAGACCAGATCCGGGAAAACGAAGAAAAATACAGGAATCTTTTCCGGAACAACCATGCGGTACTTCTGGTCATCGACCCGGAATCCGGCCTGATCGTCGATGCCAATCCTGCGGCCAGCCGGTTTTACGGTTACCCTGTGGACGTTCTGAAGACCATGAAGATTCCGGAGCTCAACACCCTGGACCAGCATCAGATTTTCGAAGAAATGACAAGGGCAAAGGCGGAAAAACGCAACTACTTCCTTTTCAAGCACAAACTGGCCAGCGGAGAGACAAGAGACGTGGAAGTTTATTCCGGTCCCATTGTGGACCAGGGTCGTTCGCTGCTTCTATCCATCATCCACGACATCAGCGCGCGAAGAAAAATCGAGGAAGAGAAAGAGCGCCTGATCCATGAACTCAGTGAGGCGCTTTCAAAAATCAAGACCCTGAAAGGCCTGATTCCCATCTGCGCCTCGTGCAAGAAAATCCGGGACGACCAGGGTTTCTGGCAGCAGATCGAATCCTACATCCGGGATCACAGCGAAGCCGAGTTCAGCCACGGCATCTGCCCCGATTGCCGGGACAAGCTGTACCCCAACTTGTGACGCACGTGGGACAGGATCATTCCCCTTCCCCCTCCTTCGCACCGATTCCAGGACCTTCGTGACTGAAGGCCAGGGGAGCATCCACGGAACGGATGTGAAGGTCCCGCTGGGGAAAACAGATCTCGATCCGTCTTTCCCGGAACAGACGGTCGATCTCGAAACGGACGGCCGACTCCACCGAGGCGTAGTATTCAACCCGGGTCCAGAACCTCAGGACAAACACCAGGGCGCTGTCTCCGAAATCCTTGAACAGGACGTCGGGTTTGGGGAGTTTCGCCACCCGGCTCACCTTGTCCGCCGCTTCCAGCATGCTGGTTTTCACCAGGTCCAAATCCGACCCGTAGGCCACCCCCACCGTGATGCTCCGCCGGATCCTCTTGTCGGAAAAACTCCAGTTGGTGACCGTCGAGCTGATGAAATCCGAATTGGGAATGATCAGAGTGGCGTTGTCGTAAGTCTGCACCACGGTGGAGCGGACGTTGATTTTCTTCACATTGGCCCAAAGTCCGTTGATTTCCACATCGTCCCCCACCTTGATGGGCCGTTCGAACAGAAGGATGATGCCGCTCAGGAAGTTGTTGAAGATATTCTGGAGACCGAACCCGATACCGATACCCAGGGCGCCGAGAACCACCGTGATGGAAGTCATGTTCAGCCCGAACACGTTCATGGAAAGAAGGATGCCGGCGATCCAGATCAGGTACACGCTGATGGTGGTGATGGATTCCTGGACGCCCATGTCCATGCCGCTGTCTTTGAGGATCCGTTTCTGGAACACATTTTTCCAGAGCCTGACCACGTTGTAAGTCACCAGCAGGAGAAACACGGCCAGGGTTATGCCCATGAGGCTGAACTTCAGGTTGCCGATGGTGATGGGCGTACTGTACCAGCGGAGAACCCCCTGGAACGCGGCGTGTTTTCCACTCCAGACGTAAAGGACCCCCATCAGGGAAAGCAGCAGCCAGCCCAGCACGTAGAACAGGGTCAGGTACCAGTGGGCGTTCAAGGTGGTTTTACCCGAATCATCCGCCGTGCTCTCTTCCTGGGTTTGCCCGGAACGTTTGAACTCCAGGATCGTCAGGAGCACAAGGACGCTCCACATGGAAAGAAGCAGGGTTTTCCCAATGGAAACGGAAAGAAAGATGGCCAGCTGAACGTATCCGCTGAGATCCATGATCATGCCGAAAAAAAGAAAGACATATCCGGCCTTGGGCAGATTGCACACGGCCTGTTGAACCTTAGAGGGTATCGCTGTGTCGATCATGCAGGGTTTTAGAATCCGGTTCAGACTGAAAAGTTCCAGCCCGATCAGGGCGGCGAACACCATGCGGGTCATCACGAGCAGCACGTTTTCCGAAGACAGAAACCACAGGGCCGTCAGGTTGATCAGGGAGAAATAGAGAACCAGTCGGACGATCTGCTTCAACTTTCCTGTCAGAGCCCGTGGCGGGAATCCGTTCATGGCGTCAGGGAGAAGACGGAGAAAGTCCAGGGCCCACTGACAGAGAAGAAGTACGGTCAGAATTTGCTCCACCAGTTCGACCACAGGAAACTTGAGCCGCAGGTGAAGCAGGCTGTCACAGATGGAAAACAGGACCACGTTTCCCGTAAGAAACAAAGACTGCTGGAAAAGTGTCAGGGAAAGCGTCCCCCACCGGGACGTGCTGAAAAAAGAAAGGGATTTGACCCGGGCCAGTCCTTTGAGGCTTTTCGAAAGGACAACCTGAAAAAATACGAACAGAAGAGCGAGAATCACCACATAGGAAAAATCCGATCTTTCCCGCACGCCCAGGGATTTGGACCAGTAGTCCAGAGTGATCAGAAGCTTTGGAAGGGTCAAAATCTCTCCCACATCCTTCATCATCTCGACCGGGGTCTTGGTAAAAAGAGGGTTGGTCTTTCTTTCAAGAAGGTCGCGTTTCTTTCTCTGGATGATTTCCCTGTCGAGCATGGCGGCCAGGGATGCGAACTGCTCTCCCAGAACCTCGTATTCTTTCACATAGCTGTCGTAAATCGATGACAGTTCCGTGAGGATTTTCTTTTTTTCGTTGAGAAGGTCCAGCAGTTCCCTCATCTTGTCAACCAGGCCACCATTTGCCCCCCCTTCGGGCTTTCTATCCACGGTGATGGCGTTGAGCTGCTCGGTATTCAGACGGATCTGGTCATCTGTCTGGGACATCTGGAGTTTGACCCGGTCCTTTTTCGATGTCAGGTCAGACAGGGACGTCCGGATGGAGGTCTGGACAGACAGGTTGTCCGAAAAAGCCTGCTCCAAATTTTTCACTTCGGTTTCCGGTGTGGCGGCAAGATTGGAATACACCGAATACTGGACTTTCAGGGAGGACAATCCGGATTTGTCGATATTTTCGCTGGCCCTGAGCTGTCTGAGCTCCGCGGCGTAGCTGTTTTTGCTCTCTTTTTCCCTGAGGATCGTCTGGTCGATGGATTCGCTGAGATTGGCGAAGTTGATTCCGCCGTCCCCGGCTCCAGGCGCATACTCCGGCGCGGCCAGGGCTGAAGGCAGGACCAGACAGGGCATAACGGCAAAAAACAGAAAAACAAACCATACCAGGCGACAAAGCCTTGGTTTTATGTGACTTTTTTGAGAAGCTGCAATCAAGGATGTCGTTATCATCACTCCGGTTTCCTTTGGTTCATGAATCTGGTGAAGCGCAAACCGCATCGGTCACACGCCGTATCACGAACCGAATACCTGATACGCCTGTTCAAGTCAAGTCATCGGGGAAATCGCCTATAACATTGGCAGGGACCTTAATCATCGCTATCGGAATCGGTATCGCCATCGAATCGTCCTTTATATCGAACCCGATTGCGATTCCGATACCGATAGCGATTTAGCCGGCTGCCTGACTGATTTGAATCCTACCGTCAGAAACAAACCGCACCTCCATTTAACGACAAAGGGCGGGGTTGCCCCCGCCCGAATGAACCCTGAGTTGTCAGGAACCTGTCAGCGCAGACCCGCGTCCACGGCTTCGGGCTGGGGTTCTGGCGGGATGTGGGACCGGATCAGGACGTTCTTTTTCAGGGACTGAACCACCTGGTCCACATTTTCAACAGCGGCCCTGATTTCGTTCACACCGTTTTTCACAGAGCCGGTCACTGGCGGAATGTCTCGGCTGCCTTTTTCAATGTTGTCGATGATTTTTCTCAGCTCGGCGATGCGGACCAGCAGGGCGTCTCCAATTTCATGGACTTTTTCAAGATCGGCCTGGACCTGGTCCACGGCCTTGGGAGCCTTGCCCGTGGCCTTTTCCACGTTGGCCATAATCTTGCCCACCCTTTTTTCCACTTCGTCCAGAGACCGGTTCACACTATCCATGGCCATGAACAGCGGGCCTTCCGGCTGTTTCATCCTGGCGGTGATCTCGGAAAGATCCTGAACGGCCCGGATCACCATTTTGGCGGTTTTCTCGATTTCGAATTCCTTGAGCAGATCCGATATGGACTTGTTCTCCACCGAGGGGATCTCACCGTTTTCTTCGATAAGGGGCATGCTTTCACTGCCGGGTTTGATGGAGATGTACTTCTTCCCGATGTAGCTGATCCCCTCCACCGTGGCTTCGGAGTCTTTCCGGATCCTCTCGGCGAATTCCTCGTAGATGGCCAGGGTCACCTTGACCTGATCGCCCTCCAGATGGATTTTCTTCACCTTGCCGATGTCCGCGTTGAACAGTTTCACCGGTGAATTCAGATCGAGGTCGTAACTCTGGCCGAAAGTCGTCGTGTAGGTGACGTTTTCCCTGAACCAGTCTTTTCCCCGGCCCACCAGAACCACCATGCTCAAAAGAAGGACGATCACCAGGATCACGAAAGTTCCCACCACTTTTTCCATTGTACTGAAACTCAACACCATAGATCTTATCCCATCACCGCTTGTTTCTGTTCATCGGTTAGACACACCCTGCCCTCCCTGATCTGGAGGGTTTTTCCAGAAAAACACCGGCTGAAATCCTCTTCATAGGTCAGGAAAACCAGGGCCATGCCCAAATCCAGTCTCTTATGGATCGTTTCAATCAGAACTTCCAGGGTGTTCCCTTCGGAAAGGCAGAACTCTTCCGGGTATTCCAGGAGCAGAATGTCCGGATTTTTCCCGATTTCGCGAACCATCATGGCGCTTTTGTTATCGGGAACGCCGAGACCGGCCGGCCTCTGGCCCAGAACACGGTCGATTCCAAAATCACGGCACAGCTCCATGGTTTCATAATCCAGCGTGCCCGACATGTCGTTGTAAAAATAGGCCCGGCCGAGGGTCAGGTTCTCCCGGATCGTCCGGTTGCTGATCAGGGTCGTGTCAGCCGTGAGGTAGCCCATGGTTTTCTTGGCGTGGAGCAGCCGCCTGTAATCGGGGAAAAACAACGTCTCCCCCTTGTAGATGTAGGTGCCCCGGCTGGGAGACACCAAAGTGGCCAGTCCCCTGAAGAACAGATGGGCGTCGTTTGCCGAATCGGTTTTTAGCGCATAGACGTTTCCTGCTTCGAGGTTCAGATTCAAGGGACCGATCCCCGAACCGGCGCCAGTTTTTTCGGCTTTCAGAACGTAATTTTTCAACTCGATGAGCGCCATGACACGTCCTTTAGAGATAAAAAACAGCGGAAACGAAGACATTGATCACCATGATCCAGAAAAAGCTCTGCACGGCCGTCTTGGAGGCGCTCACGGGAATCAGGGTCGACATCTTGCGCGTTCTGAATCCGTGGTAGAGACTGATCACGGTGATGGCCACACCGAAGAACAGGGCTTTCAGAAGCCCCACCACCATGTCCGTTCCCGTGATGGCCTTGGCCACCAGGGTCAGAAAATTGCCCATGGGAACGTCGCTGGCCACCCACACGATCACGTATCCGCCGAAAATGGCCACGATATCAAAGATAATGAAAAGACAGAAGACGGCGGTGGTGATTCCCACGAACCGTGAAAAAGAAAGAATCCGCATGGGGTCGACGCCCGCCATTTCCAGGGCCTCGATTTCATTGAACACGGTCATGGAACTGATCTCGATGGTGACCGCCGTGGCCGACCGGAGAATGACCAGAAGGGCCGTGATCATGGGGCCGAGTTCACGGACCACCAGGACCACCGTGACCTTTCCAAGGTCGAAATCGCCGGAAAGCTTGGTAAACTGGATGATCAGCATGGTCCCCACCATCAGGGCCAACGGGATAATGATGGGCAGGGCCTGGACTGCGGTAAAATAAATCTGCTCGACCACGGCTTTTTTGATCAGGGACCGCCCTTCCACGGGACGTGACAGAAACAGTTCGAACAGCCTGTACGTGAATGCAAAAATATTCAGCACGTATGCGATGAACTCAAGAGTTTTTCTTCCTGTAAACCCCGCTATGCTCTTCATGGTCCTTCTGGAATCCTGCCGGTGTGAGTTCCGCCTCCCTGCGGGAGCCGTTAAAAAGAAATTCCCCCATTCCTTTTTTTATAGACAGTACTTTAATTATAAGAACAAATCAAAATAATTTTCCTTCTGTTTCAGCCAGAACCTGCCGGGAAACGCCTGACACCGCCCGTTCAGACATGCCAGGCGTTCTCTGGCCACCGCCGTGACAGCGTCTCATGAAAAATCAGGTGAATTTTTTGCCGAAGGATGATACCTAATGAAGCGATTTCAAACGAACGTCTTTTATATGCATACATCGTGTGACCATGGTTATGAAAAAAATTGCAGGCCCGCCACGATCCGGAGCTTTCGTCTTTCTGCTGTTCGCGTTCATCCTGGTGTTTCATGAAAGCTGGGCGCTCCAGTCCGTGGAAAGCCATCCGGGATTCGCTGCGGGCCAGGAACTGATCTCACGGGGAAGCTATCCGGAGGCCATCGACATCTTCAGGGAGATTTCCCAGTCTTCGGACAATCCGGACATCCGGGCCAACGCCCTCTTCCACATGGGGTCCATCTACGACAGCTGCCTGAACCTCCCTGAGGAAGCCGTGGAAAGCTACCGGGCCCTGATCCTCATGTACCCGGAGAGCCCCACGGCCCAGGACGCCCTCTTCAACATCGGAAAAATCTACTACAGAAACGATCGTTACAGGGAATCCCTCAAATCCTTCCAGGATTACATGACCCTGTATCCGTCAGGCATGAGAATGTCATCGGTAAAATCCTGGGCCGGCAATGCGGCCCGCAAATGCCAGGAAGAAGATGGAACCGGTCACAAGCCCTCCCACCTGACAGCCCTCGACCCCACGGTCCGGGTGCTTCTCCAGAAAAACACAGAACGCCTTCAGGTCAGCGGCCCCTCAACCCTGACGGTGAGATCTCTCGAGAAAGGAGAACGGATTTTCGAAGGTCAGGGCCCATTCCTTTTTTCGCGCAAGGGAAAGAAGCTGACGCTGAACGGAGCGCCCCTCGGAACCGATGCCTGCCGGATCATGAGCCGCGGGCAATGGATCGGACTTGACGGCAGGAAGTACAGGGGGTTTATCGCCGTTCACCTGAAAAACGGCGCGCTCATGGCCGTCAACCATCTGAATGTGGAATCCTACCTTTACGGCGTGGTTCCCAAAGAAATGTCACCTCTCTGGGCGCCCCAGGCCCTCGAGGCCCAGGCCATCGCCTCCAGGACCTACGCCCTCTACATCCGGGAAAAGCACGCCACAGGCGACAAAACCTACGATCTTGAGTGCACCACATCCTCCCAGGTCTACGGAGGATACGATGTGGAAAAAGCGTCGGCCCGGGCTGCGGTGGACGCCACCAAAGGCGTGGTCATGGCCCACGACGACAAGCTGATCATTTCCTACTTCCATGCCAACAGCGGAGGACACACTGAAAGTTCCCTGAATGTCTGGGGAGTGGACATCCCTTACCTGAAAAGCGTGGAAGACAACTACAGCGTCGATCCCGGGGACCAGCCCTGGGAGTATTTTTATACATTCAAAGAGCTGGAAAGGCTTTTCGCCAGACTCCTTCCGGGAAAAAGCCTGAAACGCATCGAGCCCCAGGATAAATCCCCATCCGGGCGCATTCTCCATTTCATGCTCTGTTCGGATGACAAGCAGGTGAAAGTGTCCGGCAACTCCTTTCGCCTGAAACTCGGACCTGTGAACGTGAAAAGCACGATCTGCGAACTGATCCCCGAAAAAAACGGCATCCGGTTCAAGGGAACGGGATACGGCCACGGGGTGGGCATGAGCCAGGTGGGAGCCCATCGCATGGCCCTGGCCGGACTGAGCCGGGAGGACATTTTGAAACACTACTACAGTGATGTGAGCATCATGAGGGTTTCCTACCTCTGATCTTTGATGGAGGATCACCATGGATTTAAAATCATTCACGGCCAGCAGCCTTGAACTCGTCCGGAAAAACGCGCTTCTCGTTCACAACATCACCAATTTCGTGGTGATGAACTCCACCGCCAACATTCTTCTGGCCATGGGGACTTCCCCTGTCATGGCCCACGCCCCGGACGAAGTCGAGGACATGGCCCGGCTTTCCTCGGCTCTTGTCCTCAATATCGGAACCCTGGACAGACCGTGGATCGACGCCATGATCCTTGCCGGCAAAGCGGCCAACAGCAAGGGCATTCCCGTGATCCTGGATCCGGTGGGTGCCGGGGCCACCCGCTTCAGGACCGAGTCTTCACGGCGGATCCTCTCCGAATGCCGGGTCGACGTGGTCAGGGGCAACGCCTCGGAGGTTCTGGCCCTGTGGGATTCGACGGTCAGCACCCGGGGTGTGGAATCCTCCCTCTCCCTTTCAGGGCAAGCGGCCGCCGATGTTGCCCGCATCGCCCGTGAAAACAGCCTTGTCCTGGCCATCTCCGGAGAGGTGGATCTCGTGACCGACGGCAGTGAAACGTTTCTGATCCGCAACGGCCACGCCTTGATGACACGGGTCACCGGCATGGGCTGCGGTCTTTCCGCCGTCACAGGGGCTTTCTGCGCCGCGAATCCCGGTCACCCCACACGGTCCGCCGCCGCCGCTTTCGGCTTCTACGGTCTGTGCGGAGAAAAAGCTGCGGCCGTCTCCGAAAAGCCCGGGTCATTTTTCACCGCCTTCCTCGACCAGCTCTATTCCACGGGACCGGACCACATCAAGACCTCTGTCCGTATTGAAGGCCCCCTGTCATGAAACGGTTCGCCGCACCTCTTGTCATTTCCACCTGCCTTGCCTTGGCCACGGGGTGTTCCGGCCACCTGGTCCACCTCAAAGGCGAACGTCCGGATCCTGTCACCAGAACCATCGCCCCCGGTTCCAGGGTTTTCGTGGTCGAAAAAAACCAGCTGTTTCTTCCTGAAAAGGGGGTTTATCTCAAAGCAAGGATACTCAGGTACCTGGAATCCAGGGGGCTTGCGGGCGGAGATCACCGGTCTGCGGATTACTACCTGGTCCTGGGGTACAGCCTCCATGAAGGCAAGGAGGTCCGTGAAAAAGTCCAGGTCATGATCAGCTACTCAGGTTATGCCGATGTCAGCGCCAATCCTGCCTCCCCTCTTCCCACCGTACAACCGGTCAATCCCCTTCCCATGGCCATGGACAACGTGAGAAACGTTTATGAAACCAGGGTCTCGGCAAAGCTGATCGACGGCCGGACCTACCGAGAAACAGGGGTCATGGCCGTTCTTTGGTCAGGCACGGCGTCGGCCGCCGTGAGTTATCCCGGGAAATACGACGACGTGGTGACCCTGATGGTTCCGGCAGTCTTGGACATGCTGAATGAAAATGTGGAAAAAGAAACGATTGTGCGGGAAAAGCTGATAAAAAAAGGGGCGGGTTTTTAAACCCGCCCCCTCGTGTTTCATGACATGTCTGCTTCTTAGAACTTGTAGGTTACGGTCACACCGTAGCCCATGAGGTATCCGTCAGCTGAGGTTTCAACCCTGTAACCGCCGTCAACAACAGGATTCGGGTTGTAGGGATGGTTGAGGTTGTCGCTCTCTCCGCCGATGATTCTCTTGCTTTCAGCGTAGGCGAACTGAACGGAAGTGTCGATCACCCAGTTGCCGAAATCGAAACCGGCGCCCACAGAGTAGGTTTTTCTGTCCGCGTCAGGCCACATAATGTCGAAGGTGTCGTCGGGAACAGGTGAGGGATCGTAAAAGTAACCGCAACGCAGGGCGAGCATCTGATTGACTTTCCACTCGGCGCCGAGACGGACCTGATTGGTGTTTTTCCAGTTTCTTTCAAGGTATTCGGAGTCGAGAAGGCCCAGAAGCGGCTGGTCAAAAGTCGTCAGCTGATACTCGTTATGGCTCCAGTTGGTCCAGACCACGTCCGCTTCGAGGGTCACCGCAGGATTGGGCTTCACCATGATACCGGCCTGGATCTGCTCGGGGTGGTCGTAGCGCATATTGGCTGTGGTCACCGTGGCGCCATTGATGATCACATCCCCCTTAAATTCAGCTTTGGCACGTCCGCGGTAGGTCAGCCCCAGAGCCATGGAGTCGCTGGGTCTGTACTGGACACCGGCGTTAAACGAATAGTTGAAGGAATCTTCAAGTTCCAGTTCAAGGGAAGATCCGTCGTAAGCATGGGTCAGCGCGAGGGCGGTATATGCCTGGGTGACCTGCTGAGCATACGCCGCATCACCGGAGGCACCGAGGACAGTCTGGTAAACCCACGCCTGATTTTCAGGGGTGAAGGTATCTCTTCCTGTGAACATGGCATTGAATTCCGAAGGCGCGGTGGGATAGCTCATGATTTTCTCGGCACCGGATTTGGATTTTCCAATAGCCGCACCCAGACCCACGGACCAGGCATCGCTGATTTTGTAGGAGACGGTGGGGTTCACCGTTTCACGGATATAGTAGGAATGGAACCAGTTGTTCGCCCCGGGGTTTTCCGCGGGATTTTTGCTCCATTCGATATCAAGTCCGTAAGGAATAAGTCCTGCGATACCAAAAGAGATGTTTTCCGTAATGGGCTGGGCATACCCCAGAAAGGGGATGAACAGACTGTCTGAGTCGTCCTTGATTTCTGTCGGCCCGGCCACGGTGGCGCCTGAACCGTCTTTTACCGTGAAATCATGGAATTTGAGAGCGGGATCCGCCATCTGGAGGGCCGCTGAAATCTGAGTTCTCTTAACCTGGGACAAACCGGCCGGGTTGTAATAAACGGAGAACACGTCATCGGAAGACGCGGAAACCGCGCCACCCAAGGATGTTGCCTTGGCGCCGATGCCGAAGGTGTCCACGCTGGCCGCGAACGCACCGCCTGCGAGAACGTGAATCACTGCCAAACTAACAAGCCACTTTTTCATAAAAAATCCCCCTCTAACGATGCGGGAAAGGAGCACCATCCCCCTCCCCAAAGTTTTGAAACAACATGAAACACTTACAATGAATGCTCTTTCGATCATCCATTTACATGCATCACACGAAACTGCTTCTTTTACCATCTCACGTGGAAAAGAACAAACACTTTATGCCATAAACAAAGGAAACACACTGAAATAATTCTTTATTTCGAAACACTTGAACGTGTTAAGAAACGGCGTTTCTATCATAAAACAGAAATCCTATATACAACCGAAAGGGTGATTGGGAAAGGAAAACGCGTTGTTTTTCAGGAGAATTTATTGGGATTTAAAACAAGGACCCGGTTTTTTTTGGATCAGGCCAGCCCGGGGAATCACGATCCCATGGCGATCAGCAACCGTTCCACACTGTAAGCGATCAGAGCGGTCACCGGAAGGGTGAAGACCCAGGCCCAGACCATGCGCTGTACGATGCCCCACTTGACGGCGCTGAACCGTTTCGTGGCCCCCACCCCCATGATCGAGGTGGAAATCACGTGGGTGGTGGAAAGGGGAATCCCGAAATGGGAGGCCGTCTGAATCATCAGGGCTGCCGTGGTTTCCGCGGCAAAGCCGTGGATAGGCTGGAGCCGGACCATCTTGTGACCCAGGGTCTTGATGATCCTCCATCCGCCGGCGGCAGTGCCCAGGGCCATGGTAATGGCACAGACAATCTTCACCCAGGTGTGGACTTCAAATGTCGGTGTGTGGAGAAACGAGAGAAACCAGGGAAGCTGGTTGAGCTGGTTGTCGTGGGTGGCCGTGAAAAGGGCCAGGGCGATGATGCCCATGGTTTTCTGGGCGTCGTTGGTGCCGTGACTCACGCCCATGAGGGAGGCGCTCAGGAGCTGGAGCTTGTTGAACACCGTGTTGATGTTCTTAGGGCTCCGTCGCCTCAGGATAAAAAGAAGGGACCCCATGAGAAAAAAACCGATAACAACCCCCAGCACGGGGGAAACGAGCATGGGAAGAATGACCTTGGGCCAGAGCCCCACCGCTTTCCCCCCTTCCACCGCAGACCATTTGATCACGGAAAGGTTGTTATGGGCCGTGGCCAGGGTGGCTCCGCACAGCCCTCCGATCAGGGCGTGGCTTGAACTGGACGGGAGACCGAAATACCAGGTGAACAGATTCCAGACCACCGCCCCGATCAGGGCGCAGAGAATGGTGGTCATGGTGACGAACTGGGTGTCCACCAGACCCTTGCCGATGGTGGTGGCCACCGCCGTTCCCCAGAGGGCGCCCAGCAGGTTGCAGAAAGCGGCGAGAAGCACAGCCTGACTGGGCATCAGGACTTTGGTCGACACCACGGTGGCGATGGAATTGGCTGTATCGTGGAATCCGTTGATGTATTCGAAAACCAGGGCTGTCACGATGACGCAAAATACAAGAATCATGATCTATTCCCCCCCACTCGTCAGGGTTTTCATCCCTTGTTCCCTGTTTTAAGAATTCTTCAGGATGATCCGGAAAACGATACTGGCCGCGTCCCTGAACCGGTCGATGGCTCGTTCCAGAAGATCGAAAAGGTCCCTGAGGATGTAACATTTCAAAGGCTCGGAGCTGTGGGAACGGTACAGTTCCTTGGTCAGTTCAAGCATCAGCTTGTCTCCTTCGGCCTCCAGGGAAAGCATCCTGTTGTTCTGGCCCTTGATCACGTCAAGTTTGGGGTTGCGGCGGAGGGACCGAATCATTTCGATCATGGTCTCGGCCATCATTTCAAGAATCCTTGTCTGGGGAGCGAAGGAGAGGCCGTTCTGGATATAGGGCTGGAAAGCGGTGACCCTTTCGGCAAATTTTTCGAGATTTTTCGGAATCTTGTAAAGAGCCGACGACAGAGACTCGATATCCTCCCTCTCAAGGGGCGTCACAAAGGTTCTGCACAGCTCTTCCGTAATCTCATTGGCGATCCGTGTCTCGTTGCGCCGTGTCTCGTTGAACGCTTCAATTTTCGTCATGATATCGGGCGATGTCAGATCAGAGGACGTTTTGACAAGGTCGATGAGCGCCAGAACGTTCTTCTGAACCTCATCGGCACTTTCTTCCAGCAGATCGAAAAACTTCTCGTCTTTGGCGAACAACTTCTGCAACGAAATCATGTCGGGTCCTTTCTTGATGATGGAACGTTTATGATTGCGGAGATTCTATACACCAATCGAGAGCCATTTACAACCTCTTAAAGGCGATTTGCAGGGCATGGAACATATATTTTATTTGTCTGTAATTTCGGCCAATTGTCAAAATAATCCACCGTCTCGAAACGAGACGGTCAAACTGCCTCCGATGCCATGCAACCAGCGTTTTCGAATGACACATCCCCTTGTTTCAAAAGTTTTACAGGGCCTGTTCCGTGTCCCCTGTCGTTCAATTTGACAAGTCGATGTTTATCGGATATGCATGGTTTTATTTTTACATTCGATCAATTCCAGCCCATCATTTTCTAAGGAGGAGTGGACGTGAAAAACAGCTGTCATGAACACCACGATGCGTCAGGTCGAGCCTGTGGAAGCCCTCTTGTCCGGTATGGCCTGATTGCCCTGGTGATTCTCGGTCTTCTGGCTCCGGGATGCGGAACGAGCAACTACGCCGACAAACCCGGATGGCTGGAAGATGAGGAGGCAGGCAGCCAGATTCCCGTGGAGGAGCGATGGGAATCGGCCCTGGACCTGGGTAACCCGTCCGTCACCTATGTGACGACCGGTGCGGAACCCAATCCCCAGCCGGTGGAAGTCGAAAACCCCAATGAACCCAGGGACCCGGTTTCCTTCGGCCTGAGCCTGATCCGGAACGAGGAAGGTCTCGTCACAGCCAGCGGTTCCATGCTCATCGAACCCGACCGTTCCTTCACCGGCCACAGCATGATTTTCTCGTTTAAAAATCTCACGGTCAACCTCACGGCCGACATTCTCACCGTCAGCGGAAACGGGGTGATGACAACGACCACCGTCAGCGGAATGGCCACCCAGGCCCCGTGCGCTGCGTCCTTCACCATCAGGAATATGGGCAACCTTTTCGAATGCGACGTGGTCTTTGCCGTCCTTGATCTGGGCATCATCCGGGGGTATTTTACAAAAGAAGTCCTTCGAACCTCTGCAACCGAACTATCTTTCGTTTCCAATACCTGGACCAAAAAAGGCCCGGGCGTCACCGTTCATTTCCCCCGAAAACGTTATTCAGAACAGGCTGTGCTGTCCGGCCAGGCCCAGGACGCCATCTTGAATTTCCAGGTCAGCGCCAATGAGGCAGACCCCAGGGTGAGCGGCTCCCTGGACATTCCCACGAACCTTTCCGTCAACAAGGACAGGCTGAGGATCGATCTGATCAACGTCCCGGCCTACATCCACGACGAGGAACACACCTTCAGGTTCCATCAGGGCGGAACCCTGACCACCCTGGATGCCCAGGGGGCTTCCGTTCAAAGCGATTACAGCCTTTCCGTGACCGTATCGGCGGCAAATGTCACGGTTTACAGCCCCAACCCGGATTACGATCCCGACAACCCCCAGGAAGAAGCCTTGGATCTGGCCACGGGCAAAAAAACCCGGTACACCGTCAGGATAACCCTGGTTCTTGACGGAATCGAAACAAGGACCAGCACCATTACGGAAATAAGGCGGACAGATGTGCCTGACCTTGTGGTGGGCACCGGCGATCCACTCCCCATTCCCACCATGCTCGGGGGAACCTTCGTCTTGGAAGGCGGGAGAACCTACTCCCTCACCCACGCGTTCAGCCGGGGCATGACGGAAGACACCGTGGAAACGACCCCTTCGGCCATCCAGTTCGACCTGGCCCTGACCCAGGCCGGCGAGAACGTCCTGGGCGAAGGGCGCCTGGCCCTGTCAAACGAATCCACACCCGACACCGTTCCTGCCCTCATCGTCGATTTTGAAAATCTGAACGTGATCGTTTCGGAAGGCACCCTGAGAATCGAGACTCCGGTCAGACTGGAACGGGAACACAGCATCAGTTACAGCACCTTCGTGGACGCCAGGCTCGACCTGTCCATCACAGAACAGCCGGGTGGGGATTACCTCATGGAGCTGGCCGTCAGGTCAAACGATTATGAGACGAACATCTCCTTCAGCACCAAAGTCCTGAAAACAGACGGGGGGCTTTCCTTTGCCGACAGCACCTGGGCCCTTTCCCCCGGTTCGAACCACGGGGTGTCCGTCTCAGCCGGAGACGACCCGGCCGTATTGCTCGACTTTCCGGACAGCGACATCGCCATGTCCGTGATTCTCGGTCGCCGCGTGAACCAGGGCTTCCTGTCAACCAAGGCATCCGGTTCCATCCGGCTGGTCCATCCCCAGTTCAACGGTGGCGCGGCCTTCCAGGTTCTTTTTTCAGAGGCCCTGATCCAGGTGGGCGATGACAAAAGCACCCTTCACATGGACGGACTCTGGGCGCTCCAGGGTGGCCCTGCGAATGCGGATATCAGCGGCAACGCCCTTTCCATCGTGTTCTACGAGACGGAAGCGGGAGACAGGATGTTCCAGGTCACCCTCACCATTCCGGGTGACGGGGTCGTTCCCCCAAGAACCGTGGAATTCATCCTGCCAGCGGAAATAACCGCCGGTTCCATCGATCTTCTCTCCGAACTACTGATATAAATCAAGTATAAATCAAGCCCGTCCGCCCCGCGCCGTTCGCAAGCGCGGGGCGGACGTTCCCTCCCCGGATATCCATGTTCAATCCCTGGAAGACAGCGCAACCGGCCGTCTTTCAGGGCGATTGCATGCAAGAATTTTACCTACTGCCCATGTTAAGTCACGGCTCCCAACCTTGTCATTCCGGGCGGTCTCCGATATCACGGAGTGCTTGAAACATCTTTAGGATTTGGCAAAACGAAACCGTTCAAGATCCGAAGCCGACCCGGAATCCACGCCGGCATGGGCATCTTTAAAAGGCCTTGCCAGCCTGACATCCTTTTAATCGCTATCGGTATCGGTATCGCTATCGGGTTCGATAGTCAGAGCACTTCGATACCGATAGCGATACCGATGGTTAAAATCCATGCCCATGATACATGTGATTGCCCTGAACAGTCTTGACAAAGACCTTGACACTCAAAGGTCATGAAGGTATTTTTGAAAAACTTATAATAAATTGATCGTTTTTCAGTCGGCGCGGTTCTTCCGCAGCCCGGGATTCCGGTGCCGATGGCATTTTGTCAAGGCCTTTCTCCCGTTTGACCTTGGAGTCCCTTTGCCGGTGGTGAACCTTGTCCGCCCAAGACACCTGAAACCCTTCTCTATTCCAGGTCTCGCCACGATGTTTTTTTGAAAATTTAACAACGATCCAGATCAAGGGGTCCGTTTCATGGAGCCCGCACTGCCCAACGATCCGGAGGTCACATGGACAGCGAACACGCAAAAAACCACCTGCTGGAATTCATCCTGTCGGGTGACAGAAACGGGGCCAATGCCCTTCTCGACGAATGGACCGGACAACACAGCCATCGAAGCACCATTTCAGATGTGCTTGAACCTGTCCTGACGGAAATCGGCCGAAGGTGGGTTTCGGAAAGCATCAGCCTGGCCGCGGGGTATCTGGCGGGAAAAATCGCCGAAGACACCCTGATGAAGGCTCACGCCCACGAAGAATCGGTCCCCCTGACCCGGGGCCCGGTTGTGCTGGGCAATGTGGAGGACGATTACCACTCCCTGGGCCGGAAACTGGTGGGCATCTTTCTCCGGACCTCGGGCTGGCGGATTATCGATCTGGGAAACGATGTCCCGGCCGAGACGTTTGTGGACGAAGCTGTGAAACACGACGCCCGGGTGATCGCCGTCTCGGCCATGATGTTCACCACGGCCAGGAACATCCTGAAAATCCGTGAAGAGATTGACCGGCGCGGTCTTAAAGACCGCATCCGGCTCGCCGTGGGAGGGGCTGTTTTCAAAATCAGGCCTGAACTGGTCGAAGAAGTGGGGGGGGACGGCACAACGTCCAGCGCCCTGGGCGCCCCGGAACTCATGGACAAGCTATGGAGGGAAGCCGATGCCCATCACATCCCTTGACAGGGTTGTCTCGGCTCTCCAGGGCCTGAAAACGGACCGCCCGCCCTTCACTTTAACCCTGAGCCTGTACGGAGCCGGACTCATCGGCTGCCCTCTGCCCGAATACTACCGGAATCCTGAACGATACCTCGAAGGCCAGGACGCCGTAGCCGGGCTTGTGGACCCCGACATCCTTTTCGCCCCCTTCGCCCTGACCCTGGAAGCCGAAGCTTTTGGCAGCGACCTGGTTTTCCCGCCGGCCAATCCCCCGAACGTCAGAAAACCGGCGTTCAGGCATCCCGAAGACTTCAAACACCTGTCCGTTCCCGATGTGGGCCGGAGCCCGGGTCTCACCTACCTCCTGGAAAGCGTCCGTCTCCTTTCGGGAAGATACAAAGGGGCGAAACCGGTCTGCGCCGTTCTCACAGCCCCCGTGGACCTGCCCGCCATTCTCATGGGCATCGACATGTGGGTCGAAACCCTTCTGTTCCACGAACCCCTTGCAGCAGACATCCTGGAGAAAACGGGCCGCCACTTCATCACCATGGCCAACACCCTTCTTGCCGAAGGAGCGGATTTCATCGCCCTCCCGGTGATGTTCACCCACCCGTCCCTTCTGTACCGGAAAATCATCGACGAAACGATTTTGCCAGCCCTTCACCGGACCTTCGCTGAAATAAAAGGCCCCATTGTCTTTCACCACGGAGGCAACCCCATCGGCAACCACCTCCAGGACTACCTGGAGCTGCCCCAGGTCGGGGCCTTCGCCCTGGACCACCGGGACAGCCTGGAGAAAGCCAGGGCCATGGTAGGCCCGGGCCGTCTTCTTTTGGGCAACCTCAACGGCCCGGCCCTCAACCGGATGCCCCTGGACAGCGTTTTACGAAAAGTCGACCAGATCCTGACCGACCGCCAGTACGACCCCTGCTTCATCTTCGCCACCTCGGCCGCGGACATCCCCCTGGATACGCCGCCTGAAACCCTGGTTTCCATCGCGTCCAGAATCCGATCATGGCCGGGTGAGTCATGAAGCCCCGGATTCTGGTCGTCTGCTGCTCGGTTCTGAAAAAAGAGCTGAGGGCTATTATGAAAAACCGCAGGGCAGACGTTGACCTGGTTTTTCCCGACTCCATGCTCCATATGCATCCCGAACGGCTGCACCGGGAAATGGAGCGGATCCTGGCCGAGCACCCGGCCCAACCCTGCCTGATCGTTTACGGAGACTGCCACGCCCACATGGAGAACATGGAACGTGCCCCCCACCGGTCCAGAACTCAAGGTGTGAACTGCGCTGAACTGCTGATGGGAAACGAGCGTTACAAGAATTTAAGAAAAGAAAAGGCCTTTCTCTTTCTTCCCGAATGGACCGAGCGCTGGCGGGAGGTTTTCCAGGAAGAACTTGGATTTTCAGATGGCGCCCTGGCAGGAGAGTTCATGCGGGAGACCCGGAAAAAACTGGTCTACCTGGACACCGGAATTGTGCCTGTTCCCGTTGAAACCCTAAAAGAAATATCACGTTTTTTCGGTATGCCCGTGGAAACGATCCGGCCGACACTCGACCATCTGGCCAACGCGGTGGAAAAGGCCCTGAAACGTCTGGACCGGGAGGACTTCCATGAATCATGACCCCCTGATTTCAAGTCTCCAACAAGACCTGCTGATCAACATCCTGGCCCACTCCGAGGATATCGGCAAATGTGCGACCCATATCACCACCCAGCTCCGTGAAATCATCGGCTCACGATTCGTGGCCCTCTTCGAAACGGTTCCGGAAGGCGGGTACCGGCTGATCGGGGCCTGTCCCGAACGCAGGCAGGATATGTTCGCCCAGCCCGACCTCGCGCTCCTTGTGGACCTTGCCGGAAAACTTGAAAAACCGGCGTTGATACAACCGGGCCAGGGGGACATCGGAAGCCTCCTTGCGAAACTCTCCATGAAGGAATCTTTCGTCATCCCCCTCCGGGTGGGGCCGGAGGGTTTCGGCTTTCTCCTGCTTCTCGATATCATGGACGAGAGGGGCATCGGGGGAATCCTCAGCACCCTGGCCGAGCTGTCGGGACTTCTTTCCCTGATCCTCAAGAACTCCTTTCTGTTCAGGAACCTGGAAACCCTGGTGCAAAGACGCACCGCAGCGCTGCTCGAAAGCGAAAGCCGTTCGAGGACCATCCTCCAGGTCGCCCTGGACGGGTTCACCATTGTGGACGGGGAAGGCCAGATTCTCGACGTCAACGACGCCTATTGCCGGATGACAGGTTTCAAGCGAAACGAATTGTTGCAGATGACCTTGCAGCAGATCGAAGCGTCCCAGACTGAAGAGGAGATCAAGACCAGGATCGGATCGATCCTCGCGGGAGCCACGGAGCGTTTCGAAACCCTGCACCGTCGAAAAGACGGCGATTTCGTAACCATTGACGTGTCAGCCCAGAAACTTCCCGGCAGTGACGACCAGATTTTTGCCTTTATCCGGGACGTCACCGAGCAGAAAAAAGCGGAAGCCGAAAGTGAAAAACTGAAAGAACAACTGATCCAGGCCCAGAAAATGGAATCGGTGGGGCGACTCGCCGGAGGCGTGGCCCACGATTTCAACAACATGCTTGGCGTTATTCTCGGCCATGCGGAACTGGCCATGGAACAGGTGGAGCCGGGGCACCCCCTGGAGGCCGATCTGACGGAAATCAGGAAAGCGGCCCAGCGCTCGGCCGACCTGACACGCCAGCTTCTGGCCTTTGCACGAAAACAGACCATATCCCCCAGGGTCCTGATCCTGAACGACGCGGTCAACGGCACCCTCAAAATGATACGACGGCTCATCGGCGAAGGTGTGGAGCTGAGCTGGCGTCCGGCGGACGATCTGTGGCATGTCCGCATGGACCCGTCCCAGGTGGATCAGATCCTGGCCAATCTCTGCATCAACGCCCGGGACGCCGTGCACGGAGCTGGCCGGGTCCTTATTGAAACGGGAAACTGTTCGTTCGACGAAGCTTATTGTAACGCCCACCCGGAGTACAGCCCCGGCGACTATGTCCTTCTCGCGGTCTCGGACAACGGAAAGGGTATAGACCGGGAAACCCTCGACCACATCTTCGAGCCCTTCTTCACCACCAAACCCCAGGGAAAGGGCACAGGGCTGGGTCTTGCCACCGTTTACGGAATCGTGAAACAGAACAGGGGGTTCATCGTTGTCAACAGCCAGGCGGGCCAAGGCGCCACCTTCCGCATCCTTCTCCCCCGTTATGAGGGGCAGGACGAATCAGGTCATCCTCCGAATGCCCGAACCTTAGCAGATCAGGGCCATGAAACGGTTCTTCTCGTGGAAGACGAACCGGCGATCCTGAAAATGGTTGAAACCATGCTGAAAAAAATGGGGTACAACGTCCTGACCGCCGCCTCGCCGTCCGAGGCGATCCGCTTGTCCAGGGAGTACGGGAAAGAGATCCACGTTTTAATGACCGATGTGATCATGCCTGAAATGAGCGGGCGGGAACTGGCAGACCGGCTGATGAGCGAAAATCCGAAACTCAAGCGGCTGTTCATGTCCGGTTACACCGCCAACCTGATCGCAAAGCACGGGGTCATGGACGACGGCACCCAGTTTCTGCAAAAGCCTTTTCTTAAAAAAGATCTGGCGGAAAAGCTCCGCAAGGTCCTTCATCCTACAACCGGACCTGCATCCCCAGTTCCACCACCCGGTTGGGAGGAAGGCTGAAAAAGTCCGTGGCGGTTCTGGCGTTTCTCGACATGAACACGAACAACTGCTCCCGGATGCCCGTCATGGCCGTCTTGCGGCTGGACAGAAGGGTTTCCCGGCCCAGGAAAAAGGTGGTTTTCAACGGATCGTAGGTCCAGCCGTCCAGGCTGACCAGCTGGAGGGCTTTAGGCACGTTGGGGTCTTCCATGAAACCATAATGGATGGCCAGGCGGTAGGCCCCGTCGGCCAGTTTTTCCCAGGACACCCTGTTGCTGTCCTGAACATGGGGAACTTCAGCCGTTTCCACGGAAACCAGGATCACCATCTCATGGAGAACGTGGTTGTGTTTGAGGTTGTGCAGCAGGGCCGAGGGCGTTCCCCGGGTGTTGCCGCTCATGAATACCGCCGTACCCGGAACCCGCGCCGGCGGATGGGCTTTCATGTTCTCGAAAAAGTCCCGGACCGGGATGGTTCCGGCCATGAGCCGTTTGGCCAGGATGGCCCTTCCCCACTTCCAGGTGGTCATCAGGCTGAAGATGAACACGGCCATGATAAGGGGAAACCAGCCGCCATGGGAGACTTTGGCGATGTTGGCCAAGCAGAAGGAAAGATCGAAACACAGAAACACGCCGCAGACAAGAAGGGCTTTCCACAGGGCCCAGTTCCAGTTGTAACGGGCCACCACGAAAAAAAGAACGGTGGTGATGGTCATGGCCGTGGTCACGGCGATGCCGTAAGCGGCGGCCAGGTTGCCCGATGAACGGAATCCCAGGACAAGGCCGATGCAGCAGACCATCAGAACCTTGTTGACAAAGGGGAGGTAAATCTGCCCCCGTTCCGTCTGGGATGTATGCTCGATGTTCAGCCGGGGACTGTAGCCCAGCTGGACAGCCTGCATGGTCAGGGAAAAAGCCCCCGATATCACAGCCTGGGAGGCGATGACCGTGGCCATGGTGGCGATGGCCACCAGAGGGTAAAGGGCCCAGGACGGAGCCAGATGGTAAAATGGGTTTTCAACGGCCGAAGGGTTGTGGAGCAGAAGGGCACCCTGGCCGAAATAGTTTAAAAGCAGGGCCGCGAGAACGACGGAAAACCAGGCGATCCGGATAGGCTTGGGCCCGAAATGCCCCATATCCACGTACAGAGCCTCACCTCCGGTGATGACCAGGCAGACCGACCCCAGGATGAAAAACCCCTTCGTTCCGTTTTCAATGAAAAATCTCACCGCGTAGAGAGGATTCAAGGCCGCCAGAACCTCGGGGCCTTTGGCGATGTTCATGATACCCAGGACACCCAGGGTCAGGAACCACACAAGGGTCAACGGACCGAAAACAGCACCGATCCCGGCGGTCCCCCTGTGCTGGAAGAAAAAAAGCCCGAAAAGGACGACGATTGTCAAAGGGATGATGTAGGGCTCGAAAAGAGGCGTGGCCACGGCAAGACCTTCCACGGCGGAAAGGACGCTGATGGCCGGTGTGATCATGCTTTCCCCGTAAAGCAGCGCCGCCCCGAAAAGCCCTAAGGCGATGATGAACGAACGGCCGCCCGCCGCCGAGGCCCGAAGGGGGGTGACAAGTGCCGTCAGGGCCAGGATGCCCCCTTCACCGTTGTTATCAGCCCTCAGGATGAAAACCAGGTATTTGATGGAAATGACGAAGATCAGGGACCAGCAGATCAGGGACAGAATACCCTTGATGTTTTCCGGAGTCGCCGAAAGACCGAAGTGTCCTGAAAAACATTCCCTGAGTGCGTACAGGGGGCTGGTCCCGATATCCCCGTACACGACGCCTAAAGCCGCAATGGACAGTACGGCGAGATATTTACCCCGTGGTTGTCCCGGCTCTGTTTTTTCCTGATACTCCATCAAAGCTCCTTTTACCGGCATGGCTTGTTCAGCCCGCTGTCTCAGTCATTCGAACGCCTTATCTATCATAAAAGAATCCGGCTTGAAACCAGATATTTCCCGGGGCAGGGATTTCGAAACCCGGGGCTCCAAAAATACCGGGCTCAGTTGTATTAATGATTTTTTATTCCAAAAAAAACGGACGATGTGATATGATAAAGCAATTTTTTGAAATTTGTCCATCATATCAACCGGTTCTTCAACCCATATTATCAATTATAAAAAAATGAGGTCAGCTATGAAGAAAAAATTTTACTGGATCATACTTCTACTCGTTTCAGGCACCTTCATGTTTTCCGGTTGCGGAACAAAGGAACTGGACCCCGAAGCCCTGAAAGCCAAGGAAGCCGCCCGGATGTCCCTGTTCAAGGATGCGGATGCGTCATTGAAAACTGCCGACTCCAAAGCCGGTGTTCTGTTCGCTCCCGATCTCTACAATGATGGCATGACCGCCTACAGCGACGCCGCGTCCGCTTTCGACAACGACAAGGATCTGGCCGTTATCGAAAAAAAGCTGGCGACCGCCAGGGAAAAATTTGATCAGGCATCCGAGGTCAGCGACCGCTCCGTGGAGTTTTTCAAAGACACCAAAGCGGCCCGTGACGACGCTGAAAAAGCCGGCGCCATGAAAATCGCCGATGATAAATGGATCGGAGCGGAAAAACGTTTCAGAAACGCCATTGAAGCCTACAAGGACGGAAAGAACGAAAAAGCCACCACCCTGTCCCGTGAAGCCCTTCAGCTCTACCGTGACTCCGAGCTGAACGCCATCAAAATCGCCCATCTCGGTGAAGTGAACAAAGGAATCGCTCAGCTTCAGGACATGGGGGGCAAAAACAAGGCCCCGAAAACCCTGAAAAAAGCCGAAGCCCTGGCCCTGAACGCTTCAAGCGAGCTTGACCGCCAGAGATACGATAACGAGAATGCGAAAAAACTGGCCGCCGAAGCGGAATACGAAGTCCGGCACGCCAACCAGATCAACGAAAAAGTCAAAACCCTGAAAGACAGCGATTCATCCTACGAGGACCTGATCCTGGAACAGGAAGAAGGCTTCAGCAAAATCGGCCGTGAATTCGGGCTTGACCTGTCCTTTGACCAGGGCTTCGAAGCCCCTGCGGCCGGAATCGTGGGAGCCATCCAGAAACAGAAAAGCGATCTGGCTGAAAAAGACCGCCAAATCGACGCCCATGCCGCCACCATCGCGGACCTGAACAGCAGGCTTTCAACCAAGGAACAGAGCCTGGCAAGCCTCAGCCGGAGAAGCGAAGACCTGAAGAAAAAAATCCAGACCGCCGAAGAGATGGAGCGCCAGAAAAAAGCCGAGGAGATGGAGCGCCAGAGAAAACTGAAAGAAGAACTGGAACGCCAGAAAATGACGGCTGAAGAGCTTCTTAAAGAAAAACAGCTCCAGGAAGAGCGGATGAACAAGCTCCGGACTGTCCAGACCCTGCTGAACCCCGACGAGGGCAAGGTCCTCCTCGATGGTAAAAACATCATCGTCCGGCTCACCGGACTGACCTTCGCCAGCGGCAAATCAGCCATCGAGCCGAAGTTCTTCAGTCTTCTCACCAAGACGAAACAGATCATCGACAGTTACGAACGTTCCACGGTCACCATCCAAGGCCATACGGATTCCCTGGGCAAGGAAAAGACCAACCTGAAACTTTCCAAAGACAGGGCTGAATCGGTCAGACAGTACTTCCTGGCCAACACGGACATCACGGAAGACCGGATCAAAGCCGTCGGCTTCGGTTCGTCCCAGCCTGTCGCCAACAACACCACCAAGGAAGGCCGGGCACAGAACCGCCGCATCGACGTGGTGATCAGGCCTGGTGTGGAATAGAACCATCCGGATCATGGACAAAAAACACCCTTCGGAGGCCCCGCCTCCGGAGGGTGTTGCCCATACCGGAGGCGGGCCGCCCGCCCACCCCACGGAATAGTCCGGCACAGACGTCCATAAGACGCCCGTATCGCGAACTCTTTGTTGCCACGTCACCCAACCAGAATAGAGAGGACCCGTGAAATCCTGCAAACGCGCCCTCACCGCCTGTCCGGTTAAATCGTCGTTTTTCCTGTTTATGGTCCTGGCCCTGTTCTGGACGTCGGCCCTGGCCGACATCCGCGAAAAAAGCCCGTGCCCGCCGTCCGACGAAATCGCCGAATCCCTGAAAACCCGGTCATTCAACCTTCAGCTTGCCAGAGACAACCTCCAGCATCTTCTCGACGGCCGTATCCTGGAGTCCGTCAGCCCCGGCGCACTGTTCAGCATCGACCTTTCCGATGAACAGGCCGTTGAAAAACGCGCCGGCCAGATCAGGGCCATGCTGGACACCCCGGAAACGCCCGTGGAATCTGCCGCCTCATCCGACGCCCTCTTGTCCTGCGCTTTCCAGGACGAAAAATTCCGGGATGAGGTGGAAGCGGTTCTCAAACTCCAGAAAGACGTGGAAGCCCTGAGGCTCACGTTCCTGGTTCTGGAAAAAAACAAACGGGCCTCACTCCTCAAGCTCCAGACCGATGCCCTGAAAACACACCGGACCATCGAAAACTTCACCCTGGAAAAAGAGTCGGCAACCAGCATGAAAAACGAGGCCGACAAGTCGGTGGACATCGCCGAGCAGAAGGCGTTGACGGAAAAAAACCAGGATCTCCGGGATCTGGCCGCCAGGCGAGTCCTCATCGAGAAATTCAAAAGCGGCCTTTCCCAGAATCAGATCCAGTGGTTTTCAGACATGGAAAAGCAGACGGCCTTTTACCAGGGCGCCCTGAAACAGATCGCCGCCATCGGAGCCAAAAACCTTCGCCAGGCCGAGGACAGCGCCGTTCGAAAAGATTATGACGAAGCTCTTTCCCTCTGGAGGGCCCTGGTCGACAAGACTTTCCGTTATTCCGATCCCAACCCCCATGTCAGCAATCTCCCGGAAATTCCCGACCTTCCCTCGGATCTGCTGGCCAGGCTTTCAGGCTCATCCGAGGTTGAAGATTACAGGGCGTCCTACAATGAGGCCGTTGACCAGCGAAAAGCCTTTCTCGACAAAGCCACGTTCCAGTTCGAATCGGACCTCAAAAACCATTACACCGTCCTGCTCCAGGCTGGCCAGGCCCGGTCCAGACTGCTCCATGAACTGGTGGACCGGGGCGACGATTCACCTGTGGCCATGAACCAGGATTACGTGAACGACATCATACGGGAAGTCAAGATCGTGCCTTTCAGGTGGCTGTCGATATTCTACGTGAAATTCCTGGATGTGAAGCACAAACTGAAAAGCGGCTTCAACGGCATTTTCGCCCTGGTCCGTGAGGGCCTGAGTTTCCTGGCCTTCATGACCATCCCTTTCTTTCTCTGGCTTGGCGTGAAAAAAGTCATAACCAGCCTGAACCGCCTCAGGATGTGGCTGATCCCCAGACAGTACGAACACCGGCTGGCCGGTCCCGCGGCCATATGGATCCAGAGGCTGCTGCCCTACATTCCCTGGATTTTGGTCCTCCCGGCTATCGGCATCGCCAGGAAACTCATCGAGAACACCGTGTTCGCCGAAATGGCCCTCTTTCTGCCCTACATCGAATACTACAGCTATTACAGGATGTTCAGGCTCCTTATCGCCAGCGGCCTTTCCATCCTTTCCATCAAGGCGCGAAGCATCGCCACCCGGGACTTCCAGGACAAGATTCACCACAGCGCCAGACGGCTGGGTCTGTTCTTCCTGGTGTTCTGGGTGATCCTGTACACCATCGAAAGCATCATCAGCCAGGGCCTGATCTACAGGGCCGTCTCGAAACTCGTCTTTCTCATCGGGCTTTTTGTTTTCGGCAAAGTGGCGGCGGAATGGAAAAGCGAGCTGGCCACCCTTTTGCCGGACACCCTGCCCAAAATGGCCGGAGAACGGTTCGTCAAACTTCTCGAAGGGAAATACGGCGCCTACCTCTGTCTGCCCGGATTCGCCATTCTGACCGCTGTGACCCTGTTCAACTGGCTGAGCCGCTGGTCGGAACGCTTCGACATGTATAAACGAATCTCCGCCAGCATTTTCCGGCGTAAACTGGAAAGCACCGCGGCCCGGGAGATTACGGAAAAAAACAACACGCCTCCCGACAGTTACACCCAGTGGTTTTCCTTTGAAGTTCCCGAAGACCCCTCCCTGCTTCTTTCTCCCAAAAACGATCTTGCGGGGAAGCTGGTCCGGAGCATCGAAAGCTGGTCCCAGGGTCTTTCCGAAGAACATTCGGCGGCCTTCTACGGCGACAAGGGCACGGGTAAATCCTGCCTGCTTCTGCGGCTCGCGTCCATGGTGGGGGATATCCCCTGCCTCAGCCTGGCCATTCCTCCCCGGCTTTCCACACGCCACGAGGTGCTCGAGTTTTTCCAGAACCACCTTAACCTGGATCTTTCCGACGGCTTCGGCTCGCTGATGAAAGCCGACAAAAACCATGATCCACTCCTGGTTCTCGTGGACGATGCCCACAACCTCTTCCACGCCGAACTCGGAGGATTCGAAGGGTTCAAGACGTTTCTCGAACTGGTGAACGCCCCCACGACCAACTTCTTCTGGTGCGCGGCATTCAACCGTTACGCCTGGAACTACCTGTACAGCGTCTTCGGGAAAAAGCCTTACATCAACTCGGTCATGGCCATCCCGCCCTGGCTGGAAGCCGATATCAAGGAACTGATCATGACACGCCACCGCCGGACCGATTTCACCCTCTCCTACGACGACATTCTCCAGGCCGTGGGCTCCCAGGACCGCATGGAAGGCGTGATCTACGCCGAATCAAATTTTTTCCGCATGCTCTGGCAGCAGTCCGGGGGCAACCCCAGGGCCGCCATGAACCTCTGGCTGTCTTCGATGAAACTGAAAAATGAGGGACTCCTGTCCGTGGGCCTGCCTGAAACCCCGGACGCCTCCCTCCTCAAAGATCTACCCGACGACGCCCACTTTGTTTTCGCCCAGATCGTCCGTCATGAGAACCTGTCGGAAAAAGAACTGGTCAGAACCTCGAACCTCCCGGAAGGTTCGGTCCGGCAGGCCCTGAAACTCGGCATCGAGAATAAAATACTGGTCTATGGCCGGGACAAGCGCTACCGGGTGACCATCGGCTGTCAGAAGCCGCTCATCAACTACTTACAGGCGAAGAATTTTATCTATGGAAACCAGTAACCTGAATGACATCCTGAATATCCTGGACAAGATCAGCGTCGAGAGGATTTTCTTTTTCCTGGTGGGGCTGGGATTCATCGCCTACCTCACCCGGTTTCTCAGAAACGGCATCGAAAACCTCACCGCACGTTTCCCTCACAAACGGCTGCTGTTTCTCCAGCTCGAATCCACCCTCACCTTTTTCATGTACGTGTTCGGCGGGGGCATCCTGGTGTACACCGTCCTCCAGCCGGCCAAGGAACTTCTGTTCACCATCGGAGGCGGCGTGGCTGTGGCCATCGGTCTTTCCCTCAAGGATCTGGTGGCGTCCTTCGTGGCCGGACTGATCCTTCTCTTCGACCACCCTTTTCAGGTGGGAGACCGGGTTCAGTTTGGCGATGTGTACGGTGAAATCCACAGCATCGGTCTCCGGGCCGTTCGTCTTATCACCCTGGACGACAACCTGGTGACCATTCCCAACTCACGGTTCATCACCGACGTGGTGGCCTCGGGCAACGCCGGAGCCCTGGACATGATGATCGTCGTGCCGTTTCACCTGTCCATCGACGCCGACATCAAAAAAGCCCGGGACATCCTCTACGAAGTGGTGGTGACGAGCCGGTTCGCCTACCTGAACAAGGAGGTCAGCATTTCCGTGACAGAGATCCTTCAACCGTCGTTTCTCGCCATCCAGATGAGCGCCAAGGCCTATGTCCTTGACGTCCAGTACGAGAAAGCGTTCCAGACCGACGTGGTGCTCCGGACCATCGAGGCATTCCGCCAGAACGGCATCAAACGGCCCAGCGCCTTTTTTGTCCCATCCCTGGCCCAGGCTTGAGACAAACCCGGTTTTTACCGATTTCCTGTGAACCGCAAGGTTCCCTCGGGATAAGGGTTTCCGGCATGACGTGAAACCATCTGCTGTAAAAAAGTTTGAAAACCACATTGAAACGGATAATAGCCCAACCCATTAGACACAAATTTGAATTATATTTGATTATAACCGACATATTTGTATTATGTCCCAAACACACCCTCCGCCTAAATACAATCTAACTTATTACTTATATTAATTAAAAATGCTTTTTTAAAAGTTGGTATCCCCTGTGCAATATCGATCTGCAACAGAAATTGCGGCATTTATGATTAATACATATTTTTGGAGGAGACCATGAAACTAAAACCGATCCTTAACTCAACAATCCTATCGCTCATCCCCCTTTCCGCATACGCGGAGGATGTTCCAGCGATCAATTCCGGCAACACGGCGTGGATCATCGTCGCCACAGCCCTTGTCATGATGATGACGCCGGCAGGCCTTGCGCTTTTTTACGGCGGCATGTCCCGATACAAAAACCTTCTCAACACCTTTGCCATGACCTTTATCGCCTACTGCCTTGCCAGTGTGGTCTGGGTCATGTGGGGCTACAGCCTTTCATTCGGAACCGATATCAAAGGCGTCATCGGAGGATTGGACAAACTGTTTCTTTCCGGTGTGGGGATATCCAGCATATCAGGCAGTATCCCTGAACTTGTTTTTATCATGTTTCAGATGACCTTTGCCTGTATCACCGTTGCCCTTGCCCTGGGATCTGTTGTGGACAGAATGAAATTTTCTTCATGGATTGTGTTCACAGTCCTTTGGATCACCGTGGTCTACGCTCCGATCTGCCACTGGGCCTGGGGCGGCGGATGGATGTTTAAAATGGGAGCCCTTGATTTCGCCGGTGGAAACGTCGTTCATATCAACGCGGGTATCGCCGGCCTTGTCCTCTGCCTTGTGCTTGGCAAACGCCAGGGTTTCGGTAAAGAAGCCATGTTTCCATCAAGCGTCACGTTAACAGCGTTGGGCGCAGGCCTTCTCTGGTTTGGCTGGTTCGGATTCAATGCCGGCAGCGCCCTTGCAGCGGATGGAATTTCGGCTTCAGCGTTCATGGTCACAAACACGTCCGCCGCCATGGCCGCCATCGCCTGGATGTGCGCTGAATGGGCAAGAAGCGGCAAACCAACGGTGCTGGGCATAGCCTCAGGAGCCGTCGCAGGCCTTGTCTCCATCACGCCGGCATCAGGATTTGTCACCCTTGGAGGGTCACTGGTCATCGGTCTTGTGGCCGGAGTTCTGGGCTATTTCAGCGTGGGCGTTCTAAAGCACAAAGTCGGATACGATGATTCTCTGGACGCATTCGGTGTCCATGGCATCTGCGGAATCTGGGGGGCCATCGCGACAGGAATCTTTGCGTGCCCTGACATTACATCCACGGCGTCTGGCCTTCTTTACGGCAACCCCAAACAAGTGGTGATCCAGCTTATCTCGATCGTTGGAACCGCTGCTTATTCAGCTGTGGGCACGTTAATCGTCATCTTTATCACAAAAATGATCACCAAAGGAATCCGTGTCGATAAAGAATCGGAAGTCATTGGCCTGGATAGAGCGATCCACGGTGAAAGAGCTTTTGAAATCGACTGAACCCCATTTCAACATAGACAGGAAAGGATATAATCATGAAAAAAATAGAAGCGATCATCAAACCCTTCAAACTTGATGAAGTCAAAGAAGCACTGGGTGCCATTGGGATACAAGGCATGACCGTAACTGAAGTCAAGGGGTTTGGCAGACAGAAGGGTCACAAGGAAATTTACCGCGGCGCTGAATACTTCGTGGAATTCATTCCTAAAATCAAGCTCGACATCATCGTGGATGACACCATGGTCGAAAGCGTTGTCAAAGCGATTGTGGGCAGCGCATCCACAGGAAGCATCGGTGATGGGAAAATCTTCGTCATGTCCGTCGAGGAAGCCGTCAGAATCCGAACCGGGGAAAGAGGCATCGAGGCGGTTTAGGATTTAAACCATCTAAAAGACGATCCATGGACGGGCGGTTTAAAACCGCCCGTCTTTTTTTCATCGAATGTTTCGATAGCGATACCGGTAGAGATACTGATACCGATGGTTATGTTACATGCGATGGTCCAGGTTTTTTCCCTTGACTTGAAACACGAAACACTATAACTTGTCAGAGTTTTAAAATCTAAACAATCAAACACTATCAAACTGTAAGGAGTTGGATCGTTGGCGAATCATAAATCTGCAAAAAAACGCGCACTTCAGAGCGAAAAGAAACGTATGCGCAACATGATGGTTAAAACGAAGCTCAGGAACGCCATCAAAACGGTAAGAAGAGCGAAGACGGAAGAAAGTGAAAATGCCGAAGACCTTTTCAAGAAGGCCCAGTCCATCATTGCCGTATCGGCGAAAAAAGGCGTCATCACGAAGCGTAACGCATCCAGAAAAATTTCCCGTTTGGCGAAGCTTCTGAACGCCACCACCGCCGCATGATGTCAGGTCCAGCCTGAACCTTCCTTATCGTTGACGCGATACCGATTGAAAAAGGTCCGCCGGTTTACAACCCGCGGACCTTTTCGTCTTTCTGCGTTCTTTTTCTTTTAGAAATCTTCGGTCATCCGGCCATAGAAATTTTCGGCCATTTTCTTGCACAGGGCTGACAGGGCCGATTTCTTGTTGGTCACCACCCGGGTGTTGTCGGTGTCCGCCTTGTAGGTCTCACGTTCGGTCATGTTGTCCACAGCCCACAGTTCCACGCCTTCCCGGTTTTTCATGCGGGCGCTCATCACGACGACCACCCGGTTTTCCACCGTAACATCATCTCCCCGGTAACTCACCGTTTCCACTTTGGCGGACTTGATGATCCCCGTGAGAACCGCGTCGGCCCGGTCCTGGTTCGAGGTCACCTTGACCCCGTTCCGGGTGAACTCGTAGTTCATGTAATTGGTCATGGTACTTTCAAGGCCTGTTTCACCCGTCCTGTTTTCAAACATCACCACGGCCACGGTTTTCACCCCGGCGGGGAGCTGGCCGCCCCCCACGAACTTGTAACCGCAGCCATGAATCAGGAGAAAGGCCATGGCCAGAATGCCGCACCCCATCATTTTAAGCGTTGATATCCGTATGTTTCGTTTCATATGACGATATTCACCAGTTTCTTTTTGACCACGATCACCTTGCGGATGGGTTTGTCTCCAATGAACTTCTTCACCAGTTCATCGGAAAGTGCGCGTTCTTTCATCGCCTCGTCACCGGCATCGGCGGAGATGGAGAATTTCCCCCTCAGCTTGCCGTTCACCTGGATGACGATAAGCATCTCGTCTTCCACCAGGGCCGATTCGCTGTACCCGGGCCAGCTCTCGAAAAGAACGCTCTTCTTCCTTCCCAGCATCTCCCAGACTTCTTCGGCAAAATGGGGCACAAAGGGGGCGAGCAAAAGGATCAGGCTTTCTCCGGCAAAGCGGAAGACCCGGTCCCTGACCTCGTCCTTTTCCTCGAAAGTCAGGGCCTGCATCAGGTTCACCAGCTCCATGACGGCGCTGATGGCCGTGTTGAAATGGAAATCGTCCTCGATGTCGAGGGTTACTTTCTTGATGGTGAAATGGGTTTTGGCGAAAAGCTCCCGTGTCTTTCCCTCCAGCCCTTCGAGACCGCCATCGTATGCACTGACCGCCGTCAACACCGCCTCGTTGTTCTTGATCAGGCGCCAGACCCTGGACAGGAAACGAAAACTGCCGTCCACCCCTTCGTCGCTCCAGTCCAGGCCTTTTTCAGGAGGCGCGGCAAACAGGCAGAACAGGCGTGTGGTGTCCGCGCCGTAGCGGTCGAGAAGCTCGTTGGGGTCCACCACGTTTTTCTTGGACTTGGACATCTTGATCACCTTGCCGATCTCCACCTCTTTTCCGCAGAGACCGCAGGACGGCCCCGTGTCACTGTCCACCACGTCGGTGGGGAAAATGTAGCCGTGCTCGGGGCAGCGCAAGGTGGCCTTGTTGACCATACCCTGGGTAAGAAGCCGCTCAAAGGGTTCTTTGACGTTGATCACGCCCAGGTCGTGCATGACCCGGGTGAAGTAGCGGGAGTACAGAAGGTGGAGAATGGCGTGTTCCACCCCTCCGATGTACTGGTCCACGGGCATCCAGTATTTCACCGCCTCGGGGTCCAGCATGCCCTTGTCGTAATCGGGGCAGCAGTACCGGGCGAAATACCAGGAGGATTCCACGAAGGTGTCCATGGTGTCCGTGTCACGCCGGGCCTCGGTGTTGCCGCAGGCGGGGCAGGTGGCTTTTTTGAAGTAATCCAGGTTTTTGAGGGGCGAGCCGCCGGAATCCAGGAGATCCGCGTCTTCGGGAAGCACGATGGGCAGGTCCTCGACCTTCACCGGAACGGCCCCGCAGCGGTCGCAGTGGATCATGGGAATGGGAGCGCCCCAGTACCGCTGGCGGGAGATGCCCCAGTCGCGAAGCCTGAACGAGACGGTCCGTTTGCCAAGCCCCTTGCTTTCCAGGTAATCCGTGATCTTCAGTTTGGCGTCGTTGTTGGGAAGACCGTCGAACTGCCCGGAGTTCACCATCACCCCTTCGTTCACATAGGCACAGGTCATGGACCCGGCGTCCAGGTCCTCGTCTTCGGGCTTCACCACCACGATCACCGGCAGGTTGTACTTTTTCGCGAAATCGAAATCCCTCTGGTCATGGGCCGGAACGCTCATCACGGCCCCTGTGCCGTATTCCATCAGGGCAAAGTTGGCGGTGTAGACGGGGATTTTCGCTCCGGTCAGGGGGTTGATGCAGTAAACCCCCAGGAAGACCCCTTCTTTCTCATAGTTTTCGATGGCCTTGCTGGAACGGTCCTGCATGGAGATTTTTTCCACAAAGGCCCTGACCGCCTCTTCTTCCGGCCGCCCCTTGGACAGCTCCTCCACCAGCGGGTGCTCGGGGGCCAGACACATGAAGGTGGCTCCGAAAATCGTGTCGGGCCGAGTGGTGAAAACAGAGATCACCTTGTCGGAATTTTCCACGGCGAACACGGCTTCGGACCCGATGCTCTTGCCGATCCAGTTTTTCTGCATGGTGGTGACCTTCTCAGGCCATCCGGGGAGCTGGTCGCAATGGACGAGAAGATCCTCGGCGTAATCGGTGATCCTGAAAAACCACTGGGACAGCTTTTTCTGCCGGACATTGGTGCCGCAGCGCCAGCAGCAGTCGTTTTCCACCTGCTCGTTGGCCAGAACCGTCTGGCAGGGCTCGCACCAGTTCACGAAGGATTCCTTCCTGTAGGCCATGCCCTTTTCGAACATCTTCACGAACAGCCACTGTTCCCAGCGGTAGTAGTCCTTCGTGCAGGTGGCGAACTCACGGTCCCAGTCGTAGCTGAATCCCAGGCGTTTCAACTGGGCGCGCATCGTGTCGATATTGGCGTAGGTCCATTTGGCGGGATGGGTCTTGTTGGCGATGGCGGCGTTTTCCGCCGGCATGCCGAAGGCGTCCCAGCCCATGGGATGCAGCACGTTGAACCCCCTCATTTTCTTGTAGCGGGCCACCACGTCGCCGATGGAGTAGTTCCGCACATGGCCCATGTGGATGTTGCCCGATGGGTAGGGGAACATTTCAAGAACATAGTATTTTTCCTTCCCAGGTTCCATCCGGACCTTGAATACCCCGTCCTCTTCCCATTTTTTCTGCCATTTGGCTTCCACTTTCTCGGGAACGTAGCGTTCATCCATTGTATCTTCTCTCCTGTGCGGCTGCGTCAATGTATGTTTCGGAAAAACACACGGGCCCGGAACCGGGTTCGGGGTTTTTCGAATAGGTGAAATATATGAGTATCTTAAACTGAACCGTCCCTTGTTTGCCATAATCAAGGCAAAATAGCAAGAAACACGATCAAGAAAAACATGGCCTTTCAAATCCCTGCCGCTATCGGGTCCGCTACCGCTGTCGAATAATTCCGGTTATCGAATCCGATAGCGAACCCGATACCGAGAGCGATAACGCCCATCGACAGGGATGACCATGGCTTCACCGGTCGGTTTTTACATCAGGGATGAACCATAACGCTGTCACATTTGATTGACCCGGACATTTTACTTGCAAAATCGACCCGTTGCCCTTATATATGCTTAAATTCTTTTTTTTACACACAAATCATGACGTTTCGTCAACCATCATCCGAACTGGAGGTCACAAGACAAAAACCATATGGCAAGAAAAATTCTCATCAACGCCGTTGATTCCGAGGAATGTCGAATCGCGAGGGTCAACGAATCCAAGCTTGAAGAGTTCCACTCCGAAACCACAGCCAAAGAAAGCATTCAGGGTAATATTTATAAAGGTATCGTCACCCGGATCGAACCCAGTCTCCAGGCTGTTTTCGTCGATTTCGGAACTGACCGCCACGGTTTCCTCCAGATGCAGGAAATCCACAGCGACTACTTTCAGGACAACCCTTCCGGAGATCGGAGCCTCAAGAAGATCATCAAACGGGGGCAGGAACTCATCGTCCAGGTCACCAAAGATCCGTCGGCCAAAAAAGGGGCCATGCTCACCACCTTCATCTCCCTTCCCGGCCGTCACATCGTGCTGATGCCGGGCAGTGACAACCGGGGTGTTTCCCGCCAGATCGACGACGAGAGCGAACGGACCCGCCTGAAGGAGATCATGACCCACCTGAAGCTTCCCGAGGGTTACGGCCTGATCATCAGGACAGCCGGCGAGAACGCCACGAAGACCATGATGGTCAAGGATTTCAACTATCTGATGAAGCTGTGGAAAGACATCAACCGGAACGCGGAGAAAGAACCGGCGCCGGCCCTGCTTTTCAAGGAAATGGACCTGGCGGTCCGTGCCATCCGGGATTACCTGACCCCCGATGTGTCCGAGATCCTGATCGACGATCCGAACATCCTCAAGGAAGTGAAAGCCTTTCTCAAGCTCATTTCCCCCAAACAGGTCAACCTGGTCAAACTGCACAAAGGCGACAAACCGATTTTCACCAAATTCCAGCTGGAAAACCAGATCGCCTCCATCTTCGAAAGCCGCGTGCCCCTGCCTTCGGGCGGTTCCATCGTCATCGACCAGACCGAGGCCCTGGTGGCCATCGACGTGAACTCCGGCAAAGCCACCAAGAGCCGGAACATTGAGGAAACAGCCCGGCAGACCAACCTGGAGGCTGCCGAGGAAGTCGCCCGCCAGCTCCGCCTGAGGGACCTTGGCGGACTGATCGTCATCGACTTCATCGACATGAAGGAGTCCAAAAACAAGATCGCCGTGGAAACCAGCTTCAAGAACTTCCTGAAAGAAGACAAAGCCCGGAGCAAGATCAGCCGGATTTCCCAGTTCGGCCTCCTCGAAATGTCCAGGCAGCGTATCCGGCCACCCATCGAATTCGGCAACTTCGTTACATGCAGGCACTGCAACGGCAAAGGCATGGTGCTGTCCACCGAGGCTTTCGCCCTGGCTTTCCTGCGGAAACTCAACCTGGAAATCCTGAAAGATGGCATCAGCCAGGCCAAGGGCTACGTCCCCCCGGAGGTGGCCGCGTACCTTCTGAACAAAAAGCGGGCCGAACTCCTGGCCATCGAGGAGAAACGTTCGATCACCATCACCATCGAGGCCCACGGGGCCTTGCTGCCCAGCGAAAGCCGGGTTGTCTGCGAGTGAAACGTCACCCAATTGCGGGTTGACACATGTTTCGCTTTACTGTATCTGTCAGTCGATTGATTATACACGGCAATACCTTTTGAGAGAGCGTAAAACCTGTGTTTTCCGTCCTCAAAGCCTGCTTGCCGGCCGGGGAATACCACACGTCCCCGGCGCACAACGCTAATGTTATCCGAAAAAAGGAGTACGTCTCACATGAATGTCGCATACGCCATGGCTCCGGCCCAGAGCGGCGGACAATCCGGCGGTTTTTTCGCTTTTGTCCCCCTCATTCTCATGTTCGTCATTTTTTATTTTCTTCTGATCCGTCCCCAGCAGAAAAAAGCCAAAGAACACCAGGAAATGGTCGCCGCCCTGAAAAAAGGGGACAAGGTGATCACCTCCAGCGGGATCTACGGCGTGATCACCAAAGTCGAAGAAAACGACCTCCAGGTTGAAATCGCTGAAAACGTGCGGATCAAGATGATCCGTTCCAACATCGCCGGAAAGTTGTAGGCCGCAGGACATCCCAACGTTCCACGTCCCAAGGCTCTGTATTCTTTGACAAGGGTTTGTTATCCATCAAGAAAGGATCGAAGCATTGAAAGCGTTTTCCTGGAAACTTGCGAGTCTCATCCTGGTCATGGCTGTCTCCATCATCTATGTCATGCCCACCGTGGTCATGTACAAAAAAGGCCTGAGTCAGCCTGACATGTGGCCGAACAAGAAGATCAACCTGGGTCTTGACCTCCAGGGCGGTATGCATCTTCTCCTTGAAGTCGAAAGTGAGAAAGCCGTGGCGAACAGCCTCGACTCCAAGGTGGGGGACATGAGAAAAAGGATGTTCCAGAGCCAGATCGTCCCCAAGCTCGTCAAACGTCTGGACAGCAGCGTCGACCTGTTGACCGTGCAGACCGATTCCGGCGAGCCGGCGGCCAAATTCGAGGAACTCCTGAAAAAAGAGTACCCCGACCTTGAGATCAAATCGAAAAGCGGAGACACCACGGTCACCTCCTACCAGCTGGCCCTGATCCCCGCCGAAGCGGAGAGGATCGAAAAATCCGCCGTGGACCAGGCCCTTGAAACCATCAGGAACCGCATCGACCAGTTCGGCGTGGCTGAACCGGAAATCCGCAAACTCGGGGAAAACCGCATCCAGATCCAGCTGCCCGGCATCAAAGACCCGGAAAACGCGAAAAACCTCCTGGGCAAAACGGCTGTTCTCCAGTTCAGACTCGTGGACGACCAGCACAACGTGGACCAGGCCCTGAACTCAAGCCCGCCCCCGGATGCGGAGATCCTCTATGAAGTCAGCAAGGATCCCGTGACCGGCGCGGTGATCAGCAAAACACCGTATCTGATCAAGAAAGAAGTCCTTCTGACCGGTGAATCCCTGACCGACGCCCGGGTGTCCTACGACACCAATGACCAGCAGTTCTTCGTCTCCATCGATTTCGACAGCCGGGGAGCCCGGAAATTCGCCGACATCACGGGCCAGTACATCAACAAGCGGCTGGCCATCGTCCTTGACGACATGGTCTATTCGGCCCCTGTGATCCAGGCCAAGATCGTGGGCGGTCACGCCCGGATCACCGGCAGCTTCACCCAGGAAGAAGGGAAAATCCTCGCCATCGCCCTCCGGGCAGGCGCCCTTCCCGCTCCTGTCACGACCCTCGAAGAACGGACCGTGGGACCGGCCCTGGGTATGGACGCCATCAAAAAGGGCGTGTTCTCCATGATCCTTGGCACGGTGGTCGTCTTCCTGTTCATGGCCATCTACTATAAAATGGCCGGTGTCATCGCCAATGTCACACTGTTCCTGAACATCCTCATCATGGCCGCAGCCCTGGCCATGTTCGAGGCCACCCTGACCCTTCCGGGCATCGCCGGTTTCGTCCTCACCATCGGTATGGCGGTGGACGCCCATGTCCTGATCTACGAACGTGTCCGGGAAGAACTGAGGCTGGGCAAAAGCCCCTCGGCGGCCCTTGCCGCCGGTTTCGAGCGGGCGGCCCTCACGATCATCGACTCCAACGTGACCACCCTGATCGCCGCCGTGGTGCTTTACCAGTACGGCACCGGTCCTGTGAAAGGCTTCGCCGTGACCTTGAGCATCGGTATCGTGGCCAGCCTGTTCACCTCGCTGATCGTCTGCGAGATGTTCATGAGCGCCATGGTCAAAAGATCGGAAGACAAACCCCTCAGCATCTAAGGACTTTAACCTGAAAGGAACAGGATATGCAGTTCATCAAACCGGATCTGAACATCAACTTTATCGGCATACGCAAAATCGCGTTTGCCGTATCTCTCATCATGGTGCTGCTCAGCCTCGCATCCCTTGTCTATCACAAGGGTCCCCGCTACGGCGTCGATTTCCAGGGCGGCCTGTCCATCCAGATCAAGTTCAAGGACCAGGTGAAACTGGATGACATCCATAAAGGCATCGGGGCACTCGGCATCGATAACGCCTCGGTCCAGCAGTTCGGCCTGGCCGCGGACAACGAATTCCAGATCAGGTCCCCCCTGTCCGTGATGAAAGGGGATCTGGCGGAGCAGTTGAAAAAATCCCTCCAGGCTACCACCGGCGTGGATGTGGTGGACGTGAGCGTGGACATGGTGGGCGCCCAGGCCAGCAAGGACCTGCGTGAAAAAGCCCTCCTGGCGATCTTTTTCGCACTTCTTCTCCTGGAAATCTACATTTCCGGACGCTTCGAGCTGAAATGGACCCTGTCGGCCCTCATGGCCGCGGCCATCGGCATTCCGGTCTATTTCGTCATGCAGTTCGAGCTGGGCATGGGCTACACCTTCATCATCCTCATGGCCCTGGCCATCAGCCTGGTCTTCTGCTGGTACCTGAAACTGAAATACGCCCTGGGGGCCATCATCGCTCTGGTCCACGACCTGATCATCACCGTGGGGATCTTTTCCTTTCTGGACATCGAGTTCACCCTCCAGATCGTGGCGGCCCTCCTCACCATCATCGGTTACTCGCTGAACGACACCATCATCGTGTTCGACCGGATTCGTGAGAACATCGCCAAGGACAACAAACTGCCCTTCTCACAGATCATCAACCGGAGCATCAACGAAACCCTGAGCCGGACGACCATCACCTCCCTTCTCACCCTGCTGGTGGTGGTAGCCCTGTTTGTGTTCGGCGGCAGCGTGATTCACCATTTCGCCCTGGCCATGATCATCGGCATCGTTGTGGGGACTTACTCGTCCATTTACGTGGCCAGTCCGATCCTCATCGGCTGGAAGGACGAAAACAACTGATTTTCCAGCACGTTCCCGGCCATGCCGGGAACGTGAGCCCAACGTTAAGGAGGATCATGTCACGACAACCCCTGTTCCATTCCCTCTCCCTTCTGGCCCTTTTCATCCTTTTGCTTTCCATGATCTGCGGTTGCGCCTCAGGCCGGACCGGCGAAAAAAACAGCCGGGTATCAACGGAACTGGACGCGGCCAACCGGCGGATCGACGATATCTACCACCGTCTTTCCGTGCTCCAGTTCATGGTGGATTCCCATGACCGCATTCTCAGCGACCGAGACGAAAAACTGAAAAAATCCGGGTTCGTCCCTCCGGGGGAAACGCCGGCCATGGAAAAACCCGTGGGAAAACCTGTGGTGGAAGAAACGATAGCCCAGCCTGACGCTGTGGCCTCCGAAGAAACGGACACGGCCACAGTCACGGCCCAGGGGGTCACACCCCTTGACGAAGTCCCGGCCGAGGCTGTCAAGGAAACCGCCAAAAAAGAAACCCTGGCTACGGCAACGGCCAACCTGGAAGGGAAATCCACAGAAGCCATCTATGCCGAGGGGCTCGACGCCCTGAAAGCCGGAGACTACCCCACGGCGGCGGCCATGTTCCGGGCCGTGGTCGAAGGCCACCCCAACCATGACCTGGCCGACAACGCCGTGTACTGGACCGGTGAGATTTTCTACGACCAGAAAGACTACAAGGAAGCCATCCGGATTTTCAAACGTCTTGTGGAAATCTATCCCACCCAGGGCAAGGTTCCCGACGCCCTGCTCAAAATTGGCTACTCGTACCATTCCCTGGGTGACCGGGAAAACGCCGTCAGATACCTGAAGAAAGTGGTTGTGGAACACCCCTTCACCGATCCGGGAAGCAAGGCGGAAGCCATGCTGAACAAGATAGAAAAAACCCGTTGATCCGGAAACCATCTGACAACGACAACCAGAACTTCCTTGGGCGCGGTTCCATGACGGTCACCGCGCCCAAGAACCACACACGACACGGCAAACCTCTTTCCCTATGAACACTCTGGCTTGGCTTGCGCTGAAAAGCGTTCCCGGAATCGGCAACCTTCTTTTCAAACGACTGATCGACCGTTTCGGCGATCCCCAACACGTGATGGGGACTTCAACCCATGAACTTCAGACTGTCCGGGGTGTTTCCGAACGCCTGGCCAACCTGATCCGGTCCTGCCGCGCTCCGGAAGCCCTGGTCCGGGACATGGACGCGGCCTTTGCTGCCGGGTGCCGGATCGTCACCATAAACGATGAAAGATACCCGGCCCTGCTCCGGGAAATTCCCGATCCTCCGCCGTACCTGTACGTCAAAGGCCGTCTTCCCGACCAGCCCATGGTGGCGGTGGTGGGTTCACGGAACGCCAGCCGCTACGGCCTTTCCGCAGCACGCCGTCTGTCAGGCGACCTTGTCCTTTCCGGTGCCGCCGTGGTCAGCGGGCTTGCCCGGGGCGTGGACACCGCAGCCCACCAGGGTTCGCTGGAGCAGCAGGGGTTGACCGTGGCCGTCCTCGGGAGCGGCCTGGGGCGGATCTACCCTCCGGAAAACATCCCCCTGGCTGGGAAGATCGCCGAAAACGGGGCGCTTGTTTCCGAATTTCCCTTCTTCGCCGGTCCCGAGGCCCATCATTTTCCCATCCGCAACCGGATCATCAGCGGCATGAGCCTGGGCACCGTGGTGGTGGAGGCGACCGCAAAAAGCGGCTCCCTGATCACCGCACGGCTGGCCGCCGAACAGAACCGTGAGGTTTTCGCCGTTCCCGGGAGTATCACCTCGTCCGGAAGCTCGGGAACCCACAGCCTGATTCGCCAGGGCGCCCGCCTGGTGGAATCGGTGGCCGACATCCTCGAAGAGCTTCCCCCCTTCCATTCAAGGCTCGCCGCAAATTCTGCCCCCTTGAAAAAAACCGGGGAAGAAGCCCTTGAAAAGATGAAAAATAAATTTAATCTTGATTTTGATGAATTGTCTGTATTAAAGGTGCTTGATTCGTATCCTGTCCATATTGATGACATCCTGCAACATGTTTCCATGGAACCGGGCGCGCTGTCCGCCGTTCTGCTCAGACTCGAACTGAAAGGCATGGTCGATCAATCACCGGGCAAACTGTTTTCTTTAAATGAGGATCTGCTGTGAGCAAGCCGTTAATTATCGTCGAGTCCCCCACCAAGGTGAAGACTCTGAAAAAATATGTGGGTGACGCCTTCAACGTCACCGCCACCTCCGGCCATATCAAGGACCTTCCCCCCAAGGAAATGGGCATTGACATCGAGGGCGGTTTCAAGGCCAACTACACCAACATCACGGGCAAAGCCAACATCATCAAAAGCCTGAAGGCCGCCGCCGACAATGCCGACGACATCTACCTGGCCCCCGACCCCGACCGCGAGGGAGAAGCCATCGCCTTCCATACGGCCGATATCCTGAAGAAAAAAGGCCGGGTGTTCCACCGGGTCCTGTTCCACGAGCTCACGGAAAAAGGCATCAAAGACGCCCTCTCCTCTCCCCTCACCCTGAACACGGACAAGTACAACGCCCAGCAGGCCCGGCGCATCCTGGACCGTTTGGTGGGCTACCAGGTGTCTCCCCTCCTCTGGCGAAAAATCCAGGGAGGCTTGAGCGCCGGCCGAGTCCAGAGTGTGGCTGTCCGCATCATCTGCGAACGGGAGCGGGCCATCCAGGCCTTCATTCCCGAGGAATACTGGACCATCGGCGCCGATCTCATCGGGGAAGTCCCGCCGCCGTTCCAGGCCAAACTGGTAAAAAAAGACGGCAAGAAAATCAAGATCCCCAACCAGGAGACCTCGGCCTCGATCTGTTCGGAACTTGAAAACGAAACCTTCGTGGTGGAGAACATCAGCAAGAAAACCGTGAAACGGAACCCCCTGCCCCCGTTCACCACCAGCAAACTCCAGCAGGAAGCCATCAACCGCCTGAAGTTTTCCGCCAGCAAGACCATGCTGGTGGCCCAGCAGCTCTACGAGGGCATCGAGCTCGGTCCCGAGGAACACGTGGGTCTCATCACCTACATGCGTACCGACTCCACCCGCATCGCCGACGACGCGGCCCGGGAGGCCATCGATTTCGTGAACCAGACCTTCGGCAAAGATTACGCCATCGACAAACCCCGGTTCTTCAAGAACAAAAACAAGGTCCAGGACGCCCACGAAGCCATCCGCCCCACCTCCGTGTTCAACACCCCGGAGAAAATGGCCCCCCATCTGGACAAACCCCAGCTCGAACTCTACACCCTGATCTGGAAACGCTTCGTGGCCTCCCAGATGGGCGAGGCCCTCATCGACCAGAGCACCTTGTCCATCAAGGCCGGACCCTACACCTTCACCCTGTCCGGATCGTCGGTGAAGTTTCCCGGTTTCATGGCCCTTTACATGTCGGTTGAAACCGAAAAGGAAAAAGAGGAAGACGGCGACCGACAGACCCTGCCCGACCTCAAGGCCGGCATGGTGCTGAAACTCCTCAAACTCGATCCCAAGCAGCATTTCACCCAGCCCCCTCCCCGTTTCTCCGAGGCCTCCCTGGTCAAAGAACTGGAAGAAAACGGCATCGGCCGCCCGTCCACCTACGCCACCATCCTTTCCACCATCAGGACCAAGGGCTACGTGGATCTGGTGAACAAGTACTTCCGTCCCAGCGAACTGGGCTTCATCGTCAACGACCTCCTGGTGGCCAATTTCTCCGACGTGTTCGACATCGCCTTCACAGCCCGGATGGAGCACAACCTGGACCGGGTGGAATCGTCTGAAATCGAGTACAAAAACCTCCTGGACGACTTCTACAAACCCTTCGAAGTGGAACTTGAAAAAGCCAAGGAAAACATGGTGAGCGTGAAAGGCGTGGGTCTTGCCACCGGCCTTCCCTGCCCCACCTGCCAGAAAGGCGAGCTCCACATCAAGATCGGCCGGAACGGCACGTTCATCGCCTGCAACGCCTATCCCGAGTGCACCTATTCCCGGAACTACGAGCGGGACGAAAAAGGCCTGATCCACCCCGTGGAACCCTCGCTGGAACTGGCCGAAGGCAAGGTGTGCAGCAAATGCGGCAAACCCATGATGGTGAAACAGGGCCGTTTCGGGGAGTTCCTCGCGTGCAGCGGCTACCCGGAATGCAAAAACACCCAGTCGGCCCACGCCGAAACCAAAGGCGCGTCCCTTGGAGTGCCCTGCCCCCTGCCCGGCTGCACCGGTGAAATCGTGGAAAAACAGTCCAAGCGCGGAAAAGTTTTCTACGGCTGCAACCGCTACCCGGACTGCGCCTTCGCCAGCTGGGACAAACCCGTGGCAAAAGCCTGCCCCAAATGCGGCTCGACCTATCTGGTGGAAAAAACCAGCAAAAAAGAAGGCACCTTCCTCAAATGTCCCGTGGAAGGCTGCGATCACAAAGAACCGTTGCCTGAGTGAATGGCGTTGGGATGCAGGAGTTGATGGCGGGCTGCGGTCTGCACGGTAGGTTTGGGTGAAAAAACGTCCAACGCTCAACGCCCAACGTCCAATGGGAGCGATTCGGGAGCCATGGTCGATTCCAGAGATCCGGCTTAACGAGAATGTCCAATACTGAATCCAAACCATCGTAGGTCGGATTCTCGGAACGAAATCCGACAAATGACCCCATCCTTTGGATGAGAGAAAACCGGCTGTGTGACGGAGCTCGGGAATTTATTGAACATCGAACACACAACATCGAATGGT
>CAZWTY010000015.1:46361-58510 GCA_964637565.1 uncultured Desulforapulum sp.
GGCTTGGAGAGAGGAAACGTCCAACGCTCAACTCCCAACGTTCAACGTTCAATGGGTTGCGATGCGGGAGCCGGAAGCTGAATTTGGGAAATCCGGCTCAACGGGAATGTCCAATACTGAATCCAAACCATCGTCGGCCGGATTGAGGAGCGATATCCGACAAATGACTCCATCCTTAAAATGCTTTGGGACAGGCTGTGACACGGGAGGTTTATCATTTCCGATAGTCGTGCCGCTGCGATGAATCAACAGGAACGCCGGAAAGACAGAAACCGGGCCGATTTTTCGCCGCCTCATGACTCCTGCCGGCGTTGCTTATCGGCACTCTCCAGTTGACCGCATCTTCAATTTCAGAGATATCTGATTAACCCACGACCTGAAACACCAACCCTAAGGTAAGAGGAAACCATGACATTCGACCCCAACGACATCCACGAACTGAAAATGGCCAAGCAACTCCTGGAGAATCCGGGGCTTGCGGCCAGGATCACCCATATGATCGGGCGGCCCATTGAAAAGGGGTTCGCCATGCTTCCTGAAGGCTGGAATGACAAGATCGGCGGGATCACCACAACGGCCCTCACCCGGGCGGTTCATGCGGCGGTGTCGACCATGGAAACAGAGGCGAGATGGCGGCCTCCGGCCAATCTTTTTCACAGGGCGGCGGTGGCGGTGACCGGCGGGGTGGGCGGATTTTTCGGTTTCACGGCCCTGGCGGTGGAACTTCCCATTTCGGCCACGCTGATGCTGAGGTCCATCGCCGATGTGGCCCGCAGCCAGGGGGAAACGGTCACCGACGGCGCAACCAAAGCGGCCTGCATCGAGGTGTTCGCCCTGGGTGGCCCGGGTAAAAGCGATGACAGCAGCGAAGCGGGTTATTTCGCGGTAAGGGCGGCCCTGGCCAGCTCGGTGGCCCGGGCCGCGGAGTTTATCGCCCAGAAAGGCCTGGCCGAGGAAGGGGCTCCGGCCCTGGCCCGGCTGATCCTTCTGGTGGCCCAAAGGTTCAGCATCCAGGTGTCCCAGAAAGCGGCGGCCCAGTTGATTCCGGCGGTGGGGGCGGCTGGCGGGGCTTTGATCAACACGATTTTCATCGACCATTTTCAGGATATGGCCAAAGGCCATTTTACGGTTCGGAGACTGGAAAGGAAATACGGGCAGGACGCGGTGCGTGGGTTGTATCTCAATCTTTGAGGGTTGATCCGGAGGATATCGTCAGGCCATCATCGGTATCGGTATCGGTACCGGTATCGATTGGGGTACTGATAAAGATAGCGATTTTTGTTTTCCGAAATAACAGCCATGGGCAAGCCTTTAGATGGCACAGCCCACAACGAATCATGAAAGATGTTTGGCAAAGTCCCCGCCATTGTCATTCCGGACGGAGCAGAGCGGAGATCCGGAATCCATGCCCGGAAGTGAGGTAACTCCTGAAGTTTCAGAAATCGTGCCCTGTGCCGGCGTGGATTCCGGGTCGGCTTCGGAATTCGGGCCTGTGGTTTTTGTCGAGTCCGAAGATGTTTCAAACGGCCCGTCATGTTGGAGGCCGCCCGGAATGACAGGGGCGGGGGCTATGGGAGATCAAGCCAAACACCCTCGACAGCGACACACCTCACCCTCTCCTATTCAACGATCTGCACAGCTTATCCCCGCATTGTTCCATATCTTTCGGCACCTTTCCAGAACCTCTTTCCCTGAAAAACCAACCAGGCCCGGGTGGTTTTTAAAAGGGTCTTCGAGACCCATTTTGTGGAGTTTGTCCTGCCAGAGGGGATTGTAGGGAAGCAGCGCCCCGTGTTTGATTCCAAGGCTGTTCAGAAACCAGGCGATGGCGGCGATGTTTTCGTCGGTGTCCGTGATGCCGGGAATCAGCGGCGTTCGCGGAAGCAGGGTTTTGCCGTCACCGGCCATTGACTGGGCGAGAACCCGGAATTTTTGGAGAATCCCTTCGTTGGGCTGACCGCAGTAAAGCTGGTGGGCTTTGCTGTCCATGAGTTTGAGGTCAAAGTAGACGGTGTCCACGTAAGGGTACAGGCGGTCCAGGAACCGGGAAAGCTCGAACCGGCCGCAGGTTTCAAGAAGGATGTGAATCCCCTCTTTTTTCAGTTCCCTGGCCAGCTCCGAGACAAAATCCATGTGCATCGTGGCCTCACCGCCGGACAAGGTGACACCGCCGCCGGACACGTCGAAAAACGGCTTGTCCGGGAGGATCAGGTCGAGAATTTTGCCCACGGTCATGGGTTTTCCCATGGGTTCAAGGGCCCCGGACGGACAGGCCGTGGCGCAGAGGAAACACAAGGTGCAGCGGCTGCGGTCCACGTAAAAGGGGTTGGTTTTTGAAAGGGCCTGTTCCGGGCACAGGGTGCGGCAGGTGCCACAGTCCACGCAGAGGTTGGCGTCAAAGGCGATTTCAGGCCCGGGTTTCTGGCTTTCCGGGTTGTGGCACCAGATGCAGGAAAGGGGGCAGCCTTTGAAAAACACCACCGAGCGGATGCCCGGACCGTCGTCCAGGCTGTTACCCTTGATGTCGAGGATCAGGGGGAGTTTTTGGTTGTCGTGGTTCATGGAAAGCTCCATCGTTAAAAGGATGGGGGTTTTATTGTTGTGTTTTAAAAACGCCGGGGTGAACCCGGCCCAGGTGCCGAGTGCAACTCGGCGTTCCCGGTTGGGGCATTTCGGATTCACCATGGATCATTTCCGTTACGAGGGGGGACCGATATCTTCCCGGCTCCCGCACCGCCACCATTGGACGTTGGGCGTTGGACGTTGAGCGTTGGACGTTTCTTCACCCCAACACGCCAGACCGCCCGAGCAATCCCATACCTCCCGCATCGCAACCTCATTCACCATTCGATGTTCTGTGTTCGATGTTCGATGTTCAAATCATTCCCGAGCACCGTCACACAGCCGGTTTCACATCATTTAAAGGATCGGGGCATTTGTCGGATTTCGTTCCGAGAATCCGACCTACGATGATTCAGATTCAGCCTTCTCACCCGCCAAACTCCGCCCGTTCCACCAGCTCGGTCTGCATATTCCGGTTGAGGGTGACGAAATAGGCGTTGTAGCCCGAGATTCTCACCATGAGGTTCTGGTGGTTTTCCGGGTGGATCATGGCGTCTTTCAGGGTTTCCGAAGACACCACGTTGAGCTGCATCTGCATGCCGCCCAGGTCGCAGTAGGCCCGGGCGTAGGCGGTGATGGTGTCCACGGTCTTTTCGTGGCTTTCACCGGGTGCGGGCACCACTTTCACGTTAAAGGCGATGTTGTTGTTCATGTTTCTCGGGTCGAGACCGGCCACATCCCGGAGGTTGGCCAAGATGTTTTTCGAGGCGTGGGGCTCGGGTGTCAGGCCCGGGGTAAAGGCCTTTCCGGCCAGACGGCCCGAAGGCAGGGCGCCTGTGAGTGTTCCGAAGGCCACGTGGTTGGACATGGACCAGAACCCGGCTGTGTAGGGTCCGCCCCGGTAGTTGGTCTGGGCCGCAAAGATGTCGTGGGCCAGTTTGGCCACCCGGTTGGCCATGGCCAGGGCCTCGGGATCTCCCGAACCGAACAGGGGCACTTTGGTCCTGAGGGTGGCCAGGAGGGCGTTGTGGTTTTTAAAATTGTCCCGAACCGCTTTGAGAAGCTGTGGAAAGGTGATGAGCCTCTGTTCGAACACCAGTTTTTTGATCACCATCATGGAATCGGTGATGTCAGCCAGACCGATGCAGGCGGTGCCCGAGGAGTTGTACTGGGCTCCGCCTTTGGTCACGTCTCTCCCCTTGGTGATGGGCCCTTCGATCAGAGCGGAAATGTACGGCGTGGGCCGGAGGGTCTGGTGAGCCTCTCCCAGGTAATTGTTGTACTGGCAGGTGAGTCTGGCGAGAAACCCGAGCTGTTCGGCAAAGGCGTTGAAAAAGCTCTCGAAATCCTTGAAATCCCCGGCGTCGATATCCCCGGTCTTCGGCCCCAGATCCCAGCGCATCAGGGGATGGTGGCCGTTGTTGAGGGCCATTTCAAGGGCCGCCACCATGTTGAACATCATGCAGTTCGTATGGCCGATGTGACGCCCTGAAAGGGTGGGTTCCACACAACCCGTGGCGGACCAGTCCCGAAGGTGCTCGGCTGGATAACTGAATTCGGCCAGACTGTCCATCACCGCCTCGTCGTTGTGGATAGAGGGGGTGGACAGGGTGTTCACGTTCACTTCGCAGAGCCGTTTCAGATAGGTCAGGCTGTTCTTTTCCCGGCTGTACCGGGCGTTGACGTTGGGGTCCCGGATGCCCAGCATTTCCGTGACCTTGAGAAAGATGTAGGTCATGTCGTTCACGGCGTCCTCACCTTCGGGTGTGACACCGCCCAGGGTGATGGCCTGGTCCGAGGAACTGCCGCCGAACAGGTGGTTTCCGATGTCGGGGATCAGGGGCAGATGATCGGTGCAGCGCATGTAGAAACAGCCGATCAGCTCCACGGCGTGACGGATGTACTCCTCCCGTTCCTCTTCGCTTTTAAGTTTTTCCATGTCCGCTTCGAAATAGGGCTGGAGCCACTGGTCCAGGCGGCCCAGGGAGAACCCGGCGTTGGTGTTTTCCATGTGGACCCCGACCCAGACGATCCACAGGGCGTTCACCGCCTCGTCCAGGGTGGTGCAGGGATTTTCCGGAACCTTGCGGCAGATGTCGGCGAGTTTCAGGAGTTCCTTTTTCCCGGCCGGGTCTTCCTTTCGGGCCGCCAGCCGGCCCGCCTCATCGGAAAGGTTCCGGGCGTAGGCCGTAAGGCCCTCCAGGCAGATGGCCATGGCCTGAAGCAGATCCCTTTTTTCCTTCAGGGTTTCCGGGGTTTTGTCCAGTTCCGCCTCGATCTCGGCCCGGATGCCCCGGGTTCCTTTGGCCAGGATTTTGGGGTAATGGAGGATGGTGTGGGACAGGGCCACGGTTTTCCAGAGAAAACAGGCGGCGAACCGTTCGTCCAGTTTCTGGCAGGTGGGATTGTCCTTGGTGTCCCGGACCCATTCCCTGAAATTTCTCTTGACCCAGAACGGAAAAATCCGGTGGTGGAGGACCGAAACCGTTTCCGGTTCCACCACGTACGGGTTCAGAGGCCGGTGGGGCGCGGTGAGAAGCTCGCCCCAGATCATGGTTCCATGGGCGTCGGGGTACAGCACCACCCCGATGTCTTTGGTGGTGGTGGTCCCGGCGATCAGGTCACCGTCACGGATGATGGGTTTCCTGTGGGTCATCAGGTAGCGAAACGCCATGGCCTGCCGCAATTCCGGAACATGGGTTTGGCCGTTTCTGTCTGTTTCGAATCCGTTGGCCCGGAACCATTCGGTGAGAAGTTCCGGCCGCTCATGACAGATGGAAGGTTTTGTCTTGAAGTGGATGTCGAGGAAGTTTTTCAGCCGGGGGTAATCGTCCAGGCTGATGGCGGCGAGGTATGGGTCTTTCAGGTATCGGACAAAGAGGTCGTCTCCGGCCCGGCCCCGGAGCTGGGGTGTCTTTCGGGTCTCGATGGATTTTCTGGACGCTTTTCCCGCGTCATAATCCCGTTTCTCAATCCGGGTTTCCTTTTTAAGTTTGGCGATCTGTACGGGTTTCAGCAGCAGGGAAAGGTAGAAGTTGATCAGCTGAAGGTAGCCGATGTTTCCCCGGGTCACCATCCTGTTTTCCATCAGGGCCATCATCAGCCGGTTGGGGGGTTCGGTGGCTGCCTCCAACAGGGCTCGTTCATCCCTGAACACCAGCATGGCGTCGGGGTTTTCAGGCATGCGGCCTGTCACACGGACCCGGCCTTTTCTGAAAATCAGGGCCTGTTCCACGGAACCGTTTTCGGTCCTGACCCCAAAGGTGAAATCTATCCAGCCGTCCGCTGAGGCCAGATAGCGGGACAGGGATTTCCTGTGAGTGAAACTCAAGGCAAGAAACCTCAGAAAAAGGGATGTCAGCATATTTCCCGCAGTTTTACGGCTCATTTTGTTTCTCCTTTTTGTTGGTCGATCTGCTGTTTAAGGATTTTGATCTCTCCGATCAGGTCCCAAGTCCGTTGTTCGACAAACCCGTCCACATCGTCCAAAACTTCATGGAACAGGCGGCTGTTGCACAGGGTCACCAGGCCGTGGAGGCCGCTCCAGAATTTCACCACCTGGTACTGGACAAACCGGTCTTTTTCCTGTCCTTCACCCGGAAAATAGGACGCGATGGGGTCGATGAACATCGCCAGACAGGACAGGGCCCTGTCCTTTTCCATCCTGGCCACGGGTTCGATGTCAGACCCCACGTAATCCAGGTATTTGGGGGTGTGCAGGTTGAACATGATGTCGTAGTAGCTGGGCCAGGTCCGGCCGAAGTCCACGTAAGCCCTGATCAGGGCTCCGAACCGCTCTTCCAGATCCGCCAGCCCGTCCGAACTTCGGGTCAGGCACTCGTGAAGGGTTCCGAACCCTTTCATCCGGATCATCAGGTTCAGCTCGTCCTTGTTGGTGTAGTAGTTGTAGATCGTGGTGGCCGTGACCCCCAGCCGGGACGCGATCTTCCGGACACTCAAGTTGTTGAACCCGTCTTCGATGATAAGGTCAAGGGCTGTATCGAGAATTTTTTCCCTTGTTTTTTCTATATCTTCCGCACTCATGGGTGCTTTGGGCATGGTTTCTCCTTTTTTAAATAACATCGTTACATTAACAGTGTTATTCTAAAAATCAAGATTTTTTTACGAGGGGAAAGAATGGGGCTGGAAAAATCGGAAATGACACGGTCTTCAAGTGGTTTTCTCCATGTTCCTGATTGACCGGAAAAGGCCGGTTCGCTATAATGCTGCAACTGCTTAAACGCCTTAAGTGTATCAATCGATTTTTTCCGAAGGGATGATTTTTTGGGAGGACACAGCTCTGGCCAGGAGATTTCATGGATTTTGACATCGAGGATCTGAAAAAAAAATACGGGAAGAAACCCAGGGCCAGCATCGTGGATCTGGATAAACTCCAGATCATGGTTCCCGTGCTTTTGAGGGAAATCTGCCGTCTCGAGGAGGAGGTGGAGCGGTACAAGGCCTGTGTCCAGGCTCTCGAGAAAAAACGCCCTCCAGACGAACGGAAAGGAAGCTCGGGCAAGGCCGCATGGAGCGTATCCTACGATATGAAAACCAACCGGCTCCTGATCCAGCTGACAGGGGTGTTCGATTCCAAAAGCGCCAAAATGGCGTCAAACGCCGTAATCAGCGTACTGGCCAACGTGGATAAGGATTTCGACGTGATCAACGATATCAGCGGAATCGAGTCCATCACCGACATGAGAACCCTATTTCACCTGAGAAAGGTTCGCTACCTGATCGCCCAGGCCGGTGTCCGGCGTATCGTGAGAATCGACAAGGAAAACGAGTCGGTTGTATCGACGATTTTCAAAACCCATTTCCAGGACAGCCACGTCATCGTTGTCAAAAGTCTGGAAGACGCCGAGACGGCCCTGAACAACCAGGGGAAATACCTGAAACCCTGAAAAATCAGCCTCCAATGGAAGACATCCGGGTTGAGACCGTTTCCCGGACCGTGTCTCCGATCCCGATGCGGTGACGCTCATGTTTCATGGACGCCGCTTGCCTGAACAGATCGAAAATCTCTTCATCGGAACATCCGTTACGAATCACGCCAGCCACATCCAGGCTTGTGTCGGACAGAAGACAGGGCCTGAGCTGACCGCTGGCCGTCAGCCTGAGCCTGTTGCAGGTTCCGCAGAAATGCTCGCTCACCGCGCTGATGAACCCCACTTCTCCAGGCGCGTCCTTGAAACGGAACCGTCTGGCAGGTCCGTCTGACCGGGAGGATGCCACAGGGACAAGGGGCCCGTTTCCCTCGACCCGGGCCTTGATTTCAGGTGTCAGGAGAGGCGGACCGGCCATGGGGTTTTCAGGTTTTCCGATGGGCATGTACTCGATAAAGCGGATGTGAAAGGGCCAAGACCGTGTGAGCTCCGCGAAATCCCGGATCTCGTCGTCGTTCACACCGCGCATGGCCACCACGTTGATTTTGATGGGAGAAAAACCCAGATCATGGGCCGTCAGAATGCTCTTCCACACCGTGTCAAAACAGTCGACACCGGTGATCGCTTTGAACCGCAAAGGCTTCAGGGAATCCAGGCTGATGTTGAGCCTTCGGATTCCGGCCTGTTTCAGGGAAGAAGCCATGTGGCCCAGAAGCAGGCCGTTGGTGGTCAGGCTAAGGTCCTCAAGGCCGTCAAGCGCTGAAAGCTCGCCGAGAAAGCCGAGGAGATCCCGCCGGACCAGGGGTTCGCCTCCGGTGATCCGGACTTTTCGGATGCCGTGATCCACGCCCACCCGGACGATCCTGAGAATTTCCTCGTAACTCAGGATCTCACGGTGACTGAGCTTCCGGAACGGCTCGTGGCTCATGCAGTACACGCAGCGAAAATTACACCTGTCCGTGATGGACACGCGGAGGTAGTCGAGCCGCCTGTGATAGCGGTCGATCAGCGTGTTTTCTCCATAGTCAGACGATGTGGCCTGCTGATTCAAAATCCGAGTGTCCCGCGTTTTTTAATCCCTGCTTCCCGGTGTCAACGCCCATAGTACGCCAGGATGGCGTCCACAAGCCCGGGAATGGTGTAGGTTTCCGCGCTGATTCCCACCTTAAGGCCGAGCTTTTCAGCTGTTTCCGCCGTGACAGGACCGATGCAGGCCACGGTGACCTTTTCCATGAGTTTTAGCGCTTCATCCGCCGGAAGAAGGTTCATGAAGTTGGTGACGGTGGACGAACTGGTGAAGGTCACCATGTCGATGTCCCCTTCCCTGAGCTGCTCGGTGATGGCGTCCGCCTGGTCCCGCTCTTCCACGGTTTTGTAAGCCGTCACCTCGTCCACCTGGGCCCCCATCTTCCTGAGCTCGTCGGGAAGAACGGTCCTGGCTTCCATGGCCCTGGGGATCAGGACCCGCTTGCCGTCCATGTCCTGGCCTTTGAACGCTTCCACCACCGATTCGGCCACATACTTCTCGGGCAGAATGTCGGTCAGCACGCCGTATTCCCGGAGTTTCCGTTCCGTGGCCGGCCCGATACAGGCGGTTTTGATCGAACCCAGACGCCGGGCGTCCCGGCCTTTTTCGAAAAGACGCCGGAAAAAAGACTCGACCCCGTTGACGCTGGTGAACACGATCCAGTCGTAGTCCGGAAGACCGGCGATGGCCTGGTCCATGGGGCGGTAATCGTCAGGTTCGGCGATCTTTATGGACGGGGCTTCCAGACACAGGGCACCCAGCTCGGCCAGGGTTTTCGTCAGACCGCTGGCCTGGGTCCTGGCCCGGGTCACGATGATCCGTTTGCCGAAAAGGGGCCGGTTTTCGAACCACTGCATGGTGTCCCTGAGGGAAACCACCTGTCCCACCACGATGATCGACGGGGATTTGAGCTTGGCCGCCGCCACGTTGTCCACGATGGTGTCCAGGGTGCCGGTCACGGTTTTCTGTCTGGCCGTGGTTCCCCAGCGGACCAGGGCCACCGGTGTGTCCGAGGGTTTTCCGCATTCCTTGAGGCGCCGGACGATCAGGGGCAGGTTCTTCACCCCCATGAAAAACACCAGGGTGCCGGATTTGGAAATGGCGGGCCAGTCGATATTGGACTCTTCCTTTTCAGGGTCTTCATGGCCGGTGACAAGGCTCAGGGTGGCCGTGAACTTCCGGTGGGTCAACGGGATGCCCGCGTAGGCCGGGGCCGCGATGGCCGAGGTGACGCCGGGCACCACCTCGAAGGCTATGCCCGCTTCGACGAGGACTTCCGCCTCTTCCCCGCCCCGCCCGAAGATAAAGGGGTCTCCGCCTTTGAGGCGGGTGACCACAGCTCCGGCTGACGCTTTTTCGACCAGGAGGGCGTTGATGCCGTCCTGGGACAGGGTATGGTCCCCGCCTTTTTTCCCCACGTAGATCATTTCCGCGTTTTTCGGGGCATGGCCCAGGAGGGCCGGAGCCGCCAGGTAGTCGTAGACGATCACATCGGCCCTCTCGATGCACTCCCTGCCCTTGACCGTGATCAGGCCGGGGTCTCCGGGACCCGCGCCCACCAGGTACACTTTACCTTTTTCCGATTTCATCAGCCGTCTCTTTCACCTGATCGAGTATGGTTTTCGCTCCCCGGGCAAGCAGGCGGTCGGCCAGGGCCACGCCCAGAACCTCACTGTCCTTGCGGGGACCGGTTATGGTTTCCTTGATGATGGTTTCCCCCGACAGGTCCGCCACAAGCCCGGTGAGGGTGAACGTCTCTCCGTCCACGGTTCCATGGGCCGCGATGGGGATCTGGCATCCGCCTTCAAGCCGGTGGAGAAACGCCCGCTCGCCCGAGACCACGGTGTTCGTGTCCCTGTGATCCATGGGTTTCACGATCTTCTCGATCCTGGGATCGTTCTCACGGATTTCAATGCAAAGGGCTCCCTGCCCCACCGAGGGCAGCACCTGGTCCGGGGCCAGGATTTCGCTGATCCTTTCTTCGAATCCCAGCCGCCGGACACCGGCCGCCGCGAGAACGATGGCATCGAATTCGCCCTCGTCCAGTTTCCTGAGCCGGGTGTCGATGTTGCCCCGCAACGGGACGATCTCGAGGTCCGGACGGATTTTGCGGATCTGGGAGCTTCGTCTCAGGCTGCTGGTTCCCACCCTGGCGTTACCGGGAAGGTCCGTGAGTTTTTTGTGGCCTTTCGAGAGAATCGCGTCCCTGGGGTTTTCCCTGACAGGAACCGCGCCGATGCAGAGCCCTTCGGGGATTTCCGACGGCACATCCTTCATGCTGTGGATGGCCAGATCGATGGCTCCTGACAGCAGGGCGTCCTCGATCTCCTTGACGAAAAGACCTTTCCCGCCCACTTTGGCCAGGGGCACATCGAGGATCTTGTCGCCTTTGGTCTTGATGATCGAAAGGGTCACGGTGAGTTCGGGATGGTTTCTCTCGATTTCCCCTTTGACCCAGTTGGCCTGCCACAGGGCCAGCTTGCTTCCCCGTGTTCCGATGATGACTGAGCCGCCCATGTTAATGACAGCTCGCGCAGCTTCCGGCGGTGCAGCCGGTGCAGGATGAGGCGGACGCGGACGATTTGACGGTCTGGCCACCGTCGCCTTTGGTGACGAACCCGCAGGCCGACATCATCCGTTTGATGTTCTTCTTCTTGCATTTGGGGCAGGATTCCGGATCTTTTCCGCCCATGACAAGGTACTCGAAGACCTTTTTGCAGTCTTCGCACTGGTATTCGTAAATCGGCATATCGTTCAACCCTTTTTTCGATGGTTCAGACCGCTTGAAAACCACGGCCGTTTTTCCTGTTTTTGCCCCCTGTTTCAGCACCTTGGCTGATTTTGAGGTGAACAGATCATAATCATTCCCCCGGATAAATGCAACCGGTTATGTCGGGACTGGGGAGATCCGGCTGGAACACGTTATGTCAAACTGAAAATGTCTTGCAGACTGAGCCAGATTATCGTCGATTTTTCCAGTAATCCGGATGCCGATGAAGATGCATGACCGAAAGAATAAAAACGTTATCCGGTTCAATGCTGTAAAGAATCCCATAAGGAAACCGGTGGGTCAGACACCTTCGGATTTCACCCTCGATAACAGGCCAGGCATGGGGATATGAAAGAATGTTCTGAATGGCATAATACACTTCGGCAGCGAAATCTTCGCCAAGTCCCTGAGATCTGCTTTCGTAGAATTCAATGGAATCCATGAACTCCGCTTGAGCTTCAGGGTGGAAGATTGATGTCATCTTTTGAATCTTTCCCTGATCCGGTCAAAAACATGGGATGCCGGGACCCTCGGGACAGCCCCCGACCTCAACTCTTCCAATCGTCGTGCGGCCGTATTCACCCAGATTGTATCCATGTCGGGGTCGGGAATATTCAGAGTCCTGAGAAGAGAATCCACCACGACGATTCTCTCCTCCACGGGAAGTGAAGACGCTTCTTCGATAATTTCTTTTGTGCTGTGCATGGCCCCTCCTTGCTGAGATGGTCTCAACATACCACAGGGTGGGATACGGGTGTGAGCATATTTTTCACAAAGCGGAGCGAAGAAACTCTGAATACAGAGCCATCGCATGTATGAATTTTACCGACATGTCATTTTGAGTCTCAGCTCCCAACCTTGTCATTCCGGGCGGTCTCCGATAGGCCGGAGAGATTGAAAT
>CAZWTY010000016.1:0-58031 GCA_964637565.1 uncultured Desulforapulum sp.
GGTTTAAATTTTCTTGACTTATTTTTAGGATAATTATAGTTTGCATGCGAAAGGTAATGACACATGGATAATCGAATAAGATACAACGACTGCATTGTTTTTCTCATCGCCAAAGCCAACCAGAACGCCCAGCGCATTCTCAAGGAACAGCTTAAAAAATTCGGACTGACCACGGTTCAGGGACTGATCCTGGGTGAACTGTTCGAGGAGGACGGGGTGACGGCCAGTGACCTCGGGAGCCGCCTCGTGCTGGACAACGCCACGGTATCCGGCGTTCTTGACCGGCTTCTGGAAAAAGGCTGGATCAAGAAAGAGACCGACGCCAGCGACAAACGGGTCCAGAAAATTTTTCTGGCCTCCAGGGATGATGGTAGGCTGATCAACGAGATGTTCCAGGCCAGGAAAAACGCCAACGAACTGGTGCTGAAAAAACTTACCATGGAAGAACAGATCCTGCTGAAACGATTTCTTCGGGATCTGTCCTGACCGCGTTTTTTGTTTTGTGTGCAAAATATGCCGTGAAAGAGGCTCTGCATTTTCCGGTGGTTCAAACCAAACATTTTTATGGAAAGGGGAAAAATGGACTTCACAATTTCACCAGTCAACAAGATGATCATCAAGGCCGCGAAGGATTTCAGCGAACGGAAAATCCCAGCAATCGAAGCTTACATGAAAGAGCACAGCGATTATCCGCCGAACCTGATGGAGATCTATGCGGAAAACAGGATGCTCGGTTTCAACGTTCCCCGGGAATACGGCGGCATAGGAACCTCCAACTTCAACATGATCCTCTACATCGAAGAGATGGGAAAAACAGCCTCGACCTGCTTTCTTCCTTTCATGATGAACAACAGCGTCGCGGAAACCATCTGTCACTGGGGATCGGAAGAGGTGAAGAAAAAGTTCGTTCCCCCCCTGTGCGACGGAACGGCCTGGGCCACCATGGCCTTCACCGAACCGGACACCGGCTCGGACCCCAAGATGCTGACCACCACGGCCCGCCCCGACGGGGATGATTTCATCATCAACGGCACCAAACGTTTCATCAGCATGGCCAACAAACCGGGTTACGGCGTCTTCATCTGCAAAGACCTCAGTCTGGCAGGCCAGAAAAACAACACCACCGCCTTTATCATCGACAAGACGTCCCCCGGCATCAGCTGCTCCAAACATTATGAACTCACCGGTCTCGAAGGCGCGGACACCTGCGACATCACCTTCACCGACGTGCGGGTCCCCAAAGGCAACATCCTGGGTAAACAGGGCGAAGGCTTCAACATCCTGCTCCGCTGGATAGCCGGCGAGAGAATCCAGCAGGCCGCCGGAATGGTGGGCGTGGGCCAGCGGGCTTTCGAGGAAGCGAAGAAATACTCCCTCCAGCGCGTGGTGAACGGCATGCCCATGGGCTACATGCAGGGTTTCTACTGGATGCTCGGTGAAATGAAAGTCAAAATCAACGCCTGCCGTCTCATGGTCTATCAGGCTGTCTGCAAACAGGACGCGGGAAAATCCTTTGAAGTGGATTCGGCGGAGGTCAAGGTGTTCACCACGCCGATGATCCAGGAAGTCACCCGCATGGCCGTTCAGTTCCTCGGTTCCTACGGTTACTCCAAGGAGTACATCGTCGAAAAACTTTTCCGTCTGGCCATGCACCAGGGCGTGGTGGCCTCCAGCCTCGAGATCAACAAGACCATCGTGGGCATGACGGCGCTGATGAGCAAATAGGCTGTGGTGAGAAAGGTCAACGATTAAAACGGCAAACCTCCAGGACGATCTGGATTAAGGTTTAAGCATAATAAGGAAAAACCATGAATATTATCGTATGCATCAAGCAGGTTCCCAATGTTACCCAGGTCAAGTGGGACGCGGACGGTTCTTTGATCAGAACAGGTCTGCCGACCATCATCAACCCCGTGGACAAGAACGCCATCGAAGCGGCCCTCCAGCTCAAGGAGAAACACGGCGGCAAGGTCACCGTGCTTTCCATGGGACCCTCCCAGGTGGAGAGCGCCCTTCGTGAAGCCCTGTGCATGGGCGTGGACGAGGTGATCCAGCTCACCGACCGGAAATTCGCCGGAGCCGACACCTGGGCCACATCCTACACCATCGGCGTGGCCATCCAGAAAATCGCCGACTACGATCTGGTGATCACCGGTGTCGAGGCCATGGACGGCAACACTGCCCAGGTGGGCCCGCAGATCGCGGAATTCCTCGGCCTGCCCCTTCTTTCCTACGCGCTGTCCATCGAGGTGGCCGGCGGGAAAGTGACCATCGACCAGAAACTGGGTGACCTGTCCCGGGTCGTCGAAGCCAAGCTTCCGGCTTTGGTCACCGTGGAAAAGGAAATCAACGAATACCGCGTCACCCCCATCGACAAAGTCATCGACGCCTTTGAAAAGAACATTCCTGTCTGGGGCGTGGACGACATCTCTCCCGACGTGGTTCACCTGGGTCTGAAAGGGTCTCCGACCAAACTCAGAAAAGTGTACTCTCCCAAGCTGGAGAAGGGCAAGGTTGAAATGCTCGAAGGCACTCCCGATGACATCGCCCGTCAACTGGTCGATAAACTTAACGCAAAATTTCTTATTTAGAGGTGAACCATGGCTGACAAGGCTGATTTGACACAATATAAAGGTGTATGGGTATTTGCGGAACAGCAGGACGGGAAGCTTGCCAAGATTTCCCTTGAACTTCTCGGCAAGGGAAGGGACCTGGCGGACAAACTGGGCGAAAAAGTGACCTGCATCCTTCTCGGCGACCAGGTGAAACCCCTGGCCCAGGATCTGATCGCCTACGGCGCGGACCGCGTTCTCGTGGCCGAGCATCCCGAGCTGAAAGATTACCGGACCGAGCTTTACACGAAAGTCATCTGTGACCAGGCCCGGATCGACAAACCCGAGATCCTGATCATCGGCGCGTCTCCCATCGGACGCGACCTGACCCCCCGGGTGAGCTTCAGGCTGCACACCGGCTGCACCGCAGACTGCACCGAGCTCGATATCGATCCCGATGAAAAAATCCTGGTGTCCACCCGTCCCGCTTTCGGCGGCAACGTCATGGCCACGATTCTCTGTCCCGAACACAGGCCCCAGATGAGCACGGTCCGCCCCGGCGTTTTCGCCGTTCCCGCCAAAGACGATTCCCGCAAGGGTGAAGTGGTTTCCATCCCCGCCACCTTCGACAGCGCGGACATCAACGTCACGGTGGTTTCAAGCAGCAAGAGCAAAAAACACGGAGCCAACATCCAGGATGCGGTGAAGATCGTCAGCGTGGGCCTGGGCGCCAGTGACTCCACGTCGTTTGCCGCCATCCAGGAAATCGCCCGTCTCATCGGCGCGGAAGTGGGCGGAACACGTCCCTGTGTTGAAAAAGTGCTGATCGAGCACGGCGTCCAGATCGGCCAGACCGGCAAGAACGTCCGGCCCGAACTGTATATGGCCTGCGGTATCAGCGGCGCGGTTCAGCACACCACCGGCATCACCAACGCCAAATACGTGGTGGCCATCAACAAAGACCCCAACGCGGAGATCTTCAAATTCGCCAACCTGGGCATCGCCGGTGACGCCAAGCAGATCCTCACCGCCATCGTGAAAGCGATCAAGGCCGTGAAACAGGAATAGTCCATTCTTTCTCCGGTCTCGAACCCGAGAACAAAAGCAGGGGGCGGTTTCGCCCCCTGCTTTTTTATTGCCCATGGGGGCACCTCCATGACGATATGGCAAGCTCTTTGTTCCGCACGGTATCAAAAGGGGGATGGCGGTGTGCGAAAGGGGATGGCTGAAAGCGACATCCCAAATCGTAGGGGCGAACCTTGTGTTCGCCCTGAACTCGCCACGTCGCCCGTTTTTTATTCAGGTATCCCGACATCCCGTGGGATCATTCCGCTACCGTCTGTCGAATTAAAGGCTCAATTGCCCAGCATGGCCATCAGCTCATCTAAGGTCGCACCACTTTTCACGTTTTGTTTCAACGCCTTGAGGCGGTCGAGATCGTCCAATGATTGGATCAGCCGCTTTGCGGATTCTGTGTCGGCCCCGGCTCCGAACCGTAGCTCGATCAGGTCAATGACCGCTTCTCGGAGTCCCTGCTGCATACCCTGCTCGACGCCGCGTTTATAGCTTTTCCCCAGCATGGTGTTTGCAAATGCCATAACGGTGTCTCCTTCTTTTTCTGACATGGATTGCTCCACGATTTCCTTGAATTTTTCCACGCCCATGTCCTCGATGTTGGCGATAAGGTATCTTAACAAAGTTTCCAGGGTTTGCAAACCCGTTTCCTGACGCAGCAGGACGCTGAAAAGCCTGAAGATTCCCGGGAGCTTGTCTTCGAAGGAGGGGTCGAAAACGTATTTGAACATCATAAGAACCACACGAACCAGAATGGTGCCCCGGATTTCCTCGTCGCTGTAACGGGAAAGATCGAACAGCAGGTATTGAAAATCGGGAACAAAGACGCGGGGCAGATCCAGTCCTCCGTCGAACAGGCCGGAAAAGCGCTCGGGGGCGCTCCATGGTTTTTTTCCGTGGTACATCACCAGCGGCACGATGGGAGAAAGTTTTTTTGACCGGTTCTGCTTCAGGCCAAGAGACCAGATCCCGATCATGTATTTCAATAACTGAAGGTGGATCAGGCTGTCCGGATAGCTTTTATGCTCGAACAGAACATAGATGAAGGCCTGCCCGTTTGACGTTTTCACCCGGTACAGCAGGTCGGAATGATACTCTTTCAGGTTCTTTTCCACAAAGCTGCCCTTGTGGATTTCAAGGCTCGCAAGATCCATCACGGCGAGAAGCTCGGAAGGGAGGTAGTTTTCAAGGAAAACCCGGGCGTTTTCCAGATCGCTCCAAACCTCCTTGAACAGTTTGTCATGGGAAAATGTCAGATCGGATCGATTTTTCATGTTCCCTGAGGTATCACCATGCGAAGCAAAAGGCAAGCGAAAGGAAGAGTGCAGGCTGAGAGATATGTGGCGACTTTATATGATCTGCCAAACCGTAGGGGCGAACCTTGTGTTCGCCCTGAAATCGTCATGCGGCCCGCTGTTCGATTTGACATCCCGGCATTGCGGTTGAAATTGAGGATTCGGACAGAAATGAAAATACGGGCAGGGCGAACACAAGGTTCGCCCCTACGCCTGGCCGGGGACGGATACGGGGTAAAGGTCCGGATCAGGCGGAGGTTAACCGGGAACGCCGGGTTGAACCCGGCATCGTGTGCCGAGTGCAACTCGGCGTTCCGGGTATGGCGGTCGTCGAAAGGGTTTGGATACGTGGGATGGGAGGTGACATTTTACGCCCAGAATCTCCAAGACCTGGTGTGGGTTCGCTTGCCGGTCCTATTTTTTTGGGCGGTGTGTGAAAGGGGAAGGCTGAACGCGACACGCCAAACCGTAGGGGCGAACCTTGTGTTCGCCCTGAACTTGTCACATCGCCAGACATTTTCCATATCATCCCAACCATAACCCTGAATGCGAGGATTGATTCAAGGTGACGTTTTTCGGCATGTTTTCGACCAAAATACGTAAAAACGGCCCCTGGTGCATGAAGGTGTTTTCAGGGATCTTACGGGCAACGCATAAAAATACCCTTTAAAAACAGGCAGAAAAAAATATTATCCGCATGTTTCGTTTTCTGGCATTCCTTTTGTAATAACCTTTGTCAAACGCGCGACGATGATCGCGACGGACGGACGAATCAAAGGCCGTCCATCTGGCGACACTTAGCTGAAAAAGTGTTGCCAAAAAAAAGAGATTTGGTTATCATAATCGGACTTCAAGAGAGCCAATGAGCACGTGGTAAACGTTTTCCCGGTTTAAAAGACAGACATTTCCGAACGAGCAAAAATTGTCGCGGTGTTTTTTTAATCCGGAAAATCTGTTCCCATGGCGTTCAAACGCTCAAAAACCAACCCAAAGAGGAGGCATCACATGTTTAAAATGGTCAAAAGAAATGAAAAAGGTTTCACCCTGATCGAACTCATGATCGTTATCGCGATCATCGGTATCCTCGCGGCGATTGCCATTCCCCAGTTTGCGGCTTACAGAATCAGAGGTTACAATGCGGCGGCCCAGAGTGATGTGAGAAACCTTGCTACCTCTGAATCGGCATTCTTTTCTGATTGGCAGGTTTTCGGTCTTACTGCTGCTGCTAACGACGGTGGAGCTGGTGCTGGTGCTGCTTTGGTAGGTGGCGTTGTAGCAACTCCTATGATTACGGGAACAAGCGCTACAGTTGATAGGAGCCTTGCTATTGGAGTCGGCAATAATGTTGGTGTGTTAGCTTCAACCAACGCTGGCGTTGCCGATCTCACAGATGGTACCACATTCGTCGCTATCTCCAAACATACCCAAGGGGACACCTACTTTGGCTCAGATGGAGACTCCACTGCCGTCTACCAAGACCCCGTTGCGGATTCAGCTGGCACGGCACTCGACGTTGGACTTGAGCCTGATTCAACCGCCGCTGATGACTTTGCACTTGCTGCCAATGCAGCCCCAAGTGGTGATCCTTGGACTGTCAAATAAAGTGAGATTGACTTAAAAAAACGGCTGGCTTTGCCAGCCGTTTTTTTTATTTTACAAAAATTACGCAAACAAATTTTCCCAATAAAACGACTATGCCAGCCATTTCCATCCTCAACCTCAAAAAAACCTACCGAAAAAAGGGCATAAAAGCCCTTCCTGTCATGGAAAATCTATGTCTTACCGTTGAGCCGGGAGAATCTTTCGGGTTTCTTGGTCCCAACGGGGCAGGCAAGAGCACGGTGATCAAGATCCTGATGAATTTCATCCGCCGTGACTCCGGCGACATCACCCTCAACGATGAACCCATAGAAAATCCGACTGCAAGGCTTCGTGTCGGTTATCTGCCGGAACAGCCTCTGTTCTATGACCATCTGACAGCTGAAGAAGTCCTCCGCTTCGGAGGCAAGGCTTCCGGTGTTCCGGAACATCTGTTGGCCGAACGAACCGAAACCCTTCTGGATCGTCTCAAACTTTCCCATGCCAAGAAAAAACCCATCCGGACCTATTCGAAAGGCATGACCCAGAGAACAGGTCTGGCCCTGGCCATGATTCACGACCCGGATATCTGTATCTTGGATGAACCCATGAGCGGGCTTGATCCCATGGGGCGAAAACTGGTGGCTGATTTTATTCAAGACATGAGAAAGGACGGCAAGACCGTGTTCTTCAGCTCCCATATCCTGAGCGATGTGGAGCGTCTCTGTGACCGGGTGGGGGTCTTGAACAGGGGGAAACTTCTGTTTTGTGGTCCCATCGACGAGTTCAAAAATCTTACGGGCGATATTGAACGCTCGTTCGTGACCATGGTTGACGACGATAACAGGGGGCGGTCATGAAACATATCAGGCTTCTGGCCGGAATCACGGTCAAGGAAGGGATACGGAACCGTGTTCTGCTCGGCGTACTTTTTTTTGCCCTGGTGATGTGTGCGGTCAATGTGGTGGTCACCGGAAGTTTTACCCGGGATCTTGGTAAGGTGGCTGTTGATGTTGGGCTCAGCACCGTATCCATATCAGGTCTGGCCATTATCTTTTTTCTCGGGATGCCCCTCCTTGCCAAAGATCTGGACAAACTCACCGTGTATCTGGTTCTGGCGCGGCCCATATCCCGGCGGGACTATATCGTCGGAAAATTTATCGGCCTGAGCGTTCTAGTGCTCATTTCAGTTCTGATACTAAGTATGGTCACAGCTGTTTCGGTCAAACTCATCATGAGCACAGCTCCATATCATATCCCCAGATTGTTCTCCTGGGGCACTTTTGCTCTGGCGGTCTATTTTTCCTTTCTGTCCCTGATGATCATGACATCTCTGGCGATTCTCTATACCTGCGTGGCCACCAGTTCCTACATGGCTTTCATTTTCACCATCGGAACCTATCTGATTGGGCAGAACATCGAATTGGTTCGAAATCTTCTCAAGCAGACCAGTCCTGAAGGAAGCTTGCCTGTAACCGTTCTAAACGCCGCTTCCTGGGTTTTCCCCAACCTCTCGGCTTTCGACAAAAAAACCGTGGCGGCCTATGGTTTGGACTTTCGGTGGATGGATCTCGTCATGACCACAGGCTATGGCCTCAGTTATACCCTTCTGGTACTTTTCATCACGGTGCTTGTTTTCAATCGAAGGGAACTGACATGAGAAGCCGTGTCATCACATGTACGACCGGAATTTTGATTTTTGTGTGCTACGCCTTGTTTTATCAGGGTGTTCAAAGGTCAAGGCACATGATGGATATTCAGGTCCAGGCAAGTCCTCTGTTCAATCTTCCAACACCCTTGATTCTGGCCATTGCCGGTGAGTTCAAAGGTTTGATGTCGGATTATGCAGTGATGGAGGCGGGAAGCATCATAGGCAAAAGGGAACGACTTACAAAAGAGAACTGGCGATCGGTTGAACTCCTTTTTGATCGTGCCCTGGAGTTGGACCCTTATTTTCAGCAGTCCTACATGCTTCTTCAGGGGACGGTTCCCTGGTATACAGAGGACCACGAGGTTACAATCTCCCTTCTTGGGAAAAGCCGGGATCATCGTTACTGGGACTGGATCCCTGGTTTTTTTATCGGGTTTGATTATTTTTATTTTCTTAAAGACAATTTGAAGGCTTCGGATGCCCTGTTGCAAGCCTCTTCAGTTAAAGATTCGCCAGTGACGCTTGCCACTTTCGGCACACGACTGGCCCAACAGGGTGGAAAAAACGACACGGCCATCGCCTTTCTTCGGATGATGCTTGAAAAGGAAAAAGATCAGGACAAACGGGACATGCTCCAGGAACGGCTCGATGCCCATCTGGCCGTGGCTGTTCTTGAACAGGGGCTTGCCACTTTCCATGAGAAATATGGGAAAAACCCCGACCGTCTGGATATGCTGGTGTCTTCCGGTGTTTTGCCCAGGTTGCCTGAAAACCCTTACGGCAAGCCTTTTATCTACGACAATGCGACAGGCGTCATCAAATTCTGACCAGTTCCCAGATCCCTCACCCCAACGCCCCGTTCCATACTTCGAAGTTGTAGTCTCCGTTTTCCGAGGATTTGAACAGGGCCACGTAGGTGAGTACGTACCAGCCGATGAACTCCCGGTTTGAGGGGTCGAACTTCACGCGGTTCCAGGTTTTGCGCCAGGTGCCGGTGTTGAAGTAGATCTTGTCCTGGGTGGCGCCGCCTGGTTTGGGGATCTGGTCCATGGGGACCATCAGGTGGTCGTGGGTGTGGCCGTAGAACACGAAGCAGGCCTCGCCGGACCGGACCCTGGTTTCCGCCACCGCGTGTTTGTCGTAGCCTGCCGCCGGATCCTCGGGCAGGAGCTTTTCCTTGAGTTCCATGAGCTTCTCCAGGGTTTTCTTGGACATGTGGGACGAGAGCTGGAGGGCCACCTGGAGCAGGTCCACCATGTCCGGCCACAGGAACTTGTCCTGCTTTTTCACGAACGGCACCTTGAAGAACGCGTTGACGCAGTCGGTCCAGGTTTTTTCGATGGTCTTCCTCGCCGACTCGTTGCTTGTCTTTCCCATCACCATCAGCACCCAGCAGGCCGCGGACATCAGTGGCCTGATGTTGTCGATCTCCTTGAGAAGGGCGGTTAAGCGGTTGGCCTCGGCCGACGTGACGGCACCCTGGGACACCAGCTTTTTCAGGTTTTTTTTCACCTGCTCGGGGAAACGGTTGAGAAGCTCGATGACGATGGCGTCGCCAAGGGACGACGCGTCCCGGTTCCCCATGTAATTGAAGGGGTCGTAGATATCGCCGTGACGGGCGAAGACCTTGTAATCCTTGTCGAAGAACTCTGTGGGGAAGGGTGCGTCTCCTGTTTCGCCCAGAGCGGCGGCCACCTTTTTCCGGCAGGACGGGTAACGGTTGATCAGCCAGTCGTGGTTTCCCATCACATAGGTGATGTGGAACGGGATTTTTTTATCTTCCGACCACTGACGGAGCCGTTCGATTTCCGCCAGGGACGCCCGGTTGTTGGCGAGAATCCCGTCCAGGATCTCCGTCACGATGCGCTCCTGGGAGGGGCCGGGAGGGTCCCAGGGCCTGTCGGCAACATTCAGCCATTTCCCGGACCGGATGATGTCGAACACATCGCCGAGAAGCACCAGCCGGATCTCTTCCGGAGGCGCGGGTTTCAGGCTGTCCACCAGTTTCTGGACATTGTCGGAGAAAATTTTGAAGGCCGTGCCCTTGATCGTCTCCCCCGAACTCCCGTCTGTCATGTGGATGTCACTCAGGAACACAAGCATGGTTTTTGTCCTTATTTTGGGTTGTGGTGTCTGGGCGTGGGTCTGAATGAAATGTTACCTTATTTTACACACCAACAGCGTGGAAGGCAATATGTCTGTAAGGGAGGGCCCGGGCAATCGCATGTTGCATGGGTCTGGATCTTAACCATCGCTATCGCCATCGGGATCGGTATCGCTATCGAAACGTTCTGAATATCGAACCCGATAGCGATACCGATACCGATTAAAAGGATGTCGGGCTGGTTTAATCTCTATAAAAATAAACGTCATTACGCCATACTCTGTGGAATAAACGGCAGGCACGACATTGCGGGTATGATTGAAAATGCGGGCAGGGCGAACACAAGGTTCGCCCCTACGCCTGTTGCGTGGGGGGCGCCATCGGGTTCGGGGCCTATTGTTCGCAGACCTGTTGGGGGTGCATGGGGGGCGTGGCGCGGAAGCTTGGCTGCGGGTTTGGGGCCGGGAACGCCGGGCTGAACCCGGCATCAGGTGCCGAGTGCAACTCGGCGTTCCTGGCAAGGATCGGGTGTTGTGATTTTCAGGGCGTATCGTCTGCGCTATGGTTCGGTCATTGAACTGGGGATTCGCAAAGCCACCCTTTTCAGGAAAATCAAAAAAATTGGTCGGACCTTCGAGGGAAAAGATGGCCGACCTGGCCGCAAGGGCAAAAAGTAGCTTTTATGCAACTGTTAAACGTCATGAAGGGTTGCTATAATGCAACAAAAATATAACCCGGCCTTTGATCGTCATCAGATAAAATCAAATAATCCAGTGTGATATAAAATATATTCCCATGGTTTTCTTTATGGTCCGGCTCTTGCGGTAGGTATGATTAAACGCAGAAAGGACGGAGACGATGAAAACCGCATTTTCAGTCTGGGACAACCGGATCGCTCCGGTCAAGGGCGGCTGTGACATGACATGGACGCCATGCCCGGATGTCATTCGTTCCGGCGAAGAAACATGGGAAGGGCGCGAGGCATGAAGGAGGCTTTTATGGCGCAAGGTAAAGGAGGAAAGATTATGCCAAGAGGAAATGGAACAGGACCCATGGGAATGGGATCGATGACAGGACGAGGTGCGGGGTACTGCTCAGGAAACAAAGCTTCGGGTTTTGCCACGGCAGGACGGGGAGCCGGTTCCTGGAGCGGACCGGGAATGGGATTTGCCAAAGGCCGCTGCTGGGGCGCCCAGAACATGTATTCACGGGGTGGAATAGGTTACGGAAAGCTGGGTGCCATGAGCCCTGACTTGGAAAAGACGGCCCTGACAAGTCAGGCAGACGTCCTTCAGCGCGAACTGGACATGATCCGGAAGCGGCTGGATGACATGGAAAAAAACAGACAGGAGTAACACCCGGGAGACGGGGAGCCCGCATGATGAACAAAGACAATCCGATTCAGGTGACCATCCTGGTGGACAACAGAGTGGACGGGGAGCTTGTGCCGGAACACGGCCTGGCCATGTGGATCGAGGCGGACGGCAGGAACATCTTGTTCGACACCGGCCAGGGCCAGGCCTTGGAACCCAACTGCCGGGCTCTTGGGATCGACCTGGGGAAAACCGACACCCTGGTACTGAGCCACGGGCATTACGACCACACCGGAGGCCTTGACCAGGCCGTTCAGGCCGCGCCCTCGGTTGCAATCTACTGCCATTCGGAAGCGGTTCGGCCACGATACGCCGTCCGGAACGGAGACGCCGCCGCCATCCATATGCCCCGGTCTGCCATGGCCGCTCTGGACAAGAGGCCCAGGAGTCTCCTTCACTGGACACCGGCCCCGGTGATGCTTTCAAAAAACGTGGGCCTCACCGGCCCCATACCCCGGGTGACGGATTACGAAGACGTGGGCGGCCCGTTTTTTCTCGACGCCCAGGGTCACCGCCCCGACCGTCTCACCGACGACATGGCCCTTTGGATCAACACCGACGACGGGGTGGTGGTCTGCGTGGGCTGCTGCCATTCCGGCCTTGTCAACACCCTTGCCCAGGTGAAGAAACTCAGCGGATGTGGCCATATCCGGGCGGTGATCGGGGGATTTCATCTGGTGAACGCGGGGCCGGAACGCATGGAAAGAACAAGGGCCGCCCTCAGGGAGATAGACCCGGGAATCCTGGTGCCCTGCCATTGTACCGGCGACCTGGCTTTGGAAGCGTTGAAAAACGATCCCGGTCTTGTGGTGAACCAGGGCCATGCGGGGAAACGCTTTGTGTTTTGATCAGGTTTTTGTCTTGTTTTCGTCGTGGCTGTAACGGATCACCCTGACGTTTTCCAGGGTGATCATGCCGCCCCCCATCATGGCGTCGATGCGGGGCATGATGCTGTCGATCTTCGCCTGGCTGTCCACCACTTCCACCACCAGGGGCAGGTCCGAGGACAGGGTGAGGAGTTTCTGGGTGTGGTAGACGCTGTGGGCTCCGAATCCGCTGACGGCCCGGATCACCGTGGCTCCGGCGAAACCCTCTTTCCGGAACATCTCCACCAGAGCCTCGTAAAGGGGCTGTCCCTGGAACCGGTCGCTTTCCCCGATGAAAATCCGCATCAGCGTGTTTTCTCCTACCAGTTTGCTCATGGTGCCTCCTTTTCAGTACAGGGTCCGGACAGCGGTCATGCCCAGCCAAGAGAACAGCAGGCAGGCCGCCACGCTGACCAGGATATTGGCGAACGATGCCAGAATCCTTCCGTCTTCCAGCATCATCAGGGTTTCGTAACTGAATGTGGAAAAGGTGGTGAGCCCTCCCATGAATCCCACGGTGAGCCCCACCCTTAGATCGGCGGGAATGGCCGTGCTTCGGAGGCCCAGTTCCATGACAAGCCCGATGAGAAACGAGCCGGTGATGTTCACGGCCAGCGTCCCCCAGGGCAGGCTCCGTCCTGCAACGCTGTAGATCCAGCTTGAAACATAATACCGGGCAAGTCCTCCCAGGGCGCAGAAAAAGGCGATGAAGGCGGCTGTTTTCATCGGGACAGGTTCCTGTGTGTTGGTTGTGATGGGTGAATGGATCCATCGTTTGGAATGTATCTCACCAATACGGTTTAATTTCAATGCAGGAATTGTTTTTTCTTCAGTTCCCTTTGTTACCCCGCCCGAAAAGCCGTGATGAAAGGAGTTGACAAGCTGCCGGGGCTTTCATACAAAAACGGGAATTGCTTCATTGTTGAAGAAACGGCCGCTCGTCAACATCTACCCGGGGACAACGCGATTGGCATACGATCCGGACATTCATCGCCGCCGGACCATCCGTCTGAGGCATTACGATTATTCCCAGGCCGGAATGGTTGTGGTGACAATTTGCGCCTGCCAGCGGGAATGTTTTTTCGGAAACGTTTCAGGTCGTGACATGGTCCTGAACGACGCGGGCCGGATGGTCGGTGCCGCATGGTATCGATTGCCGGAACGGTTTGCCGGTCTCGGTCTGGATGCCTTTGTGATCATGCCAAACCATATTCATGGCATTTTCATTCTGGGGCCTCGTCAGGGAGAACCCTCTGTTGGCCCTGTCAGCATAGATAAGGCAGGATTCAAAAAAGTTTCCGGCACGTTGGATGGTACGGTCGGGCGGATTGTTCAGGCGTTTAAATCCATCACCACAAACAAATACATTGATGGTGTCAGGCGATGGGGGTGGAAGCCGTTTCCCGGGAAATTATGGCAGCGGAATTATTGGGAGCACGTTATCCGAAACGATGATGAATTGACAGGCATTCGGGAATACATTCACAACAACCCTGTCCAATGGGCATGCGACAGCTTGAATGCCACCGTATGAGACCTCTTCGGCTTGTAGGGGCGAACCTTGTGTTCGCCCGGAAATCGTCATGCCGCCCGTTGTCTGTTCAGGAATCGCAATAAATCAGGCGTCCCGCATGATGGATCCGAACCAGGAATCAGGCTGGGCGGTCATTCGGTCAGGGTTGAAATGCGGACAGGGCGAACACAAGGTTCGCCCCTACGGATTGGATGAACGGCCTTCATGTGTGGGTGATCAACAGAAAAATGTGTGTGGTATGATGATGCATCCGAGGTTTAATCAAACGCCGTTGGCCTGTGTGTGATATGTGGCAAACATATGCAACCTGCGCGGTCTTTAGGGGCGAACCTTGTGTTCGCCCGGAAATCGCCGTGCCGCCCGTTGTCTGTTCAGGAATCGCAATAAATCAGGCGTCCCGCATGATGGCCCTGAGCCAGGAAACGGGCTGCACGGTCGTTCGGTCAGGGTTGAAATGCGGGCAGGGCGAACACAAGGTTCGCCCCTACGCCTGCTGAGGTGTGTTTTGAATCGAGGAAAAAACCAGCATGATGAATTCCCAGTTTTTACCATGGATTGTCGCGGCAGGGGCCCTGCTTTTTGCCGCCGCATTTTTCGCCTGGCGATCAGCCCTGAACGCCCGGGAGGTTTCGGCCTTGAAAGAGCGCCTGAACGCCCGCGACGGGGAACTGGCACGGTTTCAGGAATCCCTGGACCGGCAGGTCTTGGTTCTGAGGTCTGAAAAGGAAAAAGAGCGACAGCTTTACGAAAACCTGATCCGCGAAAAAAATAAAACCGATGCCGAACTGGCCGCCACCCTGTCCACCCTGGCCGAAGAGCGGAAATCGGCCCGGGAAAAGATTGCGTTGCTGGAGACGGCCGAAACACGGCTTGCCAAAGAATTCGAACTTCTCGCCAACCGGATTTTTGAAGAAAAACACCGGACGTTCAACGAGGTCAGCCGGACCGGTGTCGAAACGCTCCTGGCTCCCATGCGGGACCAGCTCTCGGAATTCCGGAAGAAAGTGGAGGATGTCTACGACCGCGAGAACAGGGACAGGGCGTCCCTCCGGACGGAGATCCAGAGCCTGAAATCCCTGAACGAGCGCATCGGGATAGACGCCCTGAACCTCACGAAAGCCTTGAAAGGCGACAGCAAGGTGCGCGGGACCTGGGGAGAGATCCAGTTGGAACGGCTCCTCGAAGATTCCGGGCTCGTCAAGGGCCGGGAATACGAGGTCCAGGCCAGTTTCAGGAACGAAGACGGCCAGCGGTTCATGCCCGACGTGGTGGTCCATCTGCCGGAAAAAAAGGATGTGGTCATCGACTCCAAGGTGTCCCTGGTGGCCTACGAACAGTCCTGCGCCGCCGAAAGCGACGAGGAACGCCTGCGTCATCTCCGGGCTCACATCGCCTCGATCCGGACCCACGTCAGCGGCCTTGCCGCGAAAAACTACGACGACCTCATCGGCGTCCGTTCCCTGGACATCGTCATCATGTTCGTCCCTGTGGAACCGGCTTTGCTTCTCGCCTTCGAGCACGAACCCCGCTTGTTCAACGAGGCCTTCGCCAAAAAGATCCTCCTGGTCAGCCCCTCCACCCTGATGTCGACCTTGCAGATCATCCACAACATCTGGCGCTACGAGTACCAGAACGCCAACGCCCGGACCATCGCCGCCGAGGCCGGAAAACTCCACGATCAGTTCGTCGCCTTCGTGGAATCCCTGGAAAAGATCGGCGATCAGATCAAAAAAGCCGGGGACATCTACGACCAGGCCCACAAACGCCTGGTCAGCGGCAGGGGAAACCTGGTGGGACGGGCCCAGAAGCTGAAAATGCTGGGGGCGAAGACAAGGAAAGAACTGGCCGGGGAGCTGGTCGAGGCGGCTGAACAGGAAATGGAACATCTTGATATCGTATAGAAAAAAATTTCAACATGAAAAATTTTATATTTCGTCGGGAAATCGGTAATGCATTTTCCGCAATGTTTAAACGGAACAGGTTGGATCTTGAGGAAGCGATAAAGGGAATTCGTATTTTCAGAAGCATTCCGATTCGTTATGTTGATCCGGATTTTGTGAATGCCGTCACTATCTCGAAAAAGACCCATATGTATGCTTACGACGCCTATTTTCTGGATTGTGCTCAGCGACAAAAAGCACCATTGGTCACTCTGGACTCAAAGCTTCAAGAAGCGGCAAGGACTCTTGGAATAAAAACAATGGAGGTCTAAATGCATGTTTACACCTATTCAGAAGCCAGACAAAAACTTGCGGTAGTTCTTGAACAGGCTGAAAACACTGGGAAAGTTCTGATACGAAGAAAGGATGGTCGTGTCTTTTCGTTGACACCCGAAAAGATAAGCGGATCGCCCCTTGATGTCCCTTCGATCAAGGCGGATATCACAACGAAAGAACTGGTGGATATTATTCGTGAGGGCAGGGAACGATAGATCGGGATCGCCAGGACAATGGCCGGGTTGCGATAATCAGGCTTTGCAGATCTCCCAGGCCGGAACCTGGGAGATGGATGGGCGCAGCCCAAACCCATTTGTCCGGATTTTTAAAATCCGGTCCCCCGGAAGGGCCGCCGGAGGCAGGATTTCCAAAACCAAATTGGGCCTTAAAGCAAAAGGGACGGCATCAAAAGCCGTCCCTTTTTTAGTTTTGCCATCACGGCAGCAGCCGGTTCGTGATCCGGTAGGCTTCGTCGAGTGTCGCCAGTTTCACCATGCGGAAATCTTCGATGCGGACCAGGAGGTTGCCGGTCCGGTCGGTGAGTTGGAGCTGGAAAGTGCAGGTCTCGTCGTCCTCGGCGGTTTTCCGGGTGAGGCAGAGGTAGCTCCGGCCTTTTTCGATTCGTCCGTGAACGGTCATGGTCCTGATTTTGTAGGGCAGAACCAGGTTGTTGCTGGTGAAGAACTCCAGCAGGCCGCCTGTCTGGAACATGGCGTCCACGGCGGTCACGTCGGTGAGGAAACCGGGAACCGTGATGCCTTTGAAAAACGGTTTTTCGCTGGTATCGGCGAATTCCGTGACCATCAGGCCGTCGTGGAAAGACAGCACGTCTTTCAGGGTCTTGAACAGGTCGTCCATGAACAGGCGCTGGGGATGGTAAATCAGGGAATCGGTGGTGCCGGTGTAGCGCGGTTTCCTGAATTCGGGCAACACGAGGCGTTCGGCCGGGGCGTAGGCGCTGTCCAGAATGAACAGACCCTGGTAGTGGAGCGTGGGATCGCCCACCACCTGGCCTTTGGGATTGGTGAACACCGAGCTGATCCGGCAGGCGCAGGCCTTTTCACCGGAGGGGCCGGCTGTTTCGGCGTCGATGAAGATCTCTTTGGGCCGTCCTTTCAGGATCTTGATGCCGTAGGGAATGGAGAAATCACGGAGCTCGCGGACCACCGTGTCAGGTTCGCCGTTCAGGCTGTGGGCCGCTTCGGCCATGGTTTCGATGCCCGTGGCACCGAGGAAGATCGGCGTGCCGTCCATGCTGTGGTCAAAGAGGAACAGGTCCCGGTCAAGGCTTAACGTCCGGGTGAAACGGGCCTGATGGCCGTCGCCGGACTGCCGGGTGTCGAGAAACGGGCCGATGCCCGCGGGAGAAGGAACGGAGAGAAGACCGTCCAGGTCGGCCACGGTGTCCGGACCGGAAATCACCACTTCCGTGTCTTTTCCGTTCACCAGGTCCCGGAGGAAGAAATCAACCCCCTCGTGAAGGGGCAGGAAGGTGATGCCCCTAGACTCCAGAACCTTTTTCACTGTCTCGTTCTCGGCCATGCCCGCGCCGCTCCAGGCTGTCCAGCTGTAAACCTTGACCTGGCGATCCGGGCGCTCCTGTTTTTCCTTCATCAGCATTTTGCCGATCATGTCGTTGGCCGCCGTGTAGTCACACTGACCCTCGTTGCCGAAACGGGCCGTGACCGAGGAAAAAGCGATGAGGTATCGGCAGGGCCGGTCTTTCAACGCTTTCAACAGGTTGTCCAGGCCTTTGACCTTCACGTCCATGACCCGGGACACCGAGGCCAGGTCTTTTTTCTCGATGAACTGGCTTTCCTCCACACCGGCGGCATGGATCACGCCGCTGATGTTCCGGTGCTTGCGGACGATCTGATCCACGGCCGCGGCGTCGGTGACGTCGGCCCGTTCGTAGGTGACCCGGATGCCTTCGGCTTCAAGGCGACGGATGTTCAGGGCCGCTTCACGGGTCCGCATGATCCGGTCCGCGGCCCGTTTGATGTCAAGGGGTTTGGCGCCCTGCATATCGGCTTTCACCCGTGCCAGGACCATTTTTTCGTCCACCGCAGGAAGAAGGAAATGGCTGTCGAGGCCTGAGACGTCGCTGCGTCCCAGGATGATCAGATCGGCCTGGTAGGCCAGGGCGGTTTTGCGGATGATCTCGTAGGTGATGCCCTGGGCCCCGCCGGTGACGAGGATCGTGTCGCCTTTGCGGATCAGGGGTGAGTCGGCCGTGGCCGGCTTTTCCGCCATACGAAGGACGTAGGGGGTGTTGTTCATGTACCCTTTTTCCACCCGCCTGTCGTCGCTGGAAATATCGTCGACAAAGGTTCGGGCCAGGTCGTTCACCCGTGTTTTCGGGGTGTTTTCGGCAAAGTCCACCAGCCGGACCCGGGTTTCCGGGTATTCCTTGTTCACGGTTTTAAGGAAACCGGAAAGACCGGCAAAGGCCGGGTGGATGGTTCCTTTGAACCCGTCCATGTAGGGAAAGACCACGGAGTTGAAGGTGAGGCCCGCGATCAGGGCGCCGGGTCTGTCTAACACGTTTTTCAGGGTTTTCACCAGCACGAACAGGGATTTCACCGCAAGGTTCAGGGTGTCGGCCACCGTGGTTTTCTTTGAGAGAAAATCGAAGGCTTTGGGGGTTGCGAGGTAGTGGTCCAGGGGTGCCAGATGGATCAGGCCGGTGATGGTCCGCAGGGAGCCGTCAACGGGCAGGGCGGATTCCAGGGTTTCCGGCTGGCCCAGGTCGATGCGGATGTCCGCCGAGTTCTGACGTCCCAGGGTGATCACGCTGCCGCCGCGTTTTCGGATTTCACGGCACACCGCCTCGGCAAACCCGTGGCTGTCCAGGGTCACCAGGATGCAGGATTTTTCGAAACGGTTCACCGAGATCGTAGACGGTTCCGTTTTCCGGACCGAGAGCACGAAGCGCCTCACGCCCGAGGTTTCTGGAGAACGGACAGGTTCAGCGGCTGGCAGGGCCCGGGCTGTTTCACGAACAGGATCGGCTGTCTTTACCACCGGCACTTTGGTTTCCATGTAAGCCGCCAGTTTACCGATGGTGTTGAGATCCTTGAGCTTCAGGTTTTCCGGAACTTTCAGGTTGTACTGGGCCGAGATTTTTCCGAAGATCTCCACCTGCTTCACGGTGTCGATGCCCAGGTCGGCTTCCAGGTCCAGGTTTTCATCGAGCATGTCGGTTTCGTAACCGGTCTGGGCCGCGATCACCTGCTTGATGTCCGACAGAATGGACGATGCCGGAGCGGCAACAGGTGCACTGGCCGGTTCAGGTTTCACAGATTCGGCGATTGGCGGGGGAGCGATCAGGGACCGGTCCACTCTTGTTTCCATGTAGGCCGCCAGCTTGCCGATGGTGTTGAGGTCTTTAAGTTTCAGGTTTTCAGGGACTTTCAGGTTGTACTGGGCCGAGATTTTCCCGAAGATCTCCACCTGCTTCACGGTGTCGATACCCAGATCGGCCTCCAGATCCAGGTTTTCATCGAGCATATCGGTTTCGTAACCGGTCTGGGCCGCGATCACCTGCTTGATGTCCGACAGGATGGACGATGCCGGAACGGCAACGGGAACGCTGACCGGTTCAGGTTTCGCAGGTTCTGCGGCTGGCGCGGGGGCGATCAGGGCCCGGTCCACTCTTGTTTCCATGTAGGCTGCCAGCTTGCCGATGGTGTTGAGGTCTTTAAGTTTCAGGTTTTCAGGGACTTTCAGACTGTACTGGGCCGAGATTTTCCCGAAGATCTCCACCTGTTTTACCGTGTCGATGCCCAGATCCGCTTCCAGATCCAGGTTTTCGTCGAGCATGTCCAGATCGTACCCGGTCTGGGCCGCGATCACCTGCTTGATGTCCGAGAGGATGGACGATGCCGGAGCGTCATTCGAAGGCACGATGACCGGTGTCTGTTTCAGCTCTTCCACGGCAGCGGGGCCGGGCTGGAGCATAGCCGGATCCACTTTGGTTTTCAGGTAGGCCACCAGTTTATCGATGGTGTTGAGGTCTTTGAGCTTCAGGTTTTCCGGGACTTTTAGGTTGAACCGGGCCGAGATTTTTCCGAAGATCTCCACCTGCTTCACGGTGTCGATACCCAGGTCGGCCTCCAGGTCCAGGTCCGGTTCCAGCATGTCCACCGTGTAGCCGGTCTGTTCGGCGATGGTCTGTTTCACGGTCTCCATGACGTCTGGTGAAATGGCGCGGTTTGAAGGCGCTGACACCGGAACGTCCACCACATCCGGGTGGTCCAGGCTGACCGGCGTCTGTTGTACAGTTTTTGCCTGGACCACCGGGACTTCCGGGGTGTCCAGGGTCAGGCCCTTTTCCGGTGCGGAGTTCGGGATGAGGGGTTTGGCCCCGTTGCCTAGGACGATCCGTTCCCCGCCGGCTTCGGCCATGAGGGTGTGGTTGAACTCGGTGAGTTTCGGGGCGGTGCTGCCGGTCACGGCCTTGAGCCAGGACTGGTAGCGGGGGTTGTTATCGGGTGTGTTTTCCTCGATCCGTTTGAAAAAGGCAAAGGCCAGGTGGGACCCGAATCCGGCGGCGATGTGGAACCCGTATTCGAAATCCCCTTTCACCGGCTCTGTGGCCAGTTTCAGATCCTTGAAATTGTCCTCGATGTCTTTCAGGTTGGCGATGGGCGGAGCCGTGCCGGTCTGGAGCACTTTCACCAGGACCGCGTCTTCCAGGGCCGCCCCCAGGGTGTGGCCGGTGTAGCCCTTGGTGTTGGAGATCACGATGTCGGTGTAAGTGTCGGGGTACGTGGTCCGAAGGGCGGTGATTTCCGCGTCGGCGCTGCCTCCCCGGGCCGGGGTGAAGGTCTCGTGGCTCATGAACACCAGTTTTTTCGAGTACTCTTCTTTTTTCAGACCCTGGCGTTTTTCAACCTTTCCCACGAATCGTTTCATCTCCGAGGCGATGCCTTTCACGTCGATGTTATAAGTGTGGTAGGCCGTGTTGCCGATGAAGGTTCCCAGGATTTCAGCCTGGCCGTTCATGCCCCGGCGTTTCACGGTCTCCTCCCGTTCGACGATCATGGACACGGCCCCGCTGCCCAGGATGGTGCCGTTTCTGGCCGCGTCAAAGGGTTTGGCCGCATCGGCCACGTTCTTCTTTACCGAAGCGGCCCCCAGGCTGAGGAATCCGGCTCCGATCCACTGGCCCTGGCCTTCGGACGTGGGGGTTTCTGCCCCGAGCACGATGACCCGGTCGCAGCGGCCGGCCCGGATCCAGTCTTCGGCGATGCCGATGGCCTGGGTGGTGGAGGCGCAGGCCCCGCTCATCTGGATGTTGGGCCCCTTGGCCCGGATGTACTGGGCGAAATGGGCCGAGCCCAGCGGCGTGATGTTGTGGGCGAAATCCCGGGTGAGTTTGTATTCGCCGTAGACCTTTTTCCGTTCCCTGATTTTGAAGAACCATTCGGTGACCTGCTCTTTCACGTCCTGGTCTTTCACGCTCTCGATGATGTGGTAGTAGATCTTTTCCAGTTCCTCGTAGGGTTTTACGTAGAACTTGTTGTAGAAATACCGGGTCATCTCCTGGATCAGGGTTTCCGAGTAGGGCCAGAGGGAGGACAGGATCACGCCGGTTCCCTGCTGCATTTCAACGGGCAGGGCGTATCCGTCGGGCATGAGGCTTCCGGTGGAGGTCTGTTTGTACTGCATCGTCAGGGGGATATGGGCGTCTTTCAGCGCCTCGATGCCCGCGGCCATGGACAGGGCGATGGATGTGTCGTACTGCTTCTTGATGCCGTATTCCCTGTCCAGGTCGAAGTAGCCGAGCTGACCGGCCAGCTGGATCACGTCGTCAGTGCTGGTGATTTCCACGAACCGGGCGTTGCCGTCCGGGGATTTGTGGAGTTTCGTGACGTTCTTGTCCACGATTTTTTCCTTGGTGGAAAGGGGCAGGGGATCGATGAAGCTGGTGCCGGCCAGGAGTTTCGTGAAGTTGTCCGGATCGAACACGGCCTTGCCGGTGCCCGGAAGACCCACGGATACGCCGGACACGACGATTTTTCCCGGATTGAAATCGAATTTTTCCAGGGCGTCGAAGGCCTGCTGTTTCTTGTGTTTCAGATATTCGTTGTACAGCGTCTTTTTCAGGTGTTCCTCGTTGTTCCGCACGTAGGCCGAGAAATCATCCTCGCCGTTTCCGTTGAAGTTCATGTCGAATTCCTTGCTGTCAAAGGCCTGTTCCTCGGCCTTTTGTCTGTTTTCAGGGGGAAGGGATGTGGTTTTTTCCGGGTTACGGATGATGGAAAGGGCGTTAAGATCGTCCAGGAACGTTCGGAACGAGGCAAGCTGCCCTTTTTTTTCGTTCACCGACGCGTATTCTTTCACGCCGGGAAGGCCCATGTTCCGGACCAGGTTGGCCAGAAGCCGGTTGGGACCGATTTCCACGAAGCAGGTCCGGCCCGGCTGGAAGGCCCGTTTCACCGAGCGGATGAACTCCACCGGCGAGGTGATCTGTCGGATCAGAAGGCGTCGGATGGCCTCTTGGTCCGCCGGGTAGGGTTCGGCGTTGACGTTGGCGATGATCCGGTCCGCCTGGGCCGTGTTGAACGTGAGGTCCGCCAGGGTTTTTTCAAGCTCCGTCGCCGCGTGCCGGAACAGGGGGGTGTGGAAAGCCCCGGACAGGGGGAGCCTGGTGAACATCCGGCCCTTGTCCGAGAGAAAGGCGCAGAAATCTTCGATGTCTTTGGCAGGGCCGGACACGGCGGTCTGGCGGTCGCTGTTCTTGTTGGCCACGTACACGGTGAGGCCCGATTCCCGGATCAGGGTTTCGGTCTCGTCGGCACCGGCAAACACCACCATGATTTTCCCGGGGATCTGGTCAGCGGCCTCTTTCATCAGGCTGGAGCGGGTGAGAATGAGGTTCATGGCCTCGTCGAATCCGAGAAGGCCTAAGCAGTACAGGGCGGAAAATTCCCCCACGCTGTGGCCGATGACGGCGTCAGGGGAAAACCCCCGGTTCTTCAAAAGATCGTAGAGGGCCGCTGTTCCCAGGAACACGGCGGGCTGGGTGTTTTCCGTGAGGTTCAGGGCCGGATCGTCGCCGAACATCAGGTCGAGCAGGGAGTAACCCCGGGCGGTGCGGAACAGGGCCTCGCCCTGGTCCATCAGCGCTTTCACCGACGGTTCCGCATGGTAGATCTCTTTCATCATGCCCGAACTCTGGGCGCCCTGGCCCGAGAGAAGGGCCACCACCTGATCTTTTTCAGGAACGGCCGGGGCCTGTATGCCCTGTTTCACGGGAGTCCGGAACGGTTCATGGGATGTCCGGACCGGTCGGCGCAGGGAAAGACGTGGCGGCAGGCTGCCCAGGACCTGGAATCCGCTCAGGCCCCCGGCGGCCCGTGAGACCAGGGCTGTTACGGCCATGGGGTTATCGTTTTTCCGGATCAGGTTCCGGACGAGGTCCACGGCTGTTCCGGCGGAACGGAAGCTGCCCGGATCGAGGGCCTGGGCCTCACCGGCCGGCTCCGCACGGACGGAGGCCTGGGCCAGAAGGGCTTTCAGCGTTTCAGGAGAAGGTGTTCCGGGACGCCTGAAGCCTTTAGCATGGGGATCAAAAGAAAATTCTCCGGCCAGGTATTCCCCGAGAACGGGCAGGTTGCGCTTCCGGGCATTTTCGAGGGTGGTCATCACCACCAGGGCCGCGCCCTCGCTGACCACCCCGCTGGAATTTCCATCGCCCAGCAGTCCGGCCTGGGCCGCCGTGAACAGGGCGTAAGGGTAGAGGTTGGTGTCCACGCCCCCTGAAAGCACGGTGTCCATCTCGCCGGACCGTAACGCCTGGGCTGCGATCCGGAGGGCCACGGCCGAGCTGGCGTCCCCGGCGTCCACGATGAAGTTGGCCCCGTTGCAGCCGAAGAAATTGGCGATGCGGCCGCTGACGATGTTGGACAGAAACCCGGGCACCGTGTCTTCGGTGTTTTTCGGGTAGCGGGCCCGGATCGAGGTGACCAGAGCATCGGCGATGGCGGATTTGGCCGTGTCGTCGAGCCCGGAAACGTTCCGGATCAGTCGGCCCAGGAAGGGGGCTCTTACCCTCAGGATGTTTTCCGCGTGCTGACGGCCGGACGGGGTGCCGATGACCACGCCGGTGCGGTTGCCTGCCGTGAGGTGCGGTCCAAGGCCGGAATTGTCGATGGCCTGGGATGCGGCGTCCAGGGCGAAAAGCTGGGCCCGTTCCACGGACCGGGCCGCCATGGGCGGAATTTTGTACTTCACGTTGTTGAATTTGAAGCCGGTGACGATACCGGCCCTGAAGCCGGGCAGCCGGAAGGCCGGGTCCGTTTCTTCCGTGTAGCGGGCGAGGTGGAAACGGTCTTCGGGAAGGGGCACGGTTTCAAAAGGCTGCCCGGGCAGGAGACGGCTGAGCTCGTCGCTGTTCTGGGCGTCGGGCAGGACCACACCCAGGCCGGCGAACACGATCCTCCGGCTGTTGGGGTCGTGGTCCGGATCGGCGAATAGGGTCCGGGGCAGGAGGGGTGCCGCCGGGTCGTACTCTTCGACCACCACATGGTAGTTGATGCCGCCGAAGCCGTAGGAGCTGACGGCGGCCTTGCGTGTCAGGCCCGGTTCCACAATCCAGGGTTTCGCCTGGGTGAGGATGTAAAGATCCGTGCCCTCACGATCGATGTTGTCCGAAAGGGTCTGGAATCCGGCGTTGGGGGGAAGGGTCCGGTGCCGGAGGGCCAGGAGGGCTTTCAAAAGCCCTGCGGCGCCGGCCCCTCCGAGAAGGTGGCCGATCTGGGATTTGATCGAGCTGATGCCGATGGGCCGGTTTTTGGGGTACACGCTCTTCAGGGTCTCGAATTCCGCCTGGTCCCCCATGATGGTGGAGGTGCCGTGGGCCTCGATATAGTCGATGTCCGACAGGGTGATGCCGGTCTTGATGCTCTCGTAACAGCGGGTCAGGGCCAGGGCCTGGCCTGCGGGGTTGGGTGCCGCGATGGCCTTGCCCTTGCCGTCGGAGCTGGACCCGATGCCCCGGATCACGCCGTGGATGGGGTCGTTGTTGCGAACCGCGTCTTTCAGCCGTTTCAGGACAAACACGGCGGTTCCCTCGCCCAGCACGAACCCGTCGGCCCGGTGGTCGAAAGGCCAGGACCCTTTGGCGCTGAGAGCCCCCATTTTGCCGAAACCGATAAAGGCTTCCGGGGACAGGTTGGTGTTGATTCCGGCCACGATCACCGTGTCGTGCCGGCCTGACAGAAGCTCGTTCGCCGCCGAGGACAGGGCTGCGAAGGACGTGGCACAGGCGGCGTCCACCACATAGGCCGCACCGGTGACGTTGAGATGCCGGGCGATGACACCGGCTTCCATGTGAAGGGCCACCCCTTCGAAACGGTCCGGTCCGGAGGAACCGTAGGGCAGGCCCTGTTTCACGGCGTCTTTCACGGAGAGTTTTTCATTTTCTGAAAGAGACGAGAATGCTGGAATTTTTTCCAGATGGTCCATGATTTCAGGAAGGTAGTACTTGAGCTGGAGGTCGTTGCTCCGTTCGTTGCCCAGGCAGGACGCCACGATCACCGCCGTCTTGCCCGCTTTTGGGTGGGAGAAACCGTTGGAATCGAGGTAACCGGCGTCTTTCACGGCCTGGTCCGCGGCGTGGAGCAGCATCTGCTGGGTCCGGGACAGGGCCGAGGCCTCTTTTTCGTCCATGCCGAAACGCCGGGGGTCAAAGGTGAAATCCGTGACAAGACCGGCGATTTTCGTGTAACTCTTGTCCTCGGCCTGGCGGTCCGGATCGTAGAACAGGCCCGTGTCCATCCGGTCTTCGGGCATGTCCCGGATCGAACAGACGCCCTCGATGATGTTGTACCACAGGGTCTCAGGGTCTGTCGCGCCGGGAAGGACGCAGCCCGCGCCGATCACCGCGATATCGTCGTTCATCCGGCAGGTCGGCGAAGAGAGGACTTCCGCACGGCCCAGATTCCGGAACAGTCCGTCCTTTTCATGGAAGAACCGGCGGTGGACATCGGCGATGGTGAGGCCCGGATCGAGGAAGGCCAGGGAATCCCCGACGAGGAAATTGCCTCTTTCAAGCTGTTGGTCCTCGTTGAAATGGATGAGTTCTCCCTGACGCTGGCCGTGGATGTCGGGCAGAAACCCTTTGGCGCCGATCAGGAGCGAGCCCAGGTTTTCCGTCTCGAATCGGGTTTTTCGTTCGGACAGGGGCAGACCTTCCTTGATCATGCGGTGCTCGGTTTCCACCAGTTTCCGGGCAAAAGGCGTGGGCACGGTGCGGGAGGCAAGACCCACGGTGCTGCCGGTGACCAGGGTCTGCCGGGCCGAGGCCACGGTGTTCTGGTAAAGCCGGCCGATGGCTCCGAGCTCCACGATTTCCCGGGTGAACAGGTAGGCCGTGCCCACCTGGACGCCGATTTTCGCTCCCCGTGCGGCCAGAGTCGAGGCCATGCCCGAGATGAAGGCCGAGGCGAAACAGGTGGAGATGCCCCCGGCGAAAATCACGGTCTGATGGCCGATCGCCGCGTTGTCCTGGGATGCGAGCAGGTTCATGGCCGATTCCCAAAGCACGAGACTCGTCAGGCTTCCCACGTGCCCCCCGGCTTCGGTGCCCTCGAAGATGAACCCCGTGCATCCCCCGTCGATGGCGTTTTTCAGCATCATCATATTGGGGGTGTGCAGGTAGGTTCTCACCCCCGCGGCTTCCAGTTCGTTGACCTGGGCCGGGACACCGCCGGCGAACAGGGCGAAGGGAACCCGGTGCCGTTTCACGATGTCGAAATGCCGGTCTATGGTCCGGTTGAAAGTTTCGATGCCGATGAGGCCCGCACCGAACCGGGGAGCTTTTTCCCGGCCTTTGGCGATCATGGTTTCGGCCAGGGGCTCGGGAAGGTTGCCCATGGCGAAGAACGGGAGTCCTCCGTTGTCGTACACGGCCCGGGCGAAATCGGGGTTGTCGCTGACGTTGGCCATGGGGCCCTGGATCACCGGGTAACGGGTTCCGTGGGCCCGGGCCAGGGGAGAGTTTTCCACCATGGGGTCGTGGCCGTCCACGGCGCCGAGGTGTTGGCCCAGGGTTTTGAAAAAACCGCGGATCACGTCGCCGACCCGCCTGGACCCATTTTCCGCGCAGCCAAGGAAGCTTTTGGCGAAGGAGGCGTCCTGGCCCAGGCAGAACAGGCTCTGCGGGGCATTGGCCCCGGTATCTGCAAGGGACACGATGGCGTTTTCCACCTCAGCGGCCATGCGGGTGTCGGCGTCCGGCTGACCCACCAGGACGCTTTCCTTTTCTTTCAGGGTTTTCACGATTTTCGTGCCCAGCCTGGCAAAGAAGCGGTACCGGGTGCCCAGGGTTTCTCCGACCACCAGGGTGTCAGTTTCGCTCACACCATTGATCAGCTCCCTGAAATTCGGGGCGAGGGGGGCCTCGTCGCAGAGGTAGAGCTGGCTGTCCATGACAAAGCCCGCGGCTCCGGCCGCCAGAAGGCCCGCTCCCGTGAAAAGCCCCACGCCGCCGTGGATGAACAGGGGATAGTCTGTATTTTCAAGGTACCACTGCAACAATATAAAGGATGTGTAGCGGCTGACTCGTCCCGGACCTTCGCAGCCTTTCAGAATCAGACCGTGGGGGGCCAGGTGTTCCAGTTCTGCGGCAAGGCCTGTGTCCAGGACTTCGATGAACAGACGGCAACTGGAAGGCGGGGTGAACGGCCCGTTGAGCTCTTCTCTGGCAGCGCAGGCGGCGATCAGGAGTTCCAGGTTGTGGGGCTGGCGGTGGGCGATGGCGTCCATCAGGGGCTTCCGGTCCATGGACAGACGGACGGCAAAGGGGAAATCCTCGTTTTCAAGGGTCCGGATGATGTCCATGGCTTTTCTGTCCGGGTAGAAACCGGTGTCGAACACCGGAAGCGCTCCGGCTTGGGCCACGGTCCTGGCGTAGTCCAGGTCGAAGGTCAGGGCCGGGTGGCCGACGAGAAGGGGAAACCGTGTGGTGAGGGTCGGTGCTGTCATGGTGCTGCGCTCCTTTTTTTCTGTTGCTCGTGAATATGCTTGGCCGCGAAGCCTGCGAAGGTCATGGGAAAGGAGGTGAAAGCGGGTTTCGCGGTTTTTTTCATGTCAGGTGTTGCGACGCATCCGGCAGATCCTGCGGCCATGGTCCATGGATTCCTTAAAACGTGGGATGCGTGATCCGGGTGAGTGATACGCCCGGGGTGGTCTGTGATGAATCAAACATCGTGCCAGTGGAGGATGTTTGTTTAATTATCTGAAATTAAATATAAAACTATACTTGTGTCAGCCGTTTGGCCGAGAATGAGATTGACATGTATTCAAATGGTGTATATGGAATGTTCATTCAGTGTATGGATTTGTTTTCGAAATCCCGGGTTTTACGGGAACACGGGTCAGGATGACATCGTCTGGAAAAAAAGGATCGTTTCATGAGCCACATCAACCGGTTGACCGAAGAGCAGCGGAATTTCTTTTACCTGGTGAGCGACGCCGTCTACACCAACCCCTTCAGTGACACACGCCACGACATCGACCGGCGGATCGCCGGGCTTTTTCCCGAGGTGGAAGAGGGCAACCTCATCGACAAGACCCTGGACGAGGTGAGGCGGCGGCTGGCCGAAATTGAAAGGAAGGGTGGGGATATCACCACGTTCCAGGGCCGGGACAGGAGTCTTGTGGAAAACGCCTTTCTCTTTGATTTTTTCTATCGGTACCGGGAGCGCTTCGACACGCTGATCCAGGAACAGCTCGCCGCAGACGAGACGCCGGTCAAGGTGGGGTTCGCCCGGGAGGCCATCGCCTTTCTGAGAAGCCGCGGCTTCGAGTTCGACAGGATCTACCACAGCATGGCCTTGAGCTACCAGCTCAGAAGGGCCTACTACTTCATCCGGGACACCCTGATCGGCAACAGCCCGGCCATGAAGGAGTTCCGGAGAAAGCTGTGGAACAACGTGTTCACCCACGACATGAGCCTCTACATCCGCTACCTCTGGAACAGGATGGAGGATTTTTCCACCCTGCTCTTGGGGGAGACGGGCACGGGCAAGGGCACGGCGGCCATGGCCATCGGCCGCAGCGGTTATATTCCCTACGATGAAAAGATCCAGTGCTTCAGGGAGAGCTTTTCCCGGTCCTTTGTCAGTCTGAACCTGTCCCAGTTCCCCGAAACCCTGATGGAATCGGAGCTGTTCGGCCACAAGAAAGGGTCGTTCACCGGGGCCATCGAGGATTACAAGGGGGTGTTCGAACGGTGCAGCCCCTACGGGTCGATTTTTCTCGACGAAATCGGCGAGATCAGCGTGCCGGTCCAGGTGAAACTGCTCCGGGTGCTCCAGGAACGGGTGTTCACCCCTGTGGGCAGCCGCACCGAAGGACGGTTTCAGGGCCGGGTCATCGCCGCCACCAACCGGTCCTATGACGATGTCCAGAACAGGAAGGTGTTCCGGGACGATTTCTATTACCGCCTCTGTTCGGACATCATCACCGTGCCCTCGCTGCGCCAGCGTATCCAGGAAATGCCCGGGGAACTGGACACGCTTCTGGCTTTTACCGTGAACCGCATGGTGGGCGAGGATTCGCCGGAATACACCTTCATGGTGAAGGACGTGATCCGCAAGCACCTGGGGCTGACCTACGAGTGGCCCGGTAATGTGCGTGAACTGGAACAGTGCGTGAGGCGGGTGCTGCTCAACAGGGTTTACACCGGGGACAGGAAGCGCGTCCTTGGGGATCTTGAGGCCAGCCTTGTCTCCGGAATCGAGGAGGGGAACCTGGACGCCCAGAAACTCCTGGCCGGTTACTGCCGTCTGTTGTACCAGAGGCTTGGAACTTACGAAGAGGTGGCCAAACGGATCAATCTCGATCGGCGGACCGTGAAAAAATACATCCTCGAATGGGAAAATTGACCCAAAATCCGGAGGACTCCCTGCCCTGTTGAAAAAACTGTTTTTCTCCTGACCGGAATGAATTATATAAGGTAAAGCACAACCGACCATTCATTATAACACTTTATGAACCCGGCAATACAATTTACCCAGACCTTCGGCCATGCCCCAACGGTGACCGTTTGGTAAGTCCATGCACAGGGTTGATAACCGAGGCATTTTCACCAGACCGTATGAGCAGGGGCGCCCATGACAGAGGAACGAAAGCCCACCTATGAGGAGCTGGAACAGGCCCTTGCTGCGGCCGAAAGACAGCTTGAAGTTTTCAGGGATAAAAAGGGTCCGGCGACCGGAGGTGAAACAAGACCGCCTGTTTCCGGAAGCGTGGTCGAACGACCCCACCATATCCCCCGGGAACTTCTCGCCATCCGGAAGGTCCACCAGCTTATCGTGGCGGAACAAGACCCCGCTCGTCTGATCCAGGCCGTCTGTGACAGCCTGACCCGGACCCTGGGTTATTTCAACGCCTGGATCGCCCTGCTGGACGATGAATCAGGGAAAACCAGGGCCATAGCTTTTTCCGGATTCGAGAAGGGGTTGTCTCGGTTCAGGGACGATCTCGAAAAGGGTCGTTTCCCCTCGTGCATGAGCCGGTGCATCGAAAAAGACGGGGTCCACGTGGTGAAGAATCCCATGGGGCAATGCCCGGACTGCCCCCTTTCTCCGGAATACACCGGCAAGGGGGGACTTGCCACCCGGCTTTCCCATGACAACAGAATTTACGGAATGCTCTGTGTGTCCGTTCCCCAGTCCTTTGCCGAAGATACCGGAGAACAGGAATTTTTTTCCGAAATGGCCCGAAACCTTTCCTTCGCCCTCCACAAGATCGGGGAAGGGGAAAGGCTGAGGGAAAACCAGAAACGTATCAGCCTCCTCAGCCGGATGCTGGACGCGGCGCCCGCGGCCATCTCCATCCATGACACCGAAGGACGGTTCCTCTACGCCAACCGGATGAGTGCGCCCCTTCATGGCTACGATGATGAAAACGAGTATCTGGCCCTGAACCTTAAGGACCTGGATGTTCCGGAGACAGTGGCCCTTCTGAACGAAAGGATGGAACGGATCGCTTTGCAGGGAGAAGACCGCTTCGAGGTGGCTCATTTCAGGAAGGACGGCTCGGTGTTTCCCCTGGAAGTGGTGGCCAAGTCCATCCTTTGGGATGGCCAGCCTGCGGTTCTCAGCATCGCCACGGATATCACCGAAAGGAAAGAGGCCCAGGAAAAAGCGGTTGAAAGCCATCGGCTTCTCATGAACCTGGCCAGCATGGTCCCGGGGGTGATCTACCAGTACCGCCTTTATCCGGACGGCCGCTCCGCCTTTCCTTACGCCAGCCAGGGGATGTACGACATTTACGAGCTTTGGCCCGAAGACGTCCGGGAAGACGCCACCCCGGTTTTCGGACGCCTTCACCCCGAGGATTATGACAGGGTCGCCCAGGCCATCTTGGATTCGGCGAAAACCCTGGAGATGTTCTACTGCGAGTTCAGGGTTATCCTGCCCAGGCAGGGGCTCCGCTGGCGGTGGTGCCAGGCCAAGCCCCAGAGCATGGAGGACGGGGGAACGCTCTGGCACGGCATTATTTCGGATATCACCGAAAGAAAACGTTCCGAAGATGAACTGTGGCGGCGGGAAAACCTGCTTCAGAAGATCTTTGAGATCCTGCCCATCGGCCTCTGGTTCGCGGACAAGGACGGCAACATCATCCGGGGCAACCCCATGGGGGTGAAAATCTGGGGGGCCGAACCCCACGTCCCCCTTTCGGAATACGGAATTTTCAAAGCCTGGCGCCTGCCCTCCCGGGAACTCATTGCCGCCGACGACTGGGCCCTGGCCAAAACCATCCGGCAGGGGGTGACCATCGTGGACGAGCTTCTGGAAATCGAGTCCTTCGACGGAAAACGGAAAACCATTCTAAACTACAGCACCCCTGTCCTGAACGATGAGGGGAAAATCGACGGAGCCATTGTGGTCAACCTCGACATCACCGACCGGAAGGCCCTGGAGGATCAACTGCTTCAGGCCCAGAAAATGGAATCTGTGGGGCGTCTCGCCGGTGGGGTGGCCCACGATTTCAACAACATGCTGGGGGTGATTCTCGGTCACGCGGAAATGGCCATGGAACAGGTCGCTCCGGCTGATCCCATCCAGGATGATCTGAGGGAAATACTGAACGCCGCCCGCCGTTCCGCCGACATCACACGCCAGCTTCTGGCCTTTGCACGCAGGCAACCGATTTCACCCCGGGTGATCGACCTGAACGACACCATCGAGGGCATGCTTAAAATCCTGAGACGGCTCATCGGGGAAAACATCGACCTGGCTTGGCATCCGGATGGATCGATCCGGCCGGTCCGGATGGACCCGTCCCAGATCGACCAGGTCCTGACCAATCTCTGCGTGAATGCGAGGGACGCGATCCGGGGGGTGGGGAAGGTCACCATCGAAACAGGTTCCTTGACCCTGGACCAGCCGGGCTGGAAAGGATTCCCTGACGCGGTTCCGGGTGATTATGTGCTCCTGACCGTGTCGGACAACGGATGTGGGATGGACGACAAAACCCTGGAAAACCTGTTCGAGCCCTTTTTTACCACCAAGGGACTGGGCAAGGGCACCGGCCTCGGGCTGGCCACGGTCTACGGAATCGTCCGGCAGAACGGGGGGTTCATTCATGTGGACAGCGAGCCGGAAAGGGGAACTTCCTTCAGGCTCTGCCTGCCGGCTTACGGGCAGGAAACAGGACAGGTTGATACAGGCCGGGACAACGAGGCTCCGTGCCCGCTGGGTCATGAGACCGTTCTTTTAGTGGAAGATGAACCGTCGATTCTCCGGATGGCCACAAGGCTTCTTGAGAAACTGGGGTACAGGGTGTTGACGGCTTCAACGCCCGGAGAGGCCATCGACCTTGCGGCAAAGCATGAAAACAAGATTCACCTGCTGATGACCGACGTGATCATGCCCGAAATGAATGGAAAGGACCTGGCCACCGCTCTCCAGGCGAACTGCCCGAACCTGCGCTGCCTGTTCATGTCCGGCTACACCGCCGATGTGATAGCCCACCACGGGGTTCTGGACGAGGGTGTGCAGTTCATCCAGAAACCTTTTTCGAAAAACGATCTGGCCACCAAGGTCAGGAAGCTGCTGGACGGTGGTGCAAAAGGGGTGGACCCGGCCAGCATGAATCAGTGATTCCATGCCCAAGGGGATGGAGATGCGCTCCGCCTCACATCGGGCATCATGTTGATAAGACGAATTACGACGGTTAATCCGGAGGTGTCAGTGGCTTTCGTGAATCTGAAGAAAAAGGAGATCCAGGCGAAAATCGTGTATTACGGACCTGGGCGTTGTGGCAAGACATCCAATCTCCAGTATATTTTTTCCAAGCTCCGCAACCAGATCAAGTCCAACATGGTCAGCGTGAAAACAGAAGGGGACTGCACTCTGTTTTTCGACTACATGCCCCTGGACCTTGGCAAGGTCCGGGGATTTGACGTGAAAATCCAGCTCTACACCGTTCCGGGCCAGGTGAAGTACGAGTCGACCCGGAAGCTGGTGCTCAAAGGGGCGGACGGCGTGGTTTTCGTGGCCGACTCCAGGGTGGAGAGGCAGCAGAAAAACAAGATCTCCCTGAAAAGCCTTCACGACAACCTGAAGTTTCACGGAAAGAACATTTTTAAAATTCCCCTGGTCATGCAGTACAACAAGCGGGACCTTTCGGGGGGAGATATCCCGATTCTGTCCATTGAGACCCTGGAAAACGATCTGAACAGGCAACTCAAGGTTCCCCGTTTTGAAGCCAGTGCCCTGGCCGGTGATAATGTCATTCCCACCCTTAAAACCATCATGGGGCTGACCATCAAGTCGGTGGAGAATGAATTCGATCTGGGATAACCGGCTTTTTCGTTTATTTTTTGAGATATCACCATCAGGTTATCCATGACAGAAGACCGTTTGTCTTTCAAAACCATGACCATGAGAACAGGCGTTTGGATGGTCATGGCCCTTTCGCTGTTTTTACTGCTGTCCGGCCTGACTGGCTGTTCCGGACACCTCTATCCCCAGGGCCGGGCGATCACGGACTGGCAGATCTGTTACAACGAAAACCCGGATCCCGCCGTGGTCAGGGAAAAATGCGCCTGGGTCGACAAGGATATTTCGCACCTGTTTTCCATACCCAAACCCAGCGCCCGCTCTGGCCGTTACGTGTGGCTCAGGGCCAAATTTTTCCTGGAACATCCGGAAACAGTCGCCGGCCTTTCCCTGGGCCGGATTTACGACACGGACAAAGTGTACGTCAACGGCGTGCTGGTGGGTGAGAGAAAGCAGGAGGATGTCCAGGAATTCCATTTTCCCAGAAACTACAGCCTGCTTCCTGGAGTCCTCGTCAAAGGGGACAATGAGGTCCTGATTCAAGTCGGGGTCCACGGCAAGGAATTTGCCGGGATCCTGGGGCAGGTCCGGCTTCTTGACGCCAGAGGTTTCAGCCGGGACAAGGTTCTGGACTCCCTTTTTTTTCTCCACATCCCCCTGTCGATCATGGCCATGCTCCTGGGGCTGTTCGTTACCATTCTCGTTTTCCACGTCCTGAGCGAGGCGGGCGCCCTTGTGTACGTGGTTCTGGGAATCATTCTCACCTGGACCGTCCATCTGGCCATGATCTTTTTTCCCATTCAGCCCCTTTCCATGGAATGGCGCATCGTCGTTCTGTGGTTTAGTTTTTTCGCCAGCTCCGTGTTGTTCGTGCTGTTCGTCCAGTTCAATTTCCGGGTGTTTTACAGGAATCTCACCTGGGCCTTCGTGGCCCTGACGGCTGTTGTCACACTGATCGCCCTTTCCGACTCCTCTCCGATTTCACCGGGCAGTCCGGGCAGGTTTCTGGGCGCGGTCAGCGTTTTCATGACCAATGGCCTGGTTATCTTTTTCTACGTCACTTTGCGAAAATCCCTGGAAAGGAGGGTGAAAATCCTTTTCTGGTGCCTGGCGTTCATTCCCGGCGAAATCATCGGTCTTGACATCCTGAACTATTTTTACGGAACCCGTTCGGTTCCCTATTTTCACATCTACAGCCTTCCTTTGCTGATGCTGATGATCGTTCTTCTGTACCGGGACACCATGCTTGGAGAACGTCACAGGCTGAAACTGATGACCGCGAAGGGGGCGGAAGATCCGGTTCCAGACAGCGGCGGAGGATCGGTGGTGACACCCCAGGTCCGGGAGAAACTGAACCGCCTCCTCGATTATATCCAGACAAATTACAGCCGTCCTGTCACCCGTGAAGATCTGGCGGAAATGGCCGGGCTGAGTCCGGATTACCTGGGCAGGATGTTCAAGGCCCACACGGGGCAGAAAATCAACGATTACATCAACGGGGTGAGAATCCGGGAAGCCTGCCTCCTTCTCAGGGACAACCCTGAAGCCAAAATTATCGATATCGCGTTTATCGTGGGGTTCGAAAGCCTCGCCACATTCAACCGGGCCTTCATGAGAATCATGAAACTGGCTCCCACCGACTACCGCCAGACATTTTCAGAACCCGGATGATGTCCTTTGTCTCCCACATGCCATTTTGAGGGGTTGCGGTCTTGTTCTGTCCATGGGAAAGAACCAGGGGCGGTCGTTTTTTTTTAAGTCCAACCCTCCGATATGATGGGCAATGGTGGTGTTCTTTCCTCTTGTCGCCTTGAAATGGCGTGATCAATTTCCGTCATGCCTGTTTTTGAAAAGCCGCCGGCTTTTTTTTCTGGTAGGTCATGACCGTTTTCCACGGCAGATGTGGAGTTACGGCCAAGGTATGAAAAAAGGAGTGTGACGGAGTGCGGCAAAGACAGGTGCTGATCACGGGAGGCGGGGGATTTCTTGGAAAAGCCCTGGCCGAAAAATGTGTGGATAGAGGTGACAGGGTTTTCAGTTTTTCACGAACGGATCGGCCGGAACTTACCGCTCTGGGGGTGGTGCAGATCATCGGCGACGTGACGGACAAATCGGCGGTGGACGCCGCGGTCCGGGGCATGGACGTGGTGTTCCACCTGGCGGCCAGGACCGGATACTGGGGGCGACTGGCTCCCTTTTACAAAACGAATGTCAAGGGAACCCGGAATGTCATCGAGGCATGCCGCGGAAGCCAGGTCAAGGTGCTTGTCTACACCAGCACCACCCGGGTGATGATGGAAGGGCGAAGGGTTCTCCCCGGAACGGGCAGCGCCGATTACCCTCGGCGCTTCAGTGACAATGCCGCCATGTCCAGGGCCTTTGCCGAACAGGCGGTCCGGAAAGCCGCCGACGAAAATCTGAGAACCATGATTTTGAGGCCGCACATGATCTGGGGTCCTGGCGACACCTCCACCGTGCCGGGGATTCTTAAAAAAAGAAGGCCATTGTTCCGGATCGGCAGCGGAAAAAACAAGGTGTCCGGTATCTATGTGGAAGACGCGGCCATGGCCCACCTGATCGCTGCGGACAGGGTTTTCGAAAACCCGGACCTTTCCGGGAAAGCCTATGTGATCGCCCAAAGCGAGCCTCTGGTTCTCTGGGATTTCATCGACTTGATCCGGGCCATGAAAGGGGAGGAACCGGTGCGGTTCCGCCTTCCGAAACGGATGGCTTACAGGATCGGGAGTGTTCTCGAGTTTTTACACAAACACCTGAAACTTCCCTTCGGTCCGGTCCTCACACGGGCCATGGTCAGGGAGCTGGCCTTTTCCCATGTGTTTGACAACGGGCCGTTTCAGAAAGACCTCGGCTTCGAGCCGGAGGTGTCGCTTGACCAGGGAATGGCCTCCTACAAAAGATGGTTCATGTCCCTTAAACCGGATAAATAATGGACAAACGGCGTTTGAAGGCGTTGTAAGTTTGGAAAGGAGAGAAAATGAAACAGGAAGTTTTTCCACATCTTGGACGAAGAGACTTTATGAAATACACCCTGGTTGCCGCAGGCCTTCTGGCCATGCCCGCCGCACCTGGCTGCGGAATCGCGAGAAAGAACGTGCCCGAACCCCTGGGCGGGCGCCCCCTTCTATTGAAAAACCTGAACCTGGTGGACGTGGTTTCCGGCCAGGTGCTTGAAAACGCCTGGCTCCTGGTGGACAACGGAACGATCGTGTCCCGTGGCGTCGGCCCTGCGGACACGCCTCCGGGCCGGTTGGTTTTCGACATGAAAAACCGTTACCTGATTCCCGGGCTCATCGAGGCCCATTGCCACAGCACGGCGTCGCCGATTTTTTCCATGAGGATGGTCGATACCATGCGCCACACCCGGCAGTTGAAACATAATTATGTGGCGACCATCGAATCCGGAGTGACCACGATCCGGGACATGGGCGCCTTTTCAGGGCTTCTTCGCTATTTTATCCGTCAGATTGAGGACGGGTCCCTGCCCGGTCCCCGGGTCACCTACTGCAATTCCATTCTCAACGTCATGGGCGGTCATCCTGAAATTCCCCCCACGGACATGAATCTTTTCGCCAAACCCATGTCCCTTTTCATCGGGATGATCATGGACAATTTCAGGGACACCGAGGAAATGGAAGAGTGCCTGGAGAAAAACGCCAGGGGCGCCTCGTTCATCAAGCTGTCCATGGACGCCCAGACCCTGTTCTGCAAGAAGAACAAGGAGATCCCTGTCTATACTAAAGACCAGCTGGACCGGGTGTTCCGGTTTGCCGAAAAGAAGGGGTTGCCTGTTTCAGGCCATATCCAATACAAGTCCGGTTTTGACCGGGCCCTGGAATACCCGTTCAACTCGGTGGAGCACATGGTCTCCGACGTGGTCCTGACCGATGAGGAGGTGATCCGCATGGCGGACCGGAAGCTGGCCATCGTTCCCACCATGACCCTCAGTCAGTCCTTTCTGGTGGACGAGGCCTACGATGACCTTCCCCCGGCTTACCGGACGCCGGAAATCCAGGCGGAGCGCGAGGCCAGGGCCGAGTATTTCAGCACGGCGGCGACAAGCCACTGCGACAGGGTGCTTCACGAACAGAACCTCAAAGCCATGTCCTATTACAAGAAGCTGGGATGGGACAACCTTTGGGCGAAAAAGAAGTTTCTCATGAATCCGGATACCTATTTCAATATGGTGATCAACGGCCAGAAGAACCTCCGGAAAATGAAAGAGGCCGGTGTGCTGATCGGCTGCGGGATCGACGCGGGGATGCCCTTCAACTATTTTGGAGGAAGTTACCGGGAATACGAGTATTTCAGCCGGGTGGGGTTCACTCCCATGGAGATCCTCCGCTGCGCCACGATTCACAACGCACGGATTCTCAGGATGGATGACAGGATAGGGTCCCTGGACCCCGGAAAGTACGCCGACATGGTGGCCTATGACCGAAATCCCCTTGAGGATATCCGGGTTCTTAGGTCTCCCCAGCTTGTTTTCAAGCAGGGGGATTTGATGTTCGCGGCAAGGGATTTAAAATCCGACGGGACCCTGGCCGCCTCCGAGCTGGCCGCAGGCCGCGTTTAGACGTTCTCCCCGGCTCCATCGTTTGATCACGAACACCTTCCGTTCCTCAAGGAACGAGGCGAAACGGTGGATGTCTTCATCGGCGGCCGGTGCATGGCCAAAGGCCCTGGTCCGGTTCAGGGGGATCAGGTTCACCCGAACCGGAAGACCTGTAAGGAAATCGGCCAGTTCCAGGGCATGGTCCCTGGCGTCGTTCACCCCGGGGATCAGGACGTAGCCGATGAGGAAAAGTCCCCGGGGAGGCAGGGGGTAAGCGAGGAGCGCCTGTTTCAGCCGTTCCATGGGCCAGGTTCTGTTCACGGGCATGAGACGGTCCCGGATACGGTCGTTCGGGGCGTTCAGGGAAAGGGCCAGGTGGATGTTCGGGATTCCGCTTTTTCCGAGGGCTTCGATGCCCGGAACAAGGCCTGCCGTGGAAAGGGTCATGTGGCTTGGGGCGATGTCGAAGCCCCTCTGGTCGCTGAGCACGGCGATGGCCTGCCTGACCTGTTCGAAATTGTCGAAGGGCTCCCCCATGCCCATGAACACGATGTTCCGGATGTCTTTTTTCAAAACGAACCGGGCCGCGTAAACCTGGGCCGTCATTTCCGATGCACGGAGATTCCTCTTCAATCCCATGCCTCCGGTTTCGCAGAAACGGCAACCCATCCGGCACCCGATCTGGCAGGACAGGCACAGGGTGTTGTGGTTTTGCATGGGGATCACCACCGATTCGGTTTCAAGGCCGTCGGCCATACGTGTGGTGAATTTCACCGTGCCCGCTTCGGTGACGGTCCGGGTGATTTCGGGGATCGGGATCTTTACATCCCTGTTCAGTCGCTCGGTCAGGGACGGGGAATCTTTGAACTCCCGGGCCTGGTCAAAATGACGGTTTCCCCGTTTCAGCACCTCCCTGACCAGGGCTTTAGCGTGATAGGCCCCTTTGCCGTAGCGTGTTTCCAGAATTCCGGTCAGTTCGTCGCATGTCAGTCCGAAAATGTTCATGTCGATTAAAAATCCTGTGCGCGTTGTGGCGTTTTTCGGCCGTAAAGCCCTATCTTCAAAAGCATTCGGGATAGTAACGCAAAATCCTCTGATGATCAAAGCCCTTTCCAGGACTTTTCGCAGGGCGATCGCATGTAAGGATCTTACCGCCATGTCATGTAAAGCCGAAGCTCCCAACCTTGTCATTCCGGGCGGCCTCCGATAGGCCGGAGAGATTGGAATCTGTCAGGATTTGGCAAAACGAAACCATTCGAGATCCGAAGCCGACCCGGAATCCACGCCTGCATGGGCTAAGCCCCCTATGCAAATCGAGGGCTACCTCTTTCACGGGCATGGTTTCCGGTTAATCGGTATCGCTATCGGTATCGGTATCGGTATCGATCATCAGAACATTTCGATAGCGAACCCGATCCCGATAGCAATAGCAATGGTTAAGGTCCACGACGATGATACATGCGATTACCCTGAGACCTTTTCGGGAATTGTATTTACAAAGCCATACGCTGCGTTTAAGATGGGACCCGCATGTTTTCACGACAACGAGGTTTTCATGGCGTATTTAAGACCGCTCTGCTTTTTATTCTTCCTGTCACTTTTCATGATCGCCGTTTCTTCAGACAGCTCCCACGCGATCACCGTGAGCGAGGAGAACGAGATTTCCCGGGAGTTCATGAGGTATGTCCGGCAGAACTACCCGATCATCGAGGACCCCGAGATCGCCGGGTACATCCAGAAGCTGGGGGACCGCATCCTGTCCACCTATCCGCCCCAGTCTTTCAAATACAGGTTTTACGTCATTAAAAACGAGGTGTACAACGCGTTCGCCGGACCGGGTGCCCAGATTTTCATTCACAGCGGACTCTTCGAGGCCCTGGAAAACGAAGCGGAACTGGCCGGGATTCTCGGCCACGAAATCGCCCATTCCACCTGCCGTCATATCTCCCAGAACATCGACCGGTCCGGCAAGATCGGGCTTGGAACTTTGGCCGGTGTGGCCGCCGGGATCTTCCTCGGCATGTACGGCGATCCGGCCGCCGGCAGCGCCCTGACCGTGGGGGCCCTGGCCGGTTCCCAGACCCTGGCCCTGAGCTACAGCCGGGAAGATGAAATGCAGGCGGACCACGAAGGCCTGACCCGCCTGTACGCCCTGGGATACTCGGGTCACGGGCTTCTCAACGCCCTGGGCAAAATCAGGAGCCGCCAGTGGTTCGGCCAGGAACAGATCCCCGACTACCTGACCACCCATCCGTCCCTTGAAAGCAGGATCGGCTACATCCAGAACTGGATGGATTCGCGGTCCCTTCCGGGCAAGCCTCCTGTTCGTGACGATTTCGACTTTCACCTGATCAAGACCCGGCTGAAAGCCCTTTACGGCCCCATCGAGGAAAACCGCCGGGAGTTCGGCAGGGTTCTCGAAAAAAACCCCGACGATATTTTCGCCACCTACGGCCTGGGGATTCTTCTGGCCCGGTCGGGCAAAATGGACGAAGCCATCGAATACCTGAAAAAAACCTTAGAGAAACGGGCGTTTCATCTGAGCATCATCAAAACTCTGGGCAAGGTGTATTTTGACGCAGGTCTGTATGTCCATGCCAGGGGAGTTTTCGAGGGAGCGCTGGCCGTGGTTCCCCAGGACTGGGAGTGCAACCTTTATCTTGGGCGGATTTACACGGAAACAGGAGATTACGACAAGGCCCTCGACCTGTTGAAACCCCTGGTGGCCGAAGAACGGGGGGATGCCATGATTTTTTACGCCTTAGGGGATCTTTACGCAAGAAAAGGCATGCTTCTTGAATCCTACTACCATCTCGGACTGTACTACAGGCAGCGGCTGGACCTCCGGAACGCCCTGATCCAGTTCGAACGGGCCTTGAAAAACACCAGGGACCCCGAGATGAAAAAGAAGATCGAAGACATCATCCGGGACATCCGTGGGGAAGAACAGAAAGAGAAAAAAGCGGAGAAAAAATCCGGCAGGCTTCATGGAGTGATGCCGGATCAAAACAGGACTCTTTCCCTGGATGTCATGGAAGGCCTTCTCTGAATTTCTTTTTTTATTTTTTTCTGAACCTTTCCCATGAGTCCGGCCGATATATTGATCCAATACCATGACTTTTCTTGACAACCCGTCGGCCCTGTGGGGCGGATGGGTGTTTCTCTGGAGCAAGCGATGAGCCAGATTCTGGGAAAAAACCGCATCCTGATCGTGGACGACCAGTCTTCGAACATCAAGGTCATCGGAGAAACCCTGAAAGGGATCTACGAGATCCAGTTCGCCAGGAGCGGGAAAGAGGCCCTGTCCATGGTGGCCGAAAGTCCGCCGGACCTGATTCTCCTCGACATCATGATGCCCGGCATCGACGGATACGAGGTCTGCCGGCGGCTCAAGAACGAGCATAAAAGTTCGGAAATCCCCATTATATTTATCACGGCTAGGGACGACGCCCTTGACGAGGCCAAGGGGTTCAAACTCGGGGCCGTGGACTACATCACCAAACCTTTCAATCCTGAAATCGTCAAGGCCCGGGTGAAAACCCACATCGAACTGAAACGTCACCGGGACCATCTCCATGAGATTGTCCGGGAACGGACCAGCCAGCTGATCCATTCGGACAGACTGGCCACCCTGGGAACCATTTCCGCCGCCGTGGCCCATGAAATCAAGAATCCCCTGTTTTTCATCAGCGGCAACGCCGAACTTGTCCAGCACTACATCGCCACAGGGAAATATGAGACGGCCGTTGAGAAAGCGGATAAAATCCTTGAAGGGACCCGGAGGATCAGCCGGCTTGTGGACTACCTCAAAGGCTACGCCAGGAACAAGGATGCAGACAGGCGGCGCACCCCGGTTGCCGACGTGGTGAACGACAGTCTGGACCTCATCGGATACAGGTTGAAACAGAGCCGGGTGACGGTCTCATGCCCCGACATTCCTCAGGATCTCGCGGTGCGCTGCGACCTCCAGAAGTTATCCCAGGCCCTGGTCAATCTCATGGGCAACGCCCTGGACGCCATGGGATCTTCTGAAGGCCTGATCCGGATTGGTGTGGAGAAAAGCGGGAGCGAGGTGCTGATTTCCGTCAGGGACAGCGGACCGGGAATCGATCCGGAGAAAGCGGAAAGTATCTTTCAGCCGTTTGTCACGTCAAAATCCAAGGAGCAGGGAACCGGTCTCGGTCTTTTCATCGTGAGGCATCTGGTGGAAGAACATGACGGGCGGGTGGAAATCACGAAAAACGGGAAGGACGGGGCGGAATTCACCATCACCCTTCCCCTGGATGTCTTGGACGAATGACCTTACGATGGAAGTCCGGGGTCCCCGACAAAGCGGACCTCGATGCCGGTCGGGGTTTCCCGGACCACCTCTCCTGTTGTTTTGACCGGCCTTCCTTCTTTGCGGTTTTCAAAGGCCAGGGTCAGAATCTCTCCCGGCGTGAACCGTTCCCGTGTTTCAATGAAAAGCCCGCTGGACGAGATCATCGAAGCCATGCCCTTGCCGATGCGCGGGCCAGCGGCGAAGACCACGTCACAGAGGGCCATGGAATCGGATTTTCGTTTTCTTTCCTCTATTTCTTGAAGGGTTTCAAGGATTTCGTTCGCTGGCATGCTGAGAATGAGACTGATCAGCCTGGATGTGGCTCCGGATACGGTCATTCTTTTTTCTGTTTCTGTTGAAATCATATCAAACCTCCCCCCTCGCTGACACACAAAATGGCGCGGATGCCTTGTGATGCGTCGTTTTGTAAACAGGTTCTTCAAAGGCCGTGCCAGACCGTCCGATTTTTTGGAAGACCCGGCTGGAAACCCGAATCGTGTGATATGGCGCAAAATGGGCCATCTGGAGGCCGGGGTTGGGGCAGGTTGAGCGCGGGATGTTGATATTTCGATACTTTGTTCATATTAAAACAACATGGATGGTATTTCGTGAATCCTCGGTTGATTCCAGCCTAAAAAGCGGGTATAAAACAAAAATCATGGTGCAAGCCACGCCAGCAGGGAATGGTTTTTCAATAAAAGCCATGGAATAAATAGTGGCCGTCAAAACCATAACTGCTTGAAAAAACGGGTTATGGTCGAATTATCGCTCCGGTGGGCATGGGGGAGTGTGGGAAGACTATCAGTTTTGGCATGTCGATTGCTTAAAAGAAGCCTGTTTGTTTTATCGTAAAAAGTCGCTTTATGGTCTGTTTGGGCATCCATCCTCCCCATCCCCCCCCCACCGGATGTCTGAATGTAAGTAAAGCGGCTTTTTACGACTTTTTTTTGGCCGAATGTCCTGTCTCTTGCATATCTGGTCGGGAAGGGGGGATCACATCATGGAAAAAGTCACGATCAAGTATTATTTCCTTCTCGAAAACGGGGAAAAGAAGAGTTTCGTCTTTCAGCTGGACCCCATGGATCCTGATCGTCCGGAAAATCTGGACGTAAACCATCCGGAATGGACAAGACTGGATTTCCACCAATGCCCCATATGTCCCTATGACCCGAAAGAACGGGTGTACTGCCCCCTGGCCGTCAACCTCGTGGATATCATCCAGCGTTTCGACGGTCTTCTGTCCTATGAGAAAGTCTACCTGCGCGTGGTGAGCAAGGAGCGGGAAGTGTCCAAAAAAACCACGGTTCAGCACGGGATGAGTTCCCTGATGGGCCTGGCCATCGCGGCCAGCGGCTGCCCCCACACCTCGTTTCTCGCGCCCATGGCCCATTTCCACATGCCTCTGGCCAGCGTGAAAGAGACGGTGTTCCGGGCCGTTTCATCGTTTCTTCTGTCGCAGTATTTTCTCAAACAGGAAGGCAAGAATCCGGATTTCGAGCTGGGGGGACTTACCGAAATTTACAGGAACCTCCAGGTGGTCAACAGCGCCACGGCCGGACGCCTGAGAATGGTCACCGCCAGTGATTCCACGGTAAACGCCATCATCCTCCTCGACACCTTCGCCCAAAGCCTGCCCATTGTTCTGGACACAGCCCTCCAGGAAATCAGGAAGATGTACGCTCCCTATCATGCCAGCACCACGAAAATGCCTGAAAAAAAGAAAGAAGACGAAGAGGACGGGTTCCTGTATTGATCAGGAATTGAAATTGCGCCGCACCTGTAGTCTGTCCAGGAGATAGCTCCCCTTACTTTCTGTCTTTCCGGGTCTTTTCCAGGCCGATCTCCCCGAGCCGCCACAGTTCGTAAAGGCATTCCTGCTCGTCCAGGATATCTTTCAGGATTTCGATGTTGGTCAGGGGATTCATCAGAACGCTGCGAAGTACGACGATTTTTCCCGGAGGCATGCCGGGGAAGATGGTGTCCTGTTCCAGAACCGTCCTGGACACGAAACTTTTTCCGGCTTCGCGCTGTTCCTGCTGAATGGTTCTGTTCAGTTCGTTGAGCTCGTCGTTGATCTCGTCGATTCTCTGGGCAGAGGCGGTTTTCATCTCATCCTGGAGTTCAGGCGGGCACACGCGGTAGGTGAGGATGTTGAGTTCCGGCCGGGTTGTCAGCTGGAACAGGGGGCGGCTCTCGATTTCTTCGGCAAAAGCGTCGGCCAGCTCGATGCCGTGCTCGATCAGCATCCCGTAACCCCTTGTTCCCATGATCTTGATGGCGCTGTCCAGGATCAGACAGTTGGCCTCCCGGGAACCGGCCAGGGTCCGTATCCCCAGATCCACACTGCCTCTCCGGTTCACGTAGTTGGCGTGGTAGCTGATGGCGTCAAGGCTCCAGGGATTTTTGAAATAGATCATGCCGCAGCCCATGGGCATATAGAACTGTTTGTGTCCGTCGATGGTCACGGAGTCGGCCAGTTGAATCCCGTCAAGGAGATGTTTGTAACGGTCGCTCATCAACGTGGGTCCACCCCAGGCGGCGTCCGCGTGGAAATGGATGTTCTCCCGGGCGCAGATGGCGGCGATGTCGCGAAGAGGGTCCACCGTTCCGGTTTCCGTGGTGCCCGCGATACCCACGATGGCGATGATTTTTGTCCGGCCGTCCTGTTTGGCACAGGCGATGGCCTCCTCGAGGGCGTCGATTTTCAGGCGGTTGTTCTGGTCCACGGCCACGGGGATGATGTTTTCGTTGCCAATGCCAAGCAACCCCCCCGCTTTCCTGAACGAGTAGTGCGCCCGTCTGGACACGAGAACCACGCAGCGGTCCACGCCGTAGGCCCTGTACGCTTCGACCAGCCCTTTTTTCTCGATTCCCGCGAAACCTTCTTTGGGTCCCAGGGCTTTGTTCCGGGCCACCCACAGTGCCGTGAGGTTGGCCGTGGTGCCGCCTTCCATGAACGATCCCAGGGAGGTGTCCGTGTTCTGGACGTGTTCTTTGTAAAATTCGTCGCTGAGATTGAAGATCATGCGGTGGATCTTGGCCACGATCTGTTTTTCAAGAACCGAGACGACCTTGGATGTCTCGAGCTTGACCACGTTCTGGTTCAGGGCCGCGACAATGGCTTTCAGGTGGACCATGAAATAAGGGATGGCTGCTGTCATGTGGCCCACGAAATAGGGCGAGGCCACGTTCACCGCGTGGGGTGCGATGGTGTCGAAAACACCGGTCACCACCTCGGCGAGCTTTTTTTCCGGGCATTTGTTCAGCACAGTCTGAGTGTAATCGTCGGCCAGATCTTTCAGGCTGATTTCCTCGGTGATTCCAACACTTTTGATGAGAAAATCATGGAGTTCGAAAAGAATCTGACTCATCAGCCCAACCAGTGTTGCGCGTGTTTCGGCATCTTCAGGGCAGGTGAACACCTGTATCAGGCCAATCCAGTCTTTGACAAGCTCGTTGTTTTGGGGCTGATTGCTGTTTTTCATCGTAAATCCCGGTCGTTAAATAAACTCGTGTCCAACAACGGCTCTCTTTATAAACACGTTTCCTGAAAAAAACAATAGAATAACAGGATTCAACAAATAATATGCTTTTCTTGACACGGAAAGGGTTTTAGCCTAAATTTTGCACGTTCCCGCGGTTCCCATTCATCCCGGTGCAAGACCTTGACTGGAAAAACACCTGGTTTCAAAAGCTTTTCATGCTTCCGGGCGAGATGACGGCGACCGTTGGGCTGTTGACAGAACCACCTTCCGGGTGAAACGAAAGTGAAGGCATGAAAGACCATCTGATCAGAAACTGGATTCTGGGACTGGCCGTGTTTGTCGGGGCCGCCGTCGTTCTGTACCTGTTCCTCGGGCCAGGACGCAGGATCGGGTCCCAGGATGTTCCCGGCTCCGCGGGTGTCACCGGAAACCTGGTGGATTCGTCGGTCCGTCTTTATTTTTCAGACCGGGAGACAGGACTTCTGAAAACAGAAGAGAGAAACATGAGGCATCCTGAAACGACCCTGGAGTTCGGCAGGATGATCCTGGGGGCCCTGCTTATCGGCCCTGAAAAAAATGGTGAAAGGACACTTCCTTCCGAGACCCTGCTCCGGGCTTTCTACGTGTTGAGAGACGGCACGGCGGTGGTTGATTTTTCAAAAGAAGTCGCGACCAGGCACCCCGGGGGGGCCATGTCTGAATACGCGACGATCATGTCCGTCGTCCATTCCCTTGCCACCAACATTCCGGATATCAAGCGTGTCCGTTTCCTTGTCGACGGCAAGGAAAAGGAAACCCTCGCCGGCCATATCGACCTTGGAGAGCCGTTCTCCCCCGATCCCTCGTGGGTCAGGTAGCTTACACACCATCAGGACAGATTCGAACCCTATGAAAAAAGTCAAAATCGATCAGATCAGAAATATCGGGATCATGGCCCACATCGACGCCGGCAAGACCACGGTGACCGAGCGCATCCTTTATTATACAGGCAAATCCCACAAGCTGGGCGAGGTCCATGACGGTGAAGCGGTCATGGACTGGATGGTGGACGAACAGGAGCGGGGCATCACCATCACCTCGGCCGTCACCACCTGCCAGTGGAAAGACAAGATTATCCAGGTTATCGACACGCCGGGCCATGTGGATTTCACCATCGAGGTGGAACGGTCCTTGCGGGTTCTTGACGGGGCCATCGGCGTGTTCTGCGCCGTGGGCGGGGTGGAACCCCAGTCCGAGACGGTCTGGCGACAGGCCGACAAATACCATGTGCCCCGAATCGCCTTCGTGAACAAGCTGGACCGTGTGGGGGCCGATTACCACAACACCATCCAGATGATGGTGGACAAGCTCCACGCCCGTCCCCTGATCACCCAGATCCCTGTGGGCATGGAGGAAAAGTTCAAGGGCGTGATCGATCTGGTCCGGATGAAGCAGATCATCTGGCATGACGAAACCATGGGTTCGGAATACACCCTTTCGGATATCCCCGCAGATCTCATGGACGAAGCGGAAACCTACAGGGACCGTCTGGTGGAGATGGTGGCAGACCACGACGACGCCATCATGGAATCCTACCTGGCCGAGGAGCCGGTGAGTGAGGAAGATCTGATCGCCGCCATCCGCAAAGCCACCATCGACCTGAAACTGGTGCCGGTTCTCTGCGGCAGCGCCCTGAAGAACAAGGGCATCCAGACCCTCCTGGACGCCATCGGCCATTATCTGCCCAGCCCGCTGGATGTGCCTCCTCCCCATGGAACCCACCCGGACACGGGAGAGCCCGTGGTCTTCGAGCCCAAAGACAGCGAGCCCCTGTCCGCTCTGATTTTCAAGGTATCCATGATGGAAGGCCGGAAAATGGCCTTTGTCAGGATCTACAGCGGAAAACTGAAAGAAGGGGAAGATGTGTTCAACCCGGGGCTGAAGAAGAAAGAGAAACTGTCCCGCATCCTCAAAATCCACGCCAACAAGCGGGAACGCATTGACGAAACAGGGGCCGGAAGCATCGTGGGAGTCATGGGCCTCAAGGATTCGTCCACCGGCGACACCTTGTGCGGCACCACCCACCAGATTCTCCTGGAACGCATGGAATTCTACGAACCGGTGATCTCCATCGCCGTAGAACCGAAAACCGTCACCGACCAGGACAAGCTCGAGAGTGTTCTTGAAAAATTCGTGGCCGAAGATCCCACCCTCCGGGTCAGGACAGACGAGGACACCGGTCAGACCCTTCTTTCCGGCATGGGCGAGCTTCACCTGGAAATTATCATCAGCCGGATGCAGCGGGAGTTCAACACCGAGGTCAACGTGGGCAAACCCCAGGTGGTCTACCGGGAGACCCTGGCGAAAACCGTCACCACCACCGCGATGTTCGACCGTGACGTGGCGGGCCAGAAGCATTTCGGTGAAGTCAGCCTGAAACTCGTGCCCCAGGAAAGGGGCCAGGGCGTCAGCTTCCGTTCCGAGGTGGGCCCCGAGCAGATCCCCGACATCTACATTCCGGCCATCAAAAAAGGCGTCATGGACAGTTTCGACAGCGGCATTCTCATGGGCTACCCTGTGGTGGACGTGGAAGCCGTGCTGGTGGGCGGGTCGTTCCGTGAAGGACTGGGGTCCGAACTGGCCTACAAGGTCAGCGCGTCCATGGCGGTCCGGGAGGCTCTGGAAAAAGGTGATCCCTACCTGCTCGAACCGATCATGGCCGTGGAGATTTTCGTGCCCGACGCGTTTATGGGCGAGGTGATCGGCGATCTGAACTCACGGGGCGGCAAGGTGGAGGCCATCACTCCCAAGGCCGGTATCCAGACCATCCACGCCACGGTGAGTCTGTCGAAAATGTTCGGTTACTCCACGTCCATCCGTTCCGCCACCCAGGGACGGGGTACGTTCACCATGCAGTTCTCCCACTTCGACAAGGCGGCGGGCAAGAAATAGTGATCGGTCAGCAGGGGGGGACTTCTCATTCGTTATTCGATGTTGGGTGTTGGGCGTTCGATGTTCAATGTTTAATTTTTTCAGCCCCTTCCCCAGAGGGGATCGTCTCCGAAACGTTCCCGCCAAAGTTCTTCCGGGGTCAGGTTTTCACCCACGGCCTGTTCGGAAAAGGAAAAACGGTAATTGGCGCAGTATTCCGTGATCGTTTTGTAGGCCGCAACGATTTTCCGGGTCATTTCCGCGCAGGTTTCCGGATGGCTCCGGCACGTGTCAGGATGCCACTTGGCCAGCATGGTCCTGTACGCCGATTTGACGGTTTTCAAACTGGCTGTTTCAGGAAGCCCCAGGATCGTCCTGGCTTCCGTAATCTCCTGGTATTTCTTCAGCATATCCCATCCTGTCTATGGTTTTCTTCCGAACATATTCGAAACATCAGGCGCAGCCTCAGGCCGGTCAAGGCCCGAAGGCTTTCTCGGCGGCCTGGCTCACCCCGTGGCAGTCGTTGGACGATACCACGGTGAACCGCTGTTTCAGATCCTCCGGTGCGTTTTCCACCACGTAGGCTTGGTCAACCGCACACAGAAGCGACTCGTCGTTGTAATCGTTGCCCACAGCCGCGATGTTTTGGCGGTCGATGCCCAGATGGTCGGCCAGCCAGAAGGCGGCGGAGGCCTTGGACACGTTTTTTGGGAATACCTCGATCCACACGGTTTTTCCGTCAAAGGGCGAGGTGGTCCTGATTACGGTGAAGGCGGGCAGCCGGTCTTTGAGTTCAAGGTAAATTCCATGGCCCGAGGTTTCAGGCACCATGGCGATGAACTGAGACGAGGGACCGGGCTGGTATGACCCGTTTCCCATGGGCCGGCAGTGGTTCTCGTAGAAAGCGATCCGGGTCATGAAATCCGGGTTGGAATCCGAAGGGCCGTGGTACGCGAAGCTGTGGTTGTCCGGCAGGGGATCGTGGATCATGAAATCCAGGGACATGCCCTTGAAAACACGGCAGATGCGGGCTGTCTGGCCGGAATCCAGCCCTTCGGCCTTCATGATGCGCGGCAGGGTAACGGGGTAAGGCGTCACGCCCAGTCCGGTGGAGAAGATCAGGTAGTCGAAGGGAAGGGGGCCGGGAACCGAGCGCTTCAGGGAAAAGACAGACCGTCCCGTGGCCAGGACCCGGGTGACTCCCAGGCGGCCCAGGCGCTCCAGGGTGTCCAGATCTTTTTTGGAAAAGGTCCGGTCCGAGCGGAAAAGGGTTCCGTCCAGATCGGAGATGAACATCTGCTTTTTCTTCATGGTCTTCCTGTTAAAACGTCTGAATCGGTATCGCTATCGGGTTCGAACTCGATGTTCTGAACGTTTCGATAGCGATACCGATTCCGATAGCGATACCGATTAAGATAGCGATGGTTATGATCCATGTCCATGTGACATGGGATTGTTCCGACGCCCCGGTTGACGGCCATCTGTTTTTTTCGTATCATTCGGCACGTTCGATGAGTCCTGAAAGACATCGTGCGAAAATAACACCTATCAGACATCGGTCCGGGTGGGCAAAGGAAAAGTCATGACGAAACATGGGTTGAAGAGAAGATGCGCTGCGTTGATGGCTCTTGTTCTGGGAGGCCTGGTCACGGGATGCGCCGGAAAAACATGGGATATCCGCCAGGTGGAAACCACCTTTGTCCACCAGGCGGACAACCGGGAGTACGTTCAGAAAAACGCCGTACTCGTGAACCGCGAGACAGGGGAGAGCTGGGTTTTTTCCAGCGATGTGAACAGCCGCTACTACTGGGAGAAAATCCCGTTTTCAGACAAGGACCGGACAGGAAAATGATGATGGATTTTGACAGTGTGGACACCCGGATCGACGCCCTGGGTGAAGCCAAGATCGACAGCCCCCTTTTGAAAAGCGGACAGACCTGGGCCGGTGACGTGTTTGTCGACGAAGAAAACCGCGTGCTGATCCATGTGAACGAAAAGCACATCCAGCGGATGATGGACGAGGGGAAAAGGCCCCCGGCTTTTGAAATGGCGGGGCCCAGGCGGACCATCTACTTCGATCCCAGCAAGGTCCGCTGCGCCCTGGTGACCTGCGGCGGCCTCTGTCCCGGCTTGAACGACATCATCCGGTCGATCGTGCTGGAGCTGTACCACCGCTACGGGGTCAAGAAGATTTACGGCATCAAGTACGGGCTCCAGGGTTTTATCCCCGAATACGGCCATGACGTGATGGAAATGCACCCGGAAAACGTGGTCCGGATTCTTGACCGGGGCGGCTCGATTTTAGGGTCTTCCCGCGGTCCCCAGGATGTGGAGGCCATTGTGGATTCCCTGGACCGGATGAACATCTCGATTCTGTTCATGATCGGCGGGGACGGAACCCTGATGGCCGCCACACGGCTCAACGAGGCCATCCAGGCCAGGGGGCTCAAGATCAGCGTCATCGGGATTCCCAAGACCATCGACAACGACGTGTATCTGGTGGCCCGGTCTTTTGGGTTCGACACGGCGGTTGAAATCGCCACCCAGGCGATCCGGGGAGCTCACAACGAGGCTGAAGGCTACCCTTACGGCATCGGGCTGATCAAGCTCATGGGCCGTCATTCGGGGTTTCTCGCGGCCACGGCTTCCCTGGCCCAGCAGGACGTGAACTTCGTGCTGGTCCCTGAGGTGGATTTCGACCTGGACGGCCCCAACGGCCTTCTGGCCCATCTTGAAACACGGCTGGTCCGGCGCAAGCACGCGGTGATCGTGGTGGCCGAGGGCGCGGGGCAAAAGTACTTCGAGGAAACAGGCGACGAACGGGATCTTTCGGGCAACCTGAAGCTCAAGGATATCGGTCTTTTCCTGAAAGACAAAATCACCGATTATTTCAAGGCGAAGAACCTGCCCATCTCCCTGAAGTATATCGATCCCAGCTATATCATACGAAGCCTGCCCGCCAACGCCAACGACCACGTGTTTTGCAGTTTCCTGGGGCGCGACGCTGTCCATGCGGGCATGGCCGGTAAAACCAACATGCTGGTGGGCCACTGGAACAACCATTTCGTCCATGTGCCCATGAAGGCCTCGGCCGGAAAACGCAAACAGGTCTCGCCCCAGGGCAAACTCTGGCTCACCGTCCTCGAAGCAACGGGTCAGTCGTCACTTGTGAACCGAAAGATGCCATCGTAAACTCTCCGGCGCGTGATGACATGAGCTGCTGTCATGGATGTCACGCGCCGTTCCTGGCCCCCGCTCTGCCACCCAGCCTGCGCTTTCTCCTGAATTGTATAAAAAATTTACATTCCCTGGGGCTTCTCCCTGTCCAGGTCGGCCCTGGTTTATGATTGATCCCTCTGCCGGTATCTCTTTGGACATTTTTCCCGGGTTTCCAGCGTGATTATCTTGTAAAAATATCGAAAAATAACAAACAGATAAATCGCGTATGTAAAAAATATATACATCAAGGGGCTTTTTTCCAAAGTATGTGTTGACAAAACAAACACAAACTCCGTATATATGAGCCCATTGTTGTGAGTTTCCGTGCTTTGATGAATAAAATATTTACATTGAAAAAGATGGAGGGTTTATGGCCGAAGCGGTGAAGAATAAAGGATGGACTGTGACCTGGGCGGCAGTGGGAATCAATCTCGCCTTGGGAATCCTTTATGCCTGGAGTGTTTTCAAAGCGGCCATTGAAGCGTCCATCAAAGCAGGCGGCGAAGGGGCCTTCACCTGGAACCCATCCAACCTCAACGACCCTTACTCTCTTTGCTGTCTCGTTTTCGCCTTTTCCATGATCCTGGCCGGTAAATGCCAGGATAAATTCGGTCCCCGGATCACCGCCTTTATTGGCGGACTTCTCGTGGGCGCCGGCCTGATCTGGATTTCCCAGACCACCAGCTACTGGGCATGGGTTCTCGGTTTCGGCCTTCTCGCCGGAGCGGGTATGGGCTTCGGTTACTCCGCGGCCACACCTCCGGGCCTCAAGTGGTTTCCATCGTCCAAAACAGGGCTCATCGCCGGTCTCATCGTGTCCGGTTTCGGTCTGGCCCCTGTGTATATCGCCCCCCTTTCGGGTTACCTGATCAAAACTTACGGCGTCAACCAGGCGATGCTTGTCTACGGGATCGCCTTTATCGTGGTGGTCTGCGGCCTTGCCCTTTTCCTGGTGAATCCTCCCGCAGGTTACGTCCCCGTTGAAACCGATGCAACCAAATCCGCCAAAAAAGGATACAGCCCCGATGTCCCCTGGAATGAAATCCTGAAGACCATGGCCTTCTGGAAAATGTGGGTGATCTACTTCGTGGGTGCCGGTGCAGGCCTCATGGTGATTTCAAGCGTGGCCGGTATCGCCAAGCACAGCATGGGCGAAATGGCCTTCGTGGCTGTGGCCATCATGGCTGTGGGCAACGCGGGCGGCCGGATCATCACCGGTGTTCTCAGCGACAAATTCGGAAGAAACCAGACCATTCTCGCCGTCCACCTGTTCCAGGCCGCCCTGATGCTGGCCTGCATTCCCCTGGTGGGCGGAGAAAGCCATAGCGGCGCGGCGGTCATCGTCCTTCTCGCCACGTTCATCGGCTTCAACTACGGCGCCAACCTTTCCCTGTTCCCCTCCATCGCGAAAGACCTCTGGGGTTTCAAGGGATACGGCGTCAACTACGGGATCCTGTTTACGGCCTGGGGTGTGGGCGGCTTCGTGTTGAGCCGTGTTTCCCAGATGATGACCGCCCTGACCGGGAGCATGAACTCCTCGTTCATCGTGGCGGCGATTCTTCTTACCCTCAGTTCCATGATTACGGTGACCCTGATCACCGCCAAGGCCCCGAAAAAAGACGAGGCTCCCGAGGGAGCCTACTACCAGCCCGGCCTGGGTCTGACCATGGCCGACGGTGGTGAACCTGTGAAAGAGGATGGCGACAGCCATTCCGCATAAAGGCAGCTGGTGGTTATAGAGCAACGCAGGAAGAGCGATTTTCCGGACCGTCCACCCACCTTCAACTCTGTTCGGCAAAACAAAGTTGAAGACCGGAAAAATTCCTGCATGCTCTGACCCCACACCCCCTGCCTTCCAGAAAGACAGCCGGAGGCAAAGGGCTTTTCAGGACAATCGGGGGACTGGAGGAAGCGACCCCCTTTCCGGATGATTGGCAGATTCCGGTGAGACGCTCCTCCAGGCCCGATCCTGTTGGACCGGCCCCGGCCGATTGTTTTCGGTGGTGAAGAGCAATGCAGGAAAGAGCGATTTTTCGGACCGTCCACCCACCTTCATCCCTGTTCGGCAAAACAGGATTGGAGACCGGAAAATTTCCTGCAGGCTCTGAACCCGCCTGATTTTTCCCTCTGATTTTTCCCCAAAACCCGTTCAGCGTCTCTCTTTTTTCGCCGTCCACAGCTGGTCCCGGCAGAGTCCGCACATCTCCCGCGATTTGAAGTCGATATCCTCCACATAAGTCGATGACCGCATGACACACCGGGGATTCGCGCAGTGAACAAGCCCGAAATTGTGTCCCAGCTCGTGGATCGCCTCTTTGATCAGGCGTTCGGTCAAAAGGTCCCTGTTTTCCGGAAGTCCGTAGAACCGGTTGTTCAGTCGGTGCATGGACACCAGGGAGCCGATGCCCCTGAGCTGGGCTTCTCCAAAGACAAAGGTCAGGATGGGAATGAACAGATCCACGTTGACGATGCCCAGGAGTTTTACCGCATCGGGAGGGGGCTGGGCGATCATCTGGATCAGGATCTGGGAGGAACTGTACTGGGACCGCTTCAGGTCAAAGGCTTTTTCCAGTGAAACCTTGGGTCTCAGCTTTCGCGTCTGATATCCGAAGGCCCGTTGGAGGCTTTTCTCCAGGGGCTCAATCCAGAAAGTCGGTCCCGTTTCCATGGGCAGAATATAGATAAAGGCCATAATCAGGCGTGCGGTTCCCCTTTGAATGTTTTCAACTGGTACTTCTTGATTTTGTTGTACATGGTCAGCCGGCTGACCTTGAGGATGTTGGCGGCCTGGAGAATGTTGCCGTGGGTGATTTCCAGCACTTTCTGGATGTGCTCTTTCTCCATCTCGTCCAGGCTCATGATCGCGTTCTCGGTGCCATTCGATTTCCGGCCAGGGAAAAAGAACGACAGGTCTTCCAGTCCGATCAGGCTACCTTTGCTGATCACCATGGCCCGTTCGATGACGTTCCGGAGTTCCCGCACGTTGCCCGGCCAATCGTAGGACACCAGCCGGTCAATGGCCTCGTTGGAGAGGTCGATGACCTGCTTGTTCATGCTCTGGGCGTACTTCTTGATGAAGGACCGGGCGATGGCCGGGATGTCCAGCCTGCGTTCCCGCAAAGGGGGGAGGGTGATGGTGACCACGTTGAGCCGGTAGTACAGGTCCTTCCGGAACACACCGGCCTGGACCGCATTTTCAAGGTCGTGGGTGGTGGTGCAGATCACGCGGAAATCCACGTCGATCTCCCGGTCACCTCCCAGCCGGGTGAAACGCCGGGTTTCCATGACCCGGAGCAGGTCCGCCTGCATTTTTTCGCCGATCTGACCGATTTCATCGAGAAACAGGGTGCCTTTGTCGGCCATCTCAAGTTTTCCCTGCCGTCTGTAAAGGGCTCCGGGAAAGGCACCTTTCTCGTGACCGAACAGCTCGCTTTCCAGCATGCCCCCGTGGTAGGCCCCGCAGTTGATGGTGATCATGGGAAAGTACCGCCGGCCGCTGTTGGCGTGGATGGCCCGGGCGATGAGTTCCTTGCCGCTCCCGCTTTCGCCTTTGATGATCACCGTGCTGTCGGTTCGTGACACCTCCACCACCTTTTCCAGGGCTTTTTTCATGGCCGGACTCTCGCCGTTGATCTCGTCGGAAAAGGTGAATCCTTCGATATGCTGCTTGAGCTTGAGATTTTCACAGTAGAGCCGTCGCTGTTCCACCGCGTTTCGCATCAGGTGGCTCATCTCGTCCGGGTCCACGGGTTTCACGATGTAGTCGAAAGCCCCTTCTTTCAGGGCCTGGATGCTGGTGTCCACCGAGGCGAAAGCCGTCATGATGATGGTGACGATGTTGGTGTCGATCCGTTTGATCCGGCGCTGGAGCTCGAGTCCGTCGATCCCCGGCATCTTGATGTCCAGCATCACGATGTCCCAGGGGCCTTCCTGAAGCTTCATCAACGCCGTGTTGGCGTCTTCGGCTGTGCTGACCCTGTAGCCGTCCATCTCGAACCACTGGGCAAGGGCGTTCCGGATGGACGCCTCGTCATCCACGATCAGTATGGCGATGTCTGAAGGCTTCATGAATTTTTACTTTCTCCCTGTGTTATGCATCTTGCGGTTGCTCGCTGTATATCCGGGGCAGGGTGACGGTGAAGCGTGTGCCCCTCCCCTGGGTGGAATCCACGTGAATGGTTCCCGAATGGCTCTGGACGATGCCGTAAACGGCGGAAAGGCCCAGGCCCAGGCTTGAGTTCGAATCCTTGGTGGAAAAGAACGGGTCGAAAATAAAGGGCAGATCCTTTTCGGCGATGCCGTGGCCTTGGTCGATCACCTTGAAGCGCACATGGTCGGGGTCGCCGCATTCCGTTTTCAGGGTGATCCGGGTTCCGCTGGACGAGGCGTCCATGGAGTTGACGATCAGCGCCACCAGGATCTGCTGGATGGCCCCGGGATCGCAGCGGACCGTGTCATCCTTTTCGTCCAGGGTCGTCTTTAACTCGATTCCTTTCATTTTCGCGCTGTGATCGATGACCCTGGCCGACAAAGCCACGATATCGTTGAGATGAACCTGCTCCACGTTGCCGATGGAACGCCGGGCGAAAAGGAGAAGGTTTTTCACGATGTCACCGCAACGTTTCGTTTCACCGCTGATGACGGAAAGGTTGCTTTTGACTGTTTCCAGGTCGGCGGGTCCGGGTTCTTCTTTTTCAAGAACCCGTGTGGACAGTCTGGCGTAGGACAGGATGCCCGACAGCGGGTTGTTGATCTCGTGGGCCACCATGGCGGAGAGCCGTCCCAGGGAGGCCATTTTTTCAGATAGGGCCAGGGTGGACTTGGTTTTCTTCAGTTCCTGTTCGGCGCTTCGCTGCTTCTTGTGCGTCAGGTAGCTGACCCGGATGATGTAGGAAAAGATCAGGACGTTCACCATGCAGATCACAATGGACAGCCCGGCGATTTTTTCGATGTGCCGGTCGATCTCGGCGTTCACGTCATCGATGTAGATTCCTGTGCCCAGGACCCAGCCCCAGGGTTCGAACCCTTTGACATAGGAGATTTTGGGCACGATGACCGAAGGCCGGTCATTGGCCTGCCACTTGTACTGCACGAATCCGGATCCTTGGGATTTTACCGTGTTCACGATTTCCATGAACACCTTTTTACCGTCCGGGTCGGTGTAGTCCGAAAGATCGGAGCCATTGAGGTCGGTCCGGTAGGGGTGGATGATCATCCGGGGTGTCATGTCGTTGATCCAGAAGTAATCTTTCATTTCCTGGCCGTAGTGGAGGTTTCGGATCTGTTCGACAGCCAGGGTAATCCGATCGACTGGGATGCCAGTGGAGATTCCATATTCGGACAGTATCCGGCCGACATGCCGGAAATGGACATGATGCCGGATATTCTGCTGGGGCGGATCCCTGCATCGACTCCTGAGGAACTGCAACTCGCGCTCGACGGTGTTGTTTCTTACGAGCAGATGACATCGTCATCT